>JACMJL010000217.1 GCA_014380625.1 Clostridiaceae bacterium
CAATTGAAAAGTGATCTGGATGTAATAAATAAAACTACTAAAGAGTCAAATTTACAGTATACTTTTTTAGAAGATACATTAAAAGTTACCTCGAGAATCAGTAGTTTTAATTATAACCAGCAAGGGGCTAGACTATTATTATTCACCTCTGGATATTTAGGAATATTTTTTTTCGTCGCAACAGCTATAGTGTTGTTTTTAAAGTTATTATCAGATATAGATAGCGATAAAAAGAGATTTAATTGTATGTACAAAATAGGAATTACAGAGGATGAGATAAAAAAACAGATAGGAAGTGAACTTAAACCACTATTTTTTATAGGACCCTTTCTTGGGATTCTATTAGCTTTTACTTATACCATGATTTTCAATCAAGACAGTTCAAATAATGTAAAAATGTATCATTTGTATTCTAATATAATAGTTTCTTTAATATTTTTGTGTATACAAATTTTATATTATTTTATCTGCAAAAGAACTTATTATGATGAGATTTTAGAAGATCATTTAACTTAAATATAAGAGAAATATAGAGGTGTATTTAAATATTGACAATATATAGAAATGTTGATAATATATATAATAATATTAATATCATAAACAAATGCATTGATGAGGAAGAGTAATTACGTATTTGAAATAAAGAGAGGGAATGCTGGTGGAAATTTCCCGTGATTTGCGTGATGAATGTAGCCTCGGAGCTTTAAACCGAAAACTTTTTGTGCGTAGGCTTTAACGGAATTCCCACTGTTAAAAGGGAAATAGTATCGGCATATATGCCCGCACTATACTGAGAGTGTACATATGTACAAAGCTAGGTGGTACCACGGAGTTTTACCCTTCGTCCTATATATTAGGACGAAGGGTTTTTTGTTTTTCTAATTGTTCAATTAAGTGTAATAAATTATCTTATTTTAATTTTAGGAGGAATGCGTAATGTTAAGTAAAAAATACAATCATATTGAGTCAGAAACGAAATGGAGGGAATATTGGAAAAATTTTAATATATATAAGTATGATTTTGAAAGTGAAAAGGAAACATTCTCCATAGACACACCGCCCCCGACAATAAGCGGAAGCCTTCATATAGGACATATATTTTCCTATACACAGGCTGAGATAATAGCTAGGTTTCAAAGAATGCAGGGTAAGAATGTATTTTATCCCCTTGGATTTGATGATAATGGGCTGCCTACAGAAAGACTTGTAGAAAAGGAACAAAATATAAGAGCAGTTGAGATGCCACGGGATGAATTTATTGAAAAATGTCTTATAACAACTAACAAGTATGAAGAAGAATTTAAAAATCTTTGGCTTTCAATGGGATTTAGTGTAGATTGGAACCTTCAATATGAAACCATAAACACTAGGGTACAAAAAATATCTCAAAAGGCCTTTTTAGATATGGCCAGGGCAGGGAAAGCATATATTAAGGAATCACCTGTTTTATGGTGTACAACATGCCAAACCTCAATTGCACAGGCAGAGCTTGAGAGTAAAGATACGGAAACCACATTTAACTATATACCATTTTTAGTAGATGGAGAGGAGTTATTAGTTGCAACCACAAGACCAGAGCTTCTTTATGGTTGTGTATGTCTATTTGTAAATCCGGAGGATGAAAGATACTTAAAATATATAGGCAAAAATGCATTAGTTCCATTGTATAATTATAAAATACCAATTCTAGCAGATGAAAAGGTAAGCCTTGAAAAGGGAACGGGAGTAGTAATGTGTGCCACCTTTGGAGATATAACGGATGTTGAGTGGTATGAAAATCATAAGCTACCCTATAAAAAAGTTATAGAAAGTGACGGAAAAATAAATGATTATGTTCCATTAATAGGAGGAAGTAAGGTTTCAAAGGCTAGGGGAGAAATAATAGAACTTCTTAAGGTAAATAACCTTTTAAGAAAAAGTGAAATAATAACCCATACAGTTTCAATTCATGAAAGGTGTGGAAAACCAATAGAAATAATACATTCAAAGCAGTGGTATATAGATATTTTAAGTGAAAGAGAAAGATATTTAAAAGCTGCTGATGAAATAAATTGGTATCCGCCTACTATGAAAAACAGGTACATAGCTTGGGTTGAAAATCTGAAATGGGATTGGTGCATATCAAGGCAAAGATACTTTGGCATCCAATTCCCACTATGGTACTGCCGTAAGTGTGGTAAGGTTATACTTGCAAAAGATGAGGAACTTCCAGTGAATCCGATGGAAGTAAAACCAGTTCTCGCATGTAGCTGTGGTAGTTTAGAATTTATACCAGAGACGGCTGTATTTGATACCTGGGGTACTTCATCACTAACACCATTAATAAATTCAAGCTGGAATACAGAAAATGATATAACTAAAAAACTTCTTCCAATGGGAATGAGGACACAGGCACATGAAATAATTAGGACATGGACATTTTATACAATAGTTAGATGTTTGTTCCATACTGGAAGTCTTCCATGGAAGGATATTATGATATGTGGTTTTGTTTTGGCTAAGAAGGGCGAGAAAATAAGTAAGTCAAAAAATAATGCACCTTCTTCACCAAAGGAATTAATAGAAAAACATTCTGCAGATGCACTTAGATACTGGGCTGCTGGAGCAAAACTTGGAACTGATACTATGTTTTCTGAGAATGAACTTAAAATATCAAAAAGGTTTTTAAATAAGCTTTGGAATGCAGCTAATTTCGGTGTTATGCAGCTTCAAGATTTTAATGGAGATAAGCCTATGGATATACTACCTATTGATCAATGGATAATTGAAAAAGTTAAAAGATTGGAATCGGTAGTAACAGTGAATTTAAATCAATACGAGATTGGTGTTGCAAAGCATGAAATAGATGAATTCTTTTGGAATGATTTTTGTGATGATTATCTTGAAATTGTGAAGGATAGACTTTATAAACCGGAAATACATGGAATTGCAGAACGATTATCGGGGCAATACGCAATATATAAGGTACTCTTAGAAATTCTAAAGCTTTATGCCGTATATGTACCCTATATTACTGAAGAAATATATCAGTCATATTATAAAGATTTTGAAAAAACAGTTTCAATACATACAATGCAGTGGGAAATTAAGTCTGATATTAGTAATGAAGATATATTATGCTTTGGAGAAAACCTTAAGAAAATTATAGGTGAAGTAAGAAAATATAAGTCGGAAAGGAATCTTTCATTAAAAGAGAAGATAAATATACTAAAGATTAGTATCCCAGAAAATCAAGATGGTTACTTGAAAAAAACTTTACTGGACATTAAGGCATGTACATGGGCTGAGAAAATTGATATTAATTTTAGTGATAAATGTGATGTTGAAATAAATTGATTTAAACCTATAGCTCTTGTTATTAATCTTTACTGTACTCTCTCTAAAGTGAACTTCTGCCAGGAAAAACCGTTGGCAGGATATTGCTCTAAAGGTACGTTGTTGTCAGTCTGACCTCCAGGAATGTCAAAGCTTTGACCATCATGAGCGAAATAGAACTTGAATTTGCCATCCGTTTGTGGTTCTATTCGCACTTTCTGGTCACCCATGAAATTATCTTAAAGTGACCGTTCCCGGCAGGCGCTATAGGCCATCTCTGGTTGCTGCTATTATAGTCATAGGTCCACTGGTTAATCCTGGCTCCATTAGAGGTATCTCCACCCAAAAGTAGTGGTTGCCAATGCCTTTAAATCAATTCCTGCCGCACTGCCCCAGAAATATACAAATTCACCCATGTTCATGTTTCTCGTAAAATTACCATTTTTTAAACCACGCTGTTCCGGCTGCAGGGAAGGAATCTGTAATTGAAATACAATTGTTGTAGGCCCTCTGTGCTTCACTGGTCATGCCGAGCCCATTATACACGTCATAATTGAATATCTCACACCACTTGCTGTCCTTCCAGATACCGAAAGCAGGAGAACCCTTGGTTCCCTTGGTTGCACTTTCCACTATATGACCAACTTCATGGGTTACTGCATCCAGGTTCCAGCCAGTCTGGCTAACGAAATCACTGCCACTCACGTCAATTACGTTACGGTAGTCATGACTTCCGTCATAGTAGTAAGCAGGGTGACCACCTCCATATTTTTTGTGGAGAATTACATATAATCTTCCGTCTCCACCCATTGATCCATATGTTTGTTTTACATATCTCCATAAGTTAGTAGTGTAAGAATTAAGCCATGTTACATTTGTCTTGTTTATATCATCATCAAGATATACTGCTACATCATCATAATATTTAAATCACTATAGATGATTAAATTCAAGTATAAACAGAATAATCAGATAATTGTACTATTTTTATTAACATATATTACCATATCGTATTCTTTGTGATATAATTTATTCGTAAGCATAGATATTGGAATAATTAAGTGAATGCTTACTTTCTTATACAATATGATTTTGACCAATAATATTCAGTGTTTTTTATTAATCAACGATGAGAAAGTAATACACCTATGAGATTAGTGCCCGTAAATTGGTTTGATTTATTATGTTAGCTATACTTCTTTATAGAAAAAAGCAATATAGTTAAAAAGCAAGCGAATAGGGAGGTGGTGGAAATGCTTCTAGCGTGATGGGTTTAAATACTAATGATAATTTTCAGTTTATAATTTTCTATTCAAAAACAAAATATTGAAAAGAAACGAGGTAATAAGTATGTTTAAAAAAATATGTAGATCTGTATCTTTATTTACAGTGTTTTTGTTATTGTGCTCATTTATTACTAAAACCAATGTTTATGCAGCGGATTTTACAAATGGCGTCAGTGTATCAGGAAACACCTCTACAATTTGGTTTAAGTTTAACGGCAGTGCCAGCTGGGTAGATGTACATTATAAAATCAATTCAGGTAGTCAACTTAACTATCGAATGACTTACAACAGCAGTAATGCTAGGTATGAACAAAATGTCACTGTTGCTTCTACTGACAGCCTTAGTTATTCCTTCACCTATAATAATGGCACATCATCTTATGATACTGCATGGTTTACTAATACAGTTACATCAGGGTCTGGAATCGTAAGTGGAACTGTTTACAAAATAACTTCTAAAGTTAGTGGGAAAGTGTTAGATGTTGATGGTGTATCAACTTCAGATAGTGCTAAAATGCATCAATGGACAAGTACTGGAGGCGCTAACCAACAATTCAAAGTTGTAGATGTTGGAGGTGGCTACTATAAATTAATTGCTGTACACAGTGGAAAGGCTCTTGATGTCCCCGGCTCTTCTAAAGTTAATGGTACTCAACTTCAACAATATACAGATAACGGTACAGATGCTCAAAAGTGGCAGATAGTAAATATGGGAAACGGCTATTCTAAAGTAGTTTCTAAAGCAAGCGGATTAACAATGGATGTAGCAGCTTCATCTAAAGTAGATGGTGCAGCTGTGCAGCAGTATACAGATAATGGTACTGACGCTCAAAGATGGTCTTTTACAGCAGTTACAACTCAACCTCAAGGATCAAATTCCATATATTCAATTGCAGCATCCTCCATACCAACTCCAGCCATTGCTGGTGCGGTTAATATAAAGGTTATGAATGGAACTAATGGAGCTTATCCAGATAATAAAATATATTGGGCCGTAATTGGAATTAATCAAGCAAATGGGAAATGGTCATATCTGGATCTATCCGGAAATCTGATTCCTATTTCTACGGCTATGAATGATGCAAGTGGTCATCTTACAAAAAATGGTGTTAATTATGCAAATATATACCATACTGTAGATCAAGCGTCTTACACAACCCTACCTAAATTATCTTCAGGAAGAATGTTTTTAAGTGTAGGTAGCCCTTGCTATATTAAAACATATGACAATGGCTTTGCCGGACCTAATGTTGATAATACATCAGATCCAAATAGGGATATCTATTTTGACTTTGTGGAATTTACTGTAAACGATAGCGGATATCATGGAAACACTACTAGAGTTGATGGCTTCGGATTCCCTATACAACATAGGTTAGTAAACAGAGCAGGAAATTATGACCAAACTACAGGAGAATTAGAATCTGAAACGCGTTCAGGTTTGTTTACTAAATATCAAAATGAAGTTACAAGCGAATTCAAAGCACTTGCAACATTACAAGCTCCTTATAGAATAGTAGCTCCTATGCATGGTTCTTTCCAAGTTGGCGGTGCTAATGCAAATTACTTTGCTGGCTATTCTTCTTATTCTACTCAGGATATATTATTGGGTACTAACGGGTTACAGCAAAATCCTCAAACTTGTGCTGCTATTAATAGGCATGTACTTAATGATACAGCTAACTGGAACAATCCTAGTGCATATTATAAAGCAGGTCCTGCTAACTTTTATGCTCAATTCTGGCACACACATAGTATAAACGCACTTGCATATGGATTCTGCTATGATGATGTAAATGGACAAGCAGCTTACCTTGAAGTGGGAGATCCAAAAGCATTATTAGTAAGGGTTGGTTGGTAAGATAACTTTTTATATTAAAATTTAAAGGAACCCCGGATGGTAATCATCTGGGGTTTCTTTAAATAGTTATACCAACTCAGGGGACGAGTAATCCTGCTATAAAAGAGGAACTACTAAATTAAGGTGAATGAAGCAATGCAAAACAATAATAAATTATTGATAAACAATAATTTATTATTGCTTTATCTTTTGATATATAGTATTATAAGTGTGTCAGTTAGTAACCTTAGAAAGTAATTATATAATTTGAGGGGATATTATATGAAGATTAAATTAATTCAACCTGCCATGATACCGAGACCGATGGATACAAAGTTAAAAACTAGAATGTCTCCATCATTAGCCTTGTTAACCTTAGCAAATCTTACACCTAAAAAGCATCAGGTTATTATTGAAAATGAGAATGTCGAAAAGATAGATTTTGATGAACATGTAGACTTAGTAGCAATAACTGTTACTGTAGATGTTATGAATAGAGCGGTAGAAATATCAAAGGAATTCCAAAAACGTGGTGTGCCTGTAATTGCAGGAGGTATACATATAACTGCAGATCCAGAGGCGGCTATTAATAATTTCGATGCAATAAATGTGGGAATGGCGGAGAGGGTTTGGAAAAAGATTCTTATGGATAAAGAGAATAATTCACTTAAAAAGGTTTATTATGATATGGTAAATATGTCTGGAACAGAGATAGTATCACCAGACTATAATATTATTGATACTAAAAAATATTTATATACAAATATAATAAGTACAAGCAGAGGATGTCCTTTCAAGTGTGATTTTTGCTATAATAGTTGCTTGAATACCCTTAATACCTATATTAATAGACCTATAGACCATGTAATTAAGGAGATAAATGCTTTAAAAACAAGGCATATAATGTTCATTGATGATAATTTTATTGGTAATCCACAAAGGACAAAAAAATTATTAGAGGCTATAAAACCTCTTAAATTAAAGTGGAATGCAGCGGTTACTTCAAATATTGTAGATATGCCTGAATTGTTAGATCAAATGAAGGAAACTGGTTGCCAAAGTCTTTTTATAGGCTTTGAAAGTATAAATTGCAAATCCTTGGAAAGCATTCATAAGGTACAAAATAGTGTAAGTAGGTACGAGAAACTAGTTGATGAAATTCATAAAAGAGGAATAATGATAAATGCAAGTTTTGTTTTTGGGTTGGATGAAGATGATGTTTCTGTTTTTAAAAATACAATAAAATGGATAGTTAAAAATAAAATAGAAACTGTAACCTCACATATTCTCACGCCTTATCCTGGTACAAAGTTATACTTATCATTATTAGGAGAAAATAGAATAGTAGATTTTAATTTGACTCACTATAATACGGCTCAAGTTGTATATAAACCTAAGAATATGACAGAAGAAGAATTGTATAAGGGCTATATAGGGATATATAAAGAAGTATATAGCTTTAAAAATATAATAAAAAGAATACCTAAAACTAAAAAGCAAATAGCTCCATTTTTAGCCTTTAATCTATTTTACAGGAAATTCGGAAAATTATCTGAGGTACTTTGTAATTTAATTTCATTTAATAAGATAGGAAAGTTTTTTAGATGGCTAACTTACCGAATAAAATAAAGGACAAAGGGTTGGTACAATTTCCTGTTGATAAGCGATGTCTATTTTTGAAGTATATCCTTAAGTTCCATCAAATTAGAAATCTCATAAGTGGGTTTTATTGCGGTTTTATTTACAATTTTACTAGGATTAAACCAGCATGTATCTATACCAAAATTTAGCCCACCTTGTATATCAGAGGTTAAGCTATCACCTACTAGCAAAACCTTGCTTTTGTCAGTATGCTTTATATTGTTTAAAGCATGTTCAAATATTTTAGGGTCTGGCTTTGAAACTTTAACTTCCTCAGATACTACTATATCCTCAAAGTATTTTGCTATAATAGATTTTCGTATTCTAGTATCCTGAACATCCTTAAGACCATTTGTAATTATTGTAAGTCTATAATTTTTATGCAGACTTTCTACAAGTTCCATACTATCATCGTACAAAAATGATGCCAAAGACAAATGTTTTATATATGATTTAGCAAATTCAACCTCATCAAATCCAGCATTTAGGCTATCCGATAATCTTTTAAATCTTTCAACCTTTAACTTTTTCTGAGTAATAAGACCATTTTCAAGCTCTTTCCATATAGCAGTATTTATAGCCTTATATACTTTTAAATGGTGATTTTCATCATATTTTATATCAAATTCAAGCAAAGTATTTTGAAGGGCCTCTTTTTCAGATTTTTTAAAATCAAATAAAGTTTCATCTGCATCAAATATTATAATCTGGTACTTCATAATAAATCTCCTTATAGTGTTAGTATTTCTAATTATAACTTAATACAAAGTTGTAAACAAGAAACACCCATGTTATAATTAATTTAATTCTATACGAAGGAGAATGTTTTATGGATAAGGTAGTTCTTAACTAAGTAATTAAATATTTAAGTTTAAAAATCCGAAAAGCCTATAAGTAATAGGTTTATTTAGTTGCGAATTTTTAAATTTAAACTTAGATGAGAACACGCAGAAACTAAATCCTTTGGTATTTAGCAGATTAACCGCGGGTGAGCGGTATTTTTTTGTTGAATTTTTGATTGGTAAATTTAGGATTACTAGGACTGTAAATGAATTTGTTTTCATTTATGGTCCTTTATTTTTTGTAAAGGGGGAATTTAAATGTCAATTGTATTAGGTGGTATTAAAGTAAAAAATAAAGATATAAATGGAGGAATTAGAGTTGAATAATAAAACCTTAGAACTATTAGAATTTGATAAAATTAAGGAAATAATAAAAGGGTACGCCCTTTCTGAAGATGCTAAGGAGCAAATCCAGAAGTTAGAACCCTATTTGGATATTAATATAATAGAAAAGAACATGAATGAAACCATGGAGGCTAGAGCAATTGTGAATATAAATTCAAGTATTCCAATTCATAGCTTGAGTGGAATAAAGCACTTAAAAGAAAAAATTAATAAGGGTGGGATTCTTTTCCCCGAAGAGCTAGGAAGCCTATGTGGTTTATTAAAAGAAACTAAGAAATTAAAAAGGTTTATGTTAAATAAAAATGAAGTCGCTCCAATTATAAGTACCTTTGCACTATCTACCTATGAACTTAATGATTTAGTTGAAGAAATAGAAAAAAGTATAGATGGGTCTAGAGTAACTGATAAGGCCAGTGGGAATTTATCAAAGCTTAGAAAGCGGATAATAATCTTAGAGGATAGAATTAAAAGTAAGCTAGATACTTTACTTAGAAATGCAAAGTATAAAAACTTTATACGAGACGCACTTGTTAGTCAAAGAAATGGTAGATATGTAATTCCCGTAAAGAGTGAATATAAAAATAATATTGAAGGAGATGTATTAGATAAGTCAGGTAGTGGTTCTACTGTGTTCATAGAACCTGAAGAAATTAAGAGATTACAAAATGAATTGAATATATTTAAAATTGAAGAAGAAAATGAAGTATATAAAATTCTCGCTGCCTTAACAGTGTTGGTTACCAGTTATGAAAGAGAAATAAATATCAATATTGAAACTATGAGTTATTATGATTTTCTCTTTGCAAAGGGAAAGTATAGTAAAACAATTGATGGAAGAAGCGTAAAGCTTAATACAAGTAACTATATAAAAATTAATAAAGGAAGGCATCCACTTATTGGAAGTAATGTTGTACCCTTAGATTTTGAAGTAGGAAAAGCATACAATTCTGTAGTAATAACCGGACCTAATACTGGAGGAAAGACTGTAGCGCTTAAAACAGTGGGACTTTTAACAATTATGGCTCAATGCGGTTTACAGGTGCCTGTAGCAGCGGAGAGTGAATTTGCTATATTTTTAGATGTATTAGCAGATATTGGTGATGGTCAAAGTATAGAACAAAATTTAAGTACTTTTTCTTCTCACATTACAAATATTATAAATATTTTAAATACTGCAGATAAGTACACTCTTGTGATCATGGATGAAATTGGTGCTGGTACAGATCCAGGAGAAGGCATGGGTATAGCTGTATCGGTATTAGAAGAGATTTACAAAAAAGGATCTATTATATTAGCCACTACCCATTACAGTGAAATCAAGGAATTTGCATTAAAAAACCAAGGTTTTATTAATGGTTGTATGGAATTTGATATAGAGACCTTAAAGCCTCTCTATAAATTAAGTATAGGAAAACCTGGAGAAAGTAATGCCTTTTTAATTGCACTAAGACTGGGGATGAATAAGTTAATTATTGAGAGAGCCCATTTAGTAACTTATAAGGAAAAGAAAAATTATGAAGATTACAAGACTGAAATTATATTAAAACCTATTATAGAAGAGGACCATAAAGAAAAAATCATAAAGCTACAGAAAATTAATAAAATTTCAGAAAAACAAAAGGCTAAATCAAAATTTAACATTGGAGATTCTGTGTATATAACTTTTATGAAGAGAAGTGGAATTATCTGTGAACTTGAAAACTCTAAGGGTGATTATGGAGTTATGGTGATGAAAAAGAAGCTGAAAATAAATAATAAGAGACTTTCTCTATATATTTTACAGGATGAGTTATATCCAGAGGATTATGATTTTGATATTATTTTTGAAAGTGTAGAAAATAGAAAAAAAGATAAGATAATGAGTAGAAAACATGTTGATGGAATTAAAATTGTTAAGGAAGATTTTTGAGGAATTACCAGGTTAGCAAATAATAATATATGTGCAAACTTAAAGTTCTTTTAAAACATATTTAATTATGATACAATGGATATGGAAAAATATGTAAATTAATAATAGTGAATGTTCTAGACATAATCAGCGAAATATTTCTAGTTATCATCATATTGAAGGAAATCTATTAATGTTGGGGTATCTAGCTTTTGTTGAGAAATCTGAGTTTGTTATGTCCTGCGAAGCTGATAAAATTAATTGGTTTTTAATTAAAGAAGCGAGATTAAATTTAAGGGAAGGTAGTATCGGTAAAAAACTTTTTTAAAAAGCTATAGAGGATTTAAAGAAACGGGATAGTTCCACTGTGTAAGATACTACATAAATAAATTTTGATAATTATATTGATTTAATCTATAATAATGTTATGGTGAATTGTATAGGTAAATTTATAATGAAAATAAATAATGCAAAGGATGAGTGATTTATAATGGATAAAACGATATTAACACACAACGGAGTAAAGAAACTAGAGGAAGAATTAGAATTTCGTACTGGAATAAAAAGAAGAGAAATTACGGCTTCAATCAAAGAAGCAAAAGCACATGGTGATTTAAGTGAAAATGCAGAATATGACGCAGCTAAGGATGATGAAGCAACGAATAATGATAGAATACTAAAGATTCAAGATTTGCTTAATAATTGCACTGTAGTAGAGGATGAAGCTAATGATGGTAAATTAGGTCTTGGAGGACAGGCTGATATTAAATTCCTTGATACTGATGATGTTGAAAAGGTGTGTTTAGTATCTACAGTAGAAACTAACCCAGAAACAATGGCTATTAGTATAGAATCACCATTAGGAATTGCAATATACAGAAAAACAGTTGGAACAAAATGTGTGGTTGTATCGCCTGAAGGAAATTATGAAGTTGTTATTGAAAAAATCTATTAAATAGTTTTAAAGTAAAAAATATTTAATAGATCATAAAACTAATTTGAGAAAAGGTGTGTCTTAAAATGATTTAAAGTCATTTTAAGAGGCAGCTCTTTTTTTTAGTATAAAAAAGTTAAATATATTAATCCTATATACAAGGAGATGATATTTTGAATAAAGAAAGAGTAAAGGAAATACTTCAGTCTAAAGGTGTTATAAATGTTTTGTACAAAAATAATCCTGTGTGGATTGAAAGTATTAGCACCGATAGAGACGGAGTGATACAAGTTAGAAATCTAAAAACTGATGAAACCTTAATGGTGGATATAAAAGATTTGAAGGATTAAGTAAATGTGGGGAGGATAATATTTACTCGTTACAAATTTAAATATTATCCTCGAGATGGTTTTGTGTGCATTATTAATTATTGACAGATAATTTTATTTTATACATTAAAAATAAAATTTTAGTTATTCAGTATAAAGATAAGGTATAGCTGGTTTCTCTACAGGGTCAACTTTTTCTACTTTTATATAAGGTATTTCTTGAATTTTACCAGAATTTAAATGAGGCAATTTCCCTATAGTTCCGGTTACATTTACCCACTGATCAGCATTAAAAGAACTTGCTCCGTCCCATTCGCAAAGAAGGCCTATAATCTCTGAATCTGCTGCACAGCAAATAATCATTATTCTTCCTACAATAAATTCATTTTTAGAGGTTGTTTCATCTCTATATACAAATCCAGTAATATTAATTTTCTGTCCAATATACTTATCAGTGTTAGTGTTCATTACGCCATCAGTTATATCAATAAAGTTGTTATTATTAACCTCTAATAAGGAATTTTCATTATCAATTTTTAATATTGTAACATTTTCTTTATTTGAAGGCGAATTAGATTTTGCTATATTATTTTGAGATAAAGAAAGCTTTTTTTTACCAGCAATTTCTCCACTTAGACCTTGGGGATCTACTAATAGACCTAAGATTATAGGAATAAAAAATATGGAAAAGGAAATTTTCCTGTTTTCCGATATTGTAAACAATCGTTTAAGTTGAAGTAAAGTTAATATTATTAAAAAAATAAAAGACAGGTAAGTATATTTTATCATCCTTGGATGAATAAAATAGTATATTCTTCTCGTTGATAATAACATATAAAGGTAATAGGTTAAGCCAATTAGTATTAGCTGCCATTTCAATTCACTTTTATTAAATTTAACCATTGCAAACCTCCTTTGTACTCAATAAGGTTTATAAGGACGCCTAGGATGAAACATACAGTAAATATAATAAATATTAATGTTATTACGAATTTAGCTTTAAAGGTACTACTAAGCATAAGGGTATTTTTTATATCTATCATAGGGCCAAATATCAAAAAAGCAACAATGGAGCCTGTAGTAAATTGACCAACAAAAGTTCTAGCAATAAATGCATCGGTCTCTGAGCATATAGCCAGTAAAAATGCTAAAACAATCATAGCTAACACTGAATATAAGTTATCTTGTCCTACAAATAAGATGTATTTTCTAGGCAAAAAGGTTTGCATTATAGAGGATAAAAATGCACCAAATATTAAAAATCTACCTACATCATGTAATTCCATACTTGTATGTTCTAATACATTCATTATTTGAGAAAGTTGGTGAGTGTTTTTCTTTGTATGTTCATGTACGTGTACATGTTCATGTACATGTACATGTTCATGACCACAACTACAACTAGCATGAGAATGATTATGTAAATGTGCATGGTTATCAGCTGCTTCAAATTCTTTTAGAATTTCATTGTTTCCTTGAAAAATTCCAATTAAGTTTCCAATAATCATAGCACTTATAAACCCTAAAAATCCCCTTAAAAACACCATAGATAGGTTATTTGAAAAAGCATAATATGTAGAGGATAATACTATTGGATTTAAAATCGGTACTGCAAGCATAAATGTTATCCCAATATGTAGAGGGACTCCTTTTTTTAGTAATCTTCTAACAATGGGTACTATAGCGCAATCACAGACGGGAAATATTAATCCGATAAGTGCTGCACACAAAATCCCAATAAATCTATTTTTCGGGATAAGTGTAGCTATAAAATCCTCACTAATAAAAATTTGAATTAATGAAGATATAAAGGTACCTAATATTATAAAAGGAAGTGCCTCTAAAATGATACTGATAAAAATTGTTGTAAAGCCCTGCAGGGATTTGTTATCAATTATGTAATTGTAATATTGAAAATTAATGTTAAAATGACTTAATAATAAGGGGATACTTAGAAATATAACCAAAAACAATGGAAGGACACTACTAAATAATAAAAAGTTACGTGCAGTTTTTGCCTTATGAAGCATTAATTGAATATCACCTCTTTAACTAAATGTTGTATGTTTAATAATATCCGTATAAGAGGTTAAATATTACAAATTTCATTATTTTGGAATATTCTATTTTAAGTTTTAATAATTATACTATATCTTTTCAGAAAGGAGATTTAACATGGATATAGTAAATGCTACTAAAAAAATCTTCAATGTATTTATTACTTTAGTATTATTTATTTTAATTTTTTCAATAATAATTAATCCGAAAATAAATATAAAGAAAGAAAAAAGTATAATCCCATTCTCATTTAATGATAAGAATATTACCTATGACAATGATAATAGTTTGAATTTGATTACTGACTCAGAAACAGATAAAGACCTTGAAGTTAAAAGAACAGATGTTATTAACAGGGCAAAGGCCATGGCAGAGGTGAAATGGATACCTAAATACGACATTAAGAATAGCTATGGGAACTATACTTTTAAAAAAGGAAAAACCTATACAGGTATACCTTATACAATGGACATTTATCAAGTATCCTCCGTTAGCGATTTTTTAGCTAAGATTAAAGATAGTAAAGAGGTATATGGTAATGACTGTTCTGGGTTTGTAAGTATAGCATGGGGAATAAGTAGACAAACCACTCTAACCCTATTTAATTCGGTTAAACATGGAAGTATAATAGATGGGCACTTAATATCAGAAATATCTTGGGATGATTTAAAACCAGGAGATGCATTACTTAAAGACAATGGAAAAGGTGATGGTCATATTATTTTATATAATGAAACTGACGATAATAATTCTGATAACATATTTGTATATGAACAAAATATATCAACGAAAGCACCTTTTGAGACACTTCCCGTAGCAAGAAAAGGTACAAGATCAAAGGTGAATCTTAAAAACAATGGTTATTTTCCTATAAGATTACAGGGATTAATTTAGAAAATTAAAAAATAAAGTTTACATATTTCAAAAAGGACTTTATAATAACTAATGAAAAGCATAAAAATACTAGGAGGTAGTTTATGAGAAA
Organism: Clostridiaceae bacterium; assembly: GCA_014380625.1. Classification (GTDB taxonomy): domain Bacteria; phylum Bacillota; class Clostridia; order Clostridiales; family Clostridiaceae; genus JACMJL01. Next base: position 15,464 of record JACMJL010000217.1, read on the forward strand.
TATAGATACATTAGCTATAAATACCATAAGAGTAGTTTCTGCAGAAGCAATTGAAAAATCAAAATCAGGTCACCCAGGCCTGCCACTTGGAACTGCAGCTATGGCATACACATTATGGTCTAAGCATTTAAAGCATAACCCAGGGAATTCAAAATGGATTGATAGAGATAGATTTGTTTTATCCGCAGGTCATGGTTCTATGCTTATTTATTCACTATTGCATATTTTTGGTTATAAGGTTTCCATGGATGACATTAAAGAATTTAGACAATACGGAAGTAAGACCCCAGGGCATCCTGAGTTTGGACATACGCATGGTGTTGAAACTACCACCGGACCACTTGGTCAAGGAATTTGTAATGCAGTTGGTATGGCAATTTCTGAAGCATATATGGCAAAAAAATATAATAGACCTAATTATAAGGTGGTGGACCATTATACTTATGCTATAGCGGGGGATGGTTGTCTTATGGAAGGTATTTCTTCTGAAGCTTCTTCTCTAGCGGGTACACTTGGTCTAGGAAAACTTATACTTTTGTATGATTCAAACAACATATCCATTGAAGGAGATACAGATATAGCCTTTAGAGAAAATGTTGGCTTAAGGTATGAAGCCTACGGCTTCCAGGTTATTAATGTAGATGATGGTAATGATATAGTTAAAATTAATGCTGCAATTGAAGCTGCAAAAGCTGAGATTTCAAAGCCAAGTTTAATAATAGTTAAAACCATAATAGGATTTGGATGTCCTTTAAAGCAGGGTAAGGCTTCTGCTCATGGTGAGCCTTTAGGTGCAGAAAATTTTAAAGCTCTTAAAGAAAATTTAGATTGGAACTATGAACCGTTTACTGTACCAAATGAAGTTCAAATTGAAATTGAAGGCTTTAAAAAAGAAGCAGAAAATAAAGAAGTAGCTTGGAATAATTTATTTGAAGAATATTCAAAGGAATATCCAGAATTAGCAGAAGAATGGGAACTATGGTTTAGTGGTAAAATTTCTAAAGATTTATTATTAGATAAGGATTTTTGGAGTTTCGATAAATCCTTAGCTACAAGAGATGCCTCTGGTATTCTTATAAATAGATTGGCTAAATTAGTTCCAAATCTTATTGGTGGGTCAGCAGATCTTGCACCTTCAAATAAGACTTACATGAATGGAAAGGGTGATTTCTCCGCAGAAGATAGATCTGGTTCAAACTTACATTTTGGAGTAAGAGAACATGCTATGGCAGCTATTGCAAATGGTATTTATTTACATGGGGGATTAAAGGTATTTGTATCTACATTCTTCGTATTTAGTGACTATATGAAAGGTGCTATGAGATTATCTGCACTTATGAAGCTTCCAATCACTTATGTACTTACACATGATAGTATTGGAGTTGGAGAAGATGGACCAACACATGAACCAATTGAACAATTGGCTGCATTAAGAAGTATTCCTAATATGATAGTGTTTAGACCCGCTGATTCAAAGGAAACTGCAGCAGGCTGGTACTTGGCTGTTACTAAAAATGATGCACCCATTTCTCTTGTGCTAACGAGACAGGCTTTACCACTGTATGATAACACAGGTATTGAAGCTTTAAAAGGAGCGTATATTTTAAAGAATTCTGAAAAAGAAACTCCAGACCTTATACTTATGGCTTCAGGTTCAGAAGTTGAACTTATTTTTAAAGCAGCGGATGAATTAAAGAAAAAGGGTATAGATGCTAGAGTAGTTAGTATGCCATCTTTTGAATTATTTGATGCTCAGAGTAACGAATATAAGGAAAGCATTTTACCTGGTAAGGTAAGAGCAAGACTTGCTGTGGAAGCTGCTACTTCTTTTGGATGGCATAAGTACACTGGGTTAGATGGAACTATAATTTCCATAGATCATTTTGGAGCATCAGGAAAAGCTGAGGTTCTATTTGAGAAATTTGGGTTTACCGTTGAAAAAGTAGTAATTGAAGCAGAAAAGATAATTAAATAGAAATATAACTTTAAATATAAAAGAAGGAGGAAATCCTCCTTCTTTTATATTTTTGTGATTTTAGTGTCTCCAGTAGGTGAGTTACTAATTTTTTCCAAGAGTTCTTTTTTAATTTTTTCGATTTCTGGTGAACTTGGCGTAGTTTCTGATTTAATTTCTCCTAATTTTTCAGTTAATAATAAAGTTAACATACTTTCAAAGGCATTTGGTATTTTAGTTTCCCCATCCTTACCGCCATTCATAATAACTGTTTTAGGAACAATGTCAATTTTGGATTGTTTAATAGCTTCTGCAAAGTTCTTTAATACATCCTGCATAATTTGATACTGTGCTCCGCCATAAGCTTTTACCTGTTCAGTGGCAGCTATAGCCTTAGAAATACCTACTCGAGCTTCTCTATCAGCCTCTGCTGCACCTACAGATTGAATCTTAAAGGCTTCTGCTTTACCAAGTAACTCAGTTCGTTTAGCTTCAGCACCGGCTTGTTGTTCTATGGTAAAGGCATTTGCTTGAGCTTGCTGTTTAATTTTGTAGGCATCAGCTTCAGAAAGCCTTTGGATTTTTTCTGCATCTTGTCTTGCCTTTTGAAGTTCTGCTTTTCCGGTGTTCTCTTGAATTCTAATATTGATATCAGATTCACTTAGACTAGTTTGCATTTTAGCAATTGCTTGTGCCTCATTAAGTTCTTTTTGTTTTTCAGAGGCCTTTTGTTGTTTGGCGTAGGTCTCTAATTGTTCAGTAGCAACTTGTCGGTCTCTTAACTGAGTAAGGATAAATTCAACCTTATTATCATTAGAGGAGTTAGGGGTACCAATCAATACTTCCTCTAATTCAATATTATAATGATCAAATTTTTGTTTCATCTCATTAGAAGATTGGTTCTGTATATCGCTTCTTTGTTGAATTAATTCAATTAACGTTTTAGTTTGACCAACATTTTTAAAATAAGCACTTACCATTGGATCAAGAGTTTGGTCCACCAGCATTTTTATGTCCCCAAATCTTTGAATAACCAATGGAGCTTTTCTATAATCTATATGAAAAACTACGGATAATGGTAAAGATGGTTCAAAAGCATCTTTTGTGATTAAGGACACTTCCTTTAAATTTTCATCATATTTGTGTGAACCAACCTGGTCAAATATCCATTTTAAAATTACATTTGTGGTTGGAATTTTGAAAATACTGCCTGCAAAGGTATTGAAGGCATATTTACCTGGCATTAGAGCATCCTTCCACACACCTCTAAAACCATTTGGTACTAACTCACCATGTTTGTAGTCATCGCCTGTACTATCAATTCCTTTAGGACCAGTATAGGAAACAACAACGCCTACAAATCCAACAGGAATTACAGTTTTTCTTATTAATTCAATAGTTGCAAAAAATCTGTTAATATAATAAGTACCATCGGCTAGTACTTGATATTGTCTTCCTCTAAAGCCACCTGCAGAGAGGAATTTTTCGATATCTTGGAAGTTGTTGTGATAGTTTAAATCATCAGAATCATCACCAACCGTTGGCGCTATAATATTATCCTTTGCAAGAGAGGGGCCATCATGAACTGTAACAACTGCCACCATATCTTCATCACCTTTAATAATTACAGGTGTAAAACCTTTATTTTGGATAAGTTGTTGAGACATTTGTTTAATTACATCTAGTTCAGCTTTACCTCCTGTTGGCAAATAGTAAGTCCTATTTTCAGTAATTATAATAAATTGTGCTAAGTTAAAGGCATAGGTACCCTCCCTAATAATTCCTCTTTGTGGACCTCTCTGTCCACCAAATTCAAAGAACTTTTTTACGTTTTGAAAATTATCTGCTTCTCGAACAATTTTACCCAGAGTTTGAGTTGGTTCTAAGGGTTGACCATCCTTTGCGAATACATATCCTATTTTCCCTTGAGGGATGGTAACCAAAGGAACAATATGAATTTTGTACATTAAAGGTGATTTAAATACGATACCTCCTCTTAGTACAAGAGGTTGGAAACCAGCCTCTTCATTCAAGGCTATGATTTGGTTTTGAAGAGAACCTTTTGGTGACCACCATTTCTCTACGATACCAACTTGATTACTTCCGATAATCCTAAAACCTGAAAGCCAGATAAGAATAAAGACAGCAAAAATTACGCTGCCAATGACAATTAAAACATCCATTTTTCGCCTCCATTATTATTTGATAATTAGCTTATACTTTTATATAAGCATAATATAATTATACATTATGTGTAAAAACAAGAAAAGATGAATATCTCTACCAAACAATGATATATAAGGCGATTTTATTAATGCTAGGTATAAGGGAGCACCAAAGCTCATTCAATGTTAATGAATCCAGGTTTCTTGTTATGTAATTGTTTTCACGAATGAAAATAGTATAATAATTTATTTTAAATTGATAATACTATACGTAAATGCTCAAATAAAATATGAAAGGAGTTGAATTCGTTAATACAAATATTTTTAGTGTTTATATTAACGTAAAATTATGAAAATGGGAACAGTTAAATGGTTTAATACTGAAAAAGGTTATGGATTTATTACTTTAGATGGGGAAGATGACGTGTTTGTACATTATTCATCAATTAAAGAGGAAGGGTCAAGAAAAAATCTAGAACAGGGTCAGGAGGTTAAATTTGATGTGGTTGATGGTACAAAAGGAGTTCAAGCTTCTAATGTTCAAAAAATGTAAAAAAAGTGTAAATGTGCGATTTTAGACATATTTTATAAAATAACAAGTCAAAATGCTAATTTATTTTGCATCTTAGACTTGTTATTTTATATGTTTAAATTAATGATGTTTTTTATTTTTGTAACTTTTATCTATATGAGTTTCTTCTTCAGCTTTAAAATTTGCAGATCTTGAATGAAATTGATCACTATCTGGTCTCTCCGGCTTTTTTAGTTTTTCATCTTTCTTACTCATAAAAGCTCCTCCATTTGTATGCTTATTTATTGTGAGATAGTTTCGAACGTTTTGTAAATTTACTTTCTGTATTACCTACTTTTTCACCATGTTCAATTCCAATGTTTCCTCCATTTTTAAAGTGAATTTTTCTAAGTTCTGCATTTGTTTTATCATCACTTCGTATTAAACCTTTATTATTATCCATTTTATTCCTCCGTAAAATTATTTTATCTAATTTTTATCAATTTACAAGAATAGAAAAGCAAATAAAAACAAATAATGATAGAAGATAAGAATAAGGATTAGTAAAACGCACAGAGTATAAATTCTGTGCGTGAAACCCTAAAGCGTTCTTTCGTATTTTTCGACCATACGCTTAACCATTTCTCCACCAATAGATCCATTTTGTCTAGAGGTTAAATTTCCTTTGTCAATAGTTTCATAATCACTAATACCTATATTATTTGCTACCTCTAATTTAAATTTATTTAAACCATGTTTTGCTTCGGGAATTAAGGTTCTATTTGTCCTTGCCATTCATAACTCCTCCTTAATCTTACTTCCTTATTATTTTGTTCAAAAGTTAAAACTATATGTTGGTTAACTATAGGGTGGAAAGGAAAAGTAATGATAAAGAAGAAATAATATATAAATTTTTCAAGAAAGTTAAAGGGTGTCATAGTAATGATAAAAATTAATAAAAATAAAGTAATAAAGTACTTTAAGCTTTTTATTATTATATTTATTATAATACTAGTAGCTTTTTCTCAAAAGTTAGAGGATAGAAATGCTAGTAATAGATTATCACCAAAGGATGTATGGTTATTAATTATATATATTGGCGGAATAATACTTATACCAACTATAGTTTATTTCATTAGTATTATTAAAAAGCAAAAATATTAGTTAAAATTTTCTTGTATGAAAATAATTTTTATGTTAGTATTATGAAGAAATTAAATAATAAGCAGGGGAGCTAGTTTGTCTAGCTGAGAGTAAGAATTTAAGTCTTTGACCCTTAACCTGATCTAGATAATGCTAGCGTAGGAAGTTTTTAAATGTGATTTATTAACACAAGCCTAGGAGCTTGTGTTTTTTTATTTGTGTAAAAAAAGGTTTTATGAATTTAGGAGGGGAACGAATGAAAAAAGTATTAACTATAGCCGGTTCTGATTGCAGTGGTGGTGCAGGTATTCAAGCTGATTTAAAGACCTTTAGTGCTCAAGGGGTATTTGGAATGAGTGTTATAACTGCAATCACAGCTCAAAATACAATGGGAGTTTTTGCAGTGGAGGACATTTCACCAGAAATTATTGGTAAACAAATTGATGCCATTTTTCAGGATATTGAAGTGGATGCTGTAAAAATTGGTATGGTATCACAAATTGCCTCTATAGAAATAATAAGTGAAAAATTAGAGCAATATTTACCTAAAAATATTGTTTTAGATCCTGTTATGATTTCAAAAAGTGGATTTTCCCTGCTTCAACCGGATGCAAAACAAGCTTTGATTGAAAAACTTCTTCCAAAGTGCCAAATGCTTACACCTAACCTTCCTGAAGCAGAGGAAATTTTAGAATATGCTTTAGGAAAACCTTACAGAATATGTACTTTAGAAGAAATGGTAGTTGCAGCTAGAGAAATATATAAATTAGGACCAAAATATGTCCTAATTAAAGGGGGTCACCTTGAAGGAAAAGCCATTGATGTGTTATTTAATGGCGAGGAAATAACTTACTTTGATTGTGAAAGGATACCAACTAAAAACACCCATGGCACAGGATGTACTCTTTCCTCTGCAATTGCCGCAAATATAAGTTTAGGAAACTCAATAACTGAAAGTGTGAGGATTGCTAAGGCATATATCACCGATGCCATTGAACATTCCCTTGATATTGGTAAGGGCGTTGGGCCTACAAATCATTTTTATTCACTCTATAAGAAGGCAGGTATGAAATATGAATAATGATCAAAACAAGTTGTCCTTTTGGAGTTTCGCATTTTTATGATGTAGAACAGCTCATTGTATGATATTAACAGGAATAATATATTATTTTAGTTGGAGGTATACAAATAAATGGAAATTAATGAGAAAATAGTAGGATTTTTATCTGAAGTTAAGAAAATGAAACCTTTAGTTCATAATATTACAAATTATGTTACTACTAATGATTGTGCTAATATAATTTTGGCAATTGGTGGATCTCCAGTTATGGCTGATGCTATAGAAGAAGTTGAGGATATGGTAAACATAGCCTCAGCACTTGTTATAAACATAGGAACCTTAAACAGTAGAACTGTAGAAGCAATGATTCTTGCTGGTAAAAGGGCTAATAAAAATGGAATCCCAGTAGTATTAGACCCAGTGGGAGTTGGAGCTACTCCTTATAGAAAGGAAGTAGCCTTAAAGCTAATAAAAGAAATAAACTTTTCTATTATTAGAGGTAATATGGCGGAAATTAAAGTATTAAGTGGACTTGAAGCATTATCAAAGGGCGTAGATTCTGAGGAAAGTTCAGAAGATGGAAAAGAAGTTGCTATAAACTTATCAAGGGCACTTAAAACCGTAGTGGCAATCACAGGAGTTATAGATTTCATTTCTAATGGAGAAAAGGTAATTGCAATTGAAAATGGACATGAAATGCTTACTAAGGTCACTGGAACTGGATGCATGAGCACCTGCCTTATTGGAGTTTATGCTGGGGTTACAAAAGATTACCTTGCCGCTGCAACTGCTGGAATTATGACTATGGGAATAGCAGGAGAAAAAGCATATGAAAAATTAAACAAATCAGAGGGTAACGGAAGTTTTAAAGTACTGCTAATGGATAATATATATAATTTTTCCTCACAGGATATTATTAAGAGAGGGAAGGCAAATGAATTATAATTTAAATTATTCCCTCTATTTAGTTACTGATAGAGAAGTTTTAAAGGGAAGAGACTTAATCTCCTCGGTAGAAGCTGCTATACTTGGTGGTGTTACTTTAGTTCAGCTCAGAGAGAAAGATATTTCTTCTTTAGAATTTTATAATATTGCAGTTAAAGTTAAGGAACTCACTGATAAATATAACCTACCACTAATAATAAATGATAGGGTTGATGTTGCATTAGCAATAGATGCTGCAGGAGTGCATTTAGGACAATCAGATTTCTCCTGTGAAGTGGCTAGAAAAATAATGGGTGAAAATAAGTTAATAGGAATATCCGCAGGGTCACTTGAGGAAGCACTAATAGCTGAGGAACAGGGAGCAGATTATATTGGTGTAGGAGCTATATTCCCAACGGGAACAAAGTTAGATGCACAAGCAGTTAGTATTAATACTTTAGAAATCATAAAAAGAGGTATTAAGATACCTGTAGTTGCAATAGGTGGAATAAATGAAAAAAATTATGTCCTATTAAAAAATACGGGTATAGATGGAATTGCTGTAGTTTCCGCAATACTAGGGAAAGATAACATTAGAGAAGCAGCTAAAATATTTTTATGATTTAATACTTGAATCTGTATTATTTAGTGATATAATAATATATAATAAACTAAAACGATGAAGAGAAGAGTAAACTGTGTCTGGTTTTCAGAGAAAAGATAGAAATGGTGTAACTATTTTTAAACTAAGGCAGTTGAAGACTACCTCGGAGTGACTTTAATACAGTCCGGTAATTCCGTTATAATTATAACAAGTGTTTATTTTTATAAACTAACTGGGTGGAACCACGGGATTTATACTCTCGTCCCTTTTCTAAATTTTAGAAAAGGGACGAGAGTTTTTATTTTCATAAAAAAATAAAAACTCTATAGAAAGAAGGAAATAAAATGATAAAGATAAAATTAAAAGGCGATATGGTTAAGGAATATCCTTCAGGAATTTCTATAATAGAAATTGCAAAAGACATAAGTGAAGGACTTGCAAGAGTGGCTTGTGCGGCTACCGTTAATGGTAAAACTGTTGATTTAAGATATAAACTTACTGAAGACTGTGAGGTTAGCATATTAACCTTTGAAGATGAAGACGGGAAGAAGGCTTTTAGGCACACAACTTCACATATACTGTCTCAAGCGGTAAAAAGACTGTTCCCTGGGGTAAAGTTAGCTATAGGACCTTCTATAGAGGCAGGCTTTTACTATGACTTTGATTATGAAAAATCTTTCTCTGCTGAAGATATACTGAAAATAGAAGCAGAAATGAAGAAAATAGTAAAAGAAGACCTACCTATAAATAGGTTTGAACTTCCTAGAGATAAGGCCATAGAATTAATGCAAGAAAAGGGTGAAAGTTATAAGGTAGAGTTAATTGAAGATTTACCAATTGGAACTGACCTCTCTTTCTATCAACAAGGAGAATTTATTGATCTTTGTGCTGGACCTCATTTGCTTTCAACTAAATATGTAAAGGCATTTAAACTTACTTTAGTGGCAGGCGCATATTGGAGAGGTAGCGAGAAAAACAAAATGCTTACTCGTGTTTATGGAACCTCTTTTACTAAGAAAGCTGACTTAGATGCTCATTTAGAAAAATTAGAAGATGCTAAGAAAAGGGATCATAATAGATTAGGAAGAGAACTAGAGTTATTTACAACTTCAGATATAATTGGTCAAGGGCTTCCGTTAATGATGCCTAAGGGAGCAAAGATTCTTCAAATTCTACAACGTTTTGTAGAGGATGAGGAAGAAAACAGAGGATATGTGTTAACTAAAACACCATTTATGGCGAAGAGTGATTTGTATAAGGTATCAGGCCATTGGGATCATTATAAAGATGGAATGTTTATACTTGGAGATGAAGCAAAAGGTGAGGATCTTATGGCACTTCGTCCAATGACTTGCCCCTTCCAATTTACCATATATAATGCAAGTCAAAAAAGTTACAGAGATCTTCCAATTAGGTATGCAGAAACTTCTACCTTATTTAGAAATGAATCTTCAGGGGAAATGCATGGACTAATTAGAGTACGTCAATTTACAATTTCTGAAGGACATCTTGTTGTTACACCAGACCAACTTGAAGAGGAATTCAAAGGGGTTGTAGATCTAATTAATTACATGATGAAGACTCTTGGAATTGAAGAAGATGTTTCTTATCAGTTTTCAAAATGGGATCCAAATAATAAAGAAAAGTATATAGATAATCCTGAAGCTTGGGAAGCAACTGAAGCAAAAATGAAAAATATATTAGACCACTTAGGCATTAACTATAAAGAAGCTATAGGCGAGGCAGCCTTTTATGGCCCTAAATTAGATCTTCAATTTAAAAATGTTCATGGAAAAGAGGATACTATTATAACCGTTCAAATTGATTTTGCTTTAGCTGATAGGTTTGGAATGACATATATTGATTCAGATGGAGAGAAGAAGAGACCATTAGTTATTCATAGGACTTCTATTGGATGTTATGAAAGAACTCTTGCTATGCTAATTGAAAAATTTGGAGGAGCTTTTCCAACATGGTTATCGCCGGTTCAGGTAAAGGTACTTCCAATATCAGAAAAATATCATGATTATGCTGATGAGGTAGTTGCAAAATTAAAAAATAGCAGAATAAGAGTAGAAGCAGACTATAGGGCTGAGAAAATCGGATATAAAATCAGAGAAGCCAGAAATGAAAGAGCTCCTTATATACTTGTGGTAGGAGAAAAGGAAGCGGAAATGAAAGAAGTTGCAGTTAGAAGTCGTAAGGGAGATGAAGGTGCGATAAATCTAGAGGTTTTTGTGGAGAGAATTGTAAAAGAAATTGCTAATAGAGAAAAATAAAAAATATTAAAGCACTTAAATAGTTAAGTGCTTTAAGCATCTGAAATAATATAAAGTTGTTGAGTTTTATAGCATTTTACACTATAATTAAAACATAATAGTGGGAGAAAATTTGGGAGGGTGAGAGTATGGAAAAGCAATTTAAACATAAGGATGGCAACATAAAGATTACACAAGAAGAATTTAGCATAACTGTTGATCCTTTAGAGAAAAAAGAAGTGATTAAGGTTGATAGTGATCAATCTAAAGAGTCATTACTAAATGAAATAGAGGATAAATTAAACCTCATATACACGGGTTCTCCAGCAATTATTAAAGAATTTATCAAGTGGTTAGAAGACGTAGTTTAAGTTAAAAATTTTGTCGTTAAGATTTAGTAGTACATGCTACTAAATCTTTTTTTTACTTTAAAGTAAATTATATGACAAATTACATCAATTTATTACGGGATTTATTTTATATATTTAATGTAATTTGATAATGTAATTGTAAAAAAAAATAAAGTAATATATAATTAATTATAGTTATTCACAATTAAGGGAGCAGGTGTACAAATGGAAAAAATAAATATAGTAATAGTAGATGACTCTCCTTTCCAAATTTCAATCTTAAGTGAGGTTCTTTCTGAAAACGGCTTCAATGTTGTAGGTGTCGCTAGCTCGTTAGAAGAAACAAAGGAAGTAGTAGGACGATTAAGGCCAGACCTTGTAACAATGGATATGACAATGACTGGAACTGACGGAATTGAATGTACAAAAGCAATACATGAAATTGATTCTAGTATTAAGGTAATAATAGTTAGCTCTATGATGGATGAAGAAATTGTAAGAAAAGCTAGAAAAGCGCATGTATCTGGATATATACAAAAACCAGTTGATAGTGAAGAAATAAGTTTATTGATTAATAGAATAATTTCAAGTGAAGAAGTTTTTATAGAATTAGAACAAATGTATAGTAAAATGTTTAAGGAATCATTTTCTGATGTTTTTAATAAACTTACGAAAACTGTTCCGCAATTTGTAAGTGAAAATAATATTAATATTGAACAGAGTTCCAGAGGAATTGCTATTGTTTTAGGTATAATAGGGCAATATTCGGGACGAATGATTTATGATATGTCCTTCGAAACAGCTAAGAAAATGTCTTGCAATATTTTAAGAAGAGTGCCTAAAAACAGTGAAGAAGTGTTAAATGCAATGGGCGAAATTTCCAATATGGTGGCTGGAAATGCTTGTTCAATGATTAATAAAAGGAATAAAATTTTGGGGCTAAGAGTTGCACCCCCAACTATATTTTATGGAGAGTCTATCAGTATTTCTAAAGCAGTACTTGAAACGAATTTTTCTGCAATAACTAAAACAGAATTTGGTGAAATTGCTATAAATATAGGATTTAAAAGAGGTGAGGAAGAATGGATGTCAAACATATAAACCCATTTCTAGATTCTTTTACATCCATAATGCCTCAATTAGGATTAATTGATGTAAAAAAGAAGGGAATTACGCTTAGGGGAAGATTTATTGAGAGTCCTGGTGTAATGATTATAGTTGGCATAATTGGAGATATTAAAGGAAACGTAATTTATGCAACTACAATAGATAATGCTAAAAAAATTGCATCCGTAATGATGATGGGAATGCCTGTAAATGATTTAGATGAACTTGCTCAAAGTGCAATTTCAGAACTAACAAATATGTTAACTGCAAATGCAGCAATAGGTTTTTCAAAGCAAGATATAAATATTAACATCTCAACCCCAACATTAATGCATGGTAAATTTACAGCCAATTCAAGCTCTGATAAAGTACTATGTGTAGAAATGCTTATAGATGGAATGGCTTTTGAAGTAAACTTAGCATTAGAAAAGAACTAAAAAGTAAATTATCAAACTACTTTTGTAAAAACGAGAGTAGTTTTTTTCTCGAATATGAGTAAATAGAGTAATTTTTGGCTATAATAACTGTAGTTATTAAAATCTTTATATGTAAATGATAGTCAACAAAATTGATAAATGATTTATTTTGTGATATAGTTAGTATAAGTGTAATTAAAGCTATGTGATTTAATAGCTTAATATAATTTTAAAAATAAAACCACTAATAATCCTAAATGATAAGGAGAATAATTATTTTGAAAAAAAATTACAATATAAAAAAGACCATTTCAATGAAACAGTTTGTTTTAGAGTTCGGAAATACTTTCTCGAATCACATGAAAGATAGGTTGCTTGAATTAGAATTAGGTAGTGTATTAATAAGAAAAGAAGAAACATATAGACTTAACCTTAAACATGTTGAACATATAAAATACGACGCAAGCGCACAAGACAGTGGTAAAGGTCAGAAGGAAAATGTTTATGGACAGTTCATAGTAATCGAAGAAATTCTATACTATGCAGAAAATTGCACTGAAAGTAATCAAGTAATGCAAGCGCCTGTTGTATCTAAGATATATAAGGGTTTAAGTGATGAGGGTATAATTTCAGTTGAAGGTGTAAATGCAAAAAAAATAGATGATAGTAATATTGACTTTGTAATAGATTCTATTTTAGCTGTCTTTCCTGAAGTTTCAAAGGAATATTTAAAAATAGTAAAAGGTATGCTTTCACTATCAAGGAAATAATTAATAAAAAAGACTCAGGCGTAAAGCTCGAGTCTTTATAAAAGTTAAAGCTTTTGTCTTTAATTATATAATAAAAGTAACCGAGGCTAAAATAATAGTTGCTTGGTTATTTTTCATTTAAAGAATTGATAGTTATTCTAAAAAAATATAACTTAAAAATAAAAAACTATTGTACATGACGTTACGTAATGTATTACAATCTAATTGTGAGGTGATATCATGTCGGAGTTATATTCTATAGGCCAATTCGCAGAAATTGCAGGAGTTACACTAAGGACATTAAGATATTATGATAAAATTGGATTATTAAGACCCTGTTCTCATACAGATTCAGGTCATAGGTTATATAGTAGACAGGATTTTGCTAGACTTCAAAAGGTATTAACCTTAAAATATATTGGACTTTCACTTGAAGAAATATCAAATGTAATCAAATTTGATATTTCAGATAAAGATTTTAAAAAATCCTTAGAAATTCAACGAAAGATTATTGATGATAAGATGCATCATATGCATTTAATTACTAAAGCTATTGACGAGACCCTAACCATGATTAATAAAGACTCGATTTTAAATTGGCGCAGATTTGTTAATATTATTAATGTATTAAATATGGATAGTAGATGGTTAGAACAATATGAAAATGCTTCCAATTTAAAATCGCGTATAAGAATTCATGAATTATTTAGTACAAATAAAAAAGGGTGGATGGAATGGTATTTTAAACAGCTGAATATTCCACTAAAGAGTAAAGTATTAGAATTAGGCTGTGGAGATGGTTCCTTTTGGTATAAAAACATAGATAAGATTCCAAAGGGATGGGAAATCACGCTTACAGATTTTTCACAAGGAATGCTGAGGGATGCAAAAAAAACTTTAGAAAACAAAAAAGTAACCTTTCAATTTAAAAAGGTTGATGCAGAGGACATCCCCTATGAGGATGAGAGTTTTGATGCCGTGATTTGTAACCATGTACTGAGCCATGTTTCTGATATTGACAAAGTACTAGGTGAAATTTATAGAGTAACAAAAGACGGGGGCCATATCTATGCCTCTACTGTTGGTCAAAATCATATGAAGGAAATGAGAGATATAATCGAAGATTTTGATTCTAAAGATATTACCACCGAGAGTTGGGGGTTAACAGAAAAGTTTCAACTTGAAAATGGTTATGAAAAAGTTAACAAATTCTTTAAAGCTGTGGAGTTAGTAAGATATAGTGACAATCTTGTGGTTACTGAGGCTAGACCCTTAATAGATTATATTTTTTCAGTACCAGGAAATGTTAAACAGATTTTTAATGAAGAAAAATTAAATAAATTAATAGATTATTTAGAAAACCAAATATTAAAAACCGGTGGGATCTTTATCACCAAGGATACAGGTTTTTTTAAAGGAATAAAGTAGAAAGAAGGAATTATAATGGCCATTAAAAAAATCCCATTTTCACCACCAGACATAACTGACAAAGAAATTGCTGCTGTGGTAGAGGTGCTAAAATCAGGTTGGGTTACCTCAGGACCAAAGGTAACAAATTTTGAGAAAGCTATCTCAGACTACTGTGATGTAAAAAAATCAATTGTTTTAAGTAGTGCTACTGCCGGGATGGAAGTGCTATATAAAGTTTTGGATATAAAGGAAAATTCAGAAGTGTTAACGACACCCTACACATATACAGCAACAGCTAGCTCGCTATTGCATAGGGGAATCAAACCTACTTTTGTGGATGTAAAAAAAGACAGCTTCCTTATTGATGAGGAAAAGTTGGCTGAAGCAATTACTCCAAACACTAAGTTAATTTCTACCGTTGATTTCGCTGGTGTACCTGTAGATTATGATAAAATTAAAGATATGTTAAGTTCCATTGGTAGAAAGGACATAGTTCTGATGTCTGATTCTGCTCATGCATTCGGTGCTTCTTACAAAGGTAAGAAGGTAGGCGGACAATTTGATTTTCACATTTTTTCTTTTCATGCAGTAAAGAATTTAATCACTGCAGAAGGTGGAGCAGTAACCTTTAATGATAATAATTATCTAGGAAAAGAGGATCTTTTTAAAAAGTTTAAACTTGAATCTCTTCATGGACAGTCCAAGGATGCATTTTCAAAGGTAAAACCTGGTGCCTGGAAATATGATATTCTAACGGATGGTTACAAATATAATATGACTGATATTCAGGCTGCTTTGGGACTTGTTCAGTTGGAACGTTACGAGGAAATGTTAAGTAAAAGAAAAGAATTATTCAACATTTATACGGATGAATTAAAGGGAAAAGAATGGGCAATAACTCCTTTTCAAAAAAATTCAATAATGGAGACATCTTACCATCTTTATCCATTACGAATTAGAGGCTTTAAAGAAGCTCAGCGTGATCAGTTAATTGAAATGCTTGCAGAGTTAGATATTGCAACAAATGTACACTTTATACCTCTTCCTATGTTTACATTATATAAAAATTTAGGATATGATATTAAAAATTATCCGAATGCCTATGAAGTATATTCAAATGAAATAACATTACCTCTTTACTCAACTCTTTCAAAAGAGGATGCAGGTTATGTTGTACAAAAACTTATAGAGTTTGTAGAAAAAATAAGATAACAGGAGGGTCATAAATTGAAAGTTGATTTTTATACTTCCAAGAGAGAATATAACGAAAATAAAAAAGAATTTGATGATGCGGTAATTAACGTTATGCAAGCAGGAATTGCAACTCTTGGAAAAGAGGTAGTTGATTTCGAAAAATCTATTGAAGAATTTACTGGTGCTAAGCATGCCATTGCTGTTGCATCTGGTACTGATGCATTAATTTTAGCCTCTGATATTTTAGGATTTGAAAATGGAAAAGAAGTCATTACGTCCCCATTTACTTTTCTTGCTTCTACTTCTTGTATAACAAGAAGAGGAGGCAAGCCAGTTTTTGTAGATATTGATGAAGAAACCTTTAATATTGATACAAATAAAATTGAAGAAAAGATTACAAAGGATACTGTTGGAATAGTTCCAATTCATCTTTTTTCACAAATGGCTGATATGGATAAAATAATGGGCATAGCGGGAAAATATAACTTAAGAGTACTAGAAGATGCTGCGGAGGCTTTCGGAATGCAGTGGAAGGGTACTGGAGCTGAATATAGTCATGCAGGTACCATTGGAGACTTTGGAGTTTTCTCTTTCTTTCCAACTAAAACTATTGGTGCGTACGGTGATGGTGGAATGATAGTAACTAACAATGATGAACTTGCTAGTTTAGCAAGGATGTATAGAGTACATGGAGCATCAAAAAAATATCACTATGATTATATTGGTTACAATTCAAGGTTAGATACTATGCAAGCAGCTATACTTCAAGTGAAGATGAAATACATAAGAGAAAACATTAAAAAAAGGGAAACCGTTGCAAATTGGTATTTTGATAGATTAAAGGGTTGTGAAGCTATAAAGTTTGCTACTTTAAAAGGTAACCAAAACCCTGTATATTATGTATTTAACATATTAACAGAAAAAAGAGATGAACTTGCAGAATATTTAAAGAAGAATCAGGTTCAATTTAGTATTTATTACCCAATACCTTTACATCTTCAAAAGTGTTTTAGTTATTTAGGTTACAAAAAAGGAGATTTCCCAGTTACTGAAAGTATATGTGGAAAGATTCTTGCACTTCCTATATATCCTCAAATAACAGAAATGGAAGTTGACTTTGTATGTGAAACAATTAGAAATTTTTTCAAATAATGTTATCAATCTTAGGCATACTAAACTTAAATTTAGTATGCCTAAATTTTATTTATAATTTAGGGAGGGATTAAAATGAACTTACAGGAATTCAGGGAATATTGCTCTTTTAAAAAAAATGTAACAGAATCATTTCCTTTTGATGAGGAAACTTTAGTTATTAAGGTAAAATCTAAGATGTTTGCCTTAACTAATATAAATAATAAGGACTTTAGTATAAATTTAAAATGTGACCCAATGCTTTCACAAGCTTTAAGGCAAGAGTATAAAGCTATAACTCCTGGGTATCATATGAATAAGACACATTGGAACACTATTATTATTGATGGTTCAATTAATAAAGAGAAGTTATTATTTTTAGTGGATCTATCCTATGATTTAGTAGTAAAAGGCTTAAAAAAAAGCGAAAGGTGGGAATAGGCATTATTATGCCAGCTTTCGCTTTTTAGTTAACTTCAGTGTTTTTAAACTTAAAAGCCTTACATAATAAATATTATGTAAACTAATTTTAATGTAAACCAGTGTTAATTGATACTTTTTTTAAAATCCAGACACAGTTTTATTATTTTATTAATACTTTATTTACTAAAGTATAAAGTATTTGATATAATATACATGTTAAATAATATAAATAAGAGGAGATCTTTTTATGACAGATATGAGTATGGGCGATATGTTAGATTCACTAGAAGGAACTTTAAAGAGAATTAATAGTGGAGATGTAGTTAAAGGTACGGTTATTTCTTTAACTGAAGAGGAGGTTTTTGTAAATATTGGATTTATGTCTGATGGAATAATAAGTAGTGAAGAACTTTCACAGGACACTGCAATTAAGCCTAAGGATATTCTTAAGGTTGGGGATGAAATAGAAGTATATATCCTTAATGTTAATGATGGGGAAGGTAATGTGGCTTTGTCTTTAAAGAAAGCAGAATATTATAAGGTTTGGGACGAATTTGAGGATTCTTTCAATAAGGGTACCTTAATTAAAGTTACAGTTGCTGAAGTGGTTAAGGGGGGAGTAATAGCATTCGTTAAGGGTGTTAGAGGATTTATACCAGCTTCCCAGGTTTCTGCAAGCTATGTTGAAAATCTTCAAGAATATGTTGGTAAAGTACTTGAAGTAAAAGTAATCGAATTAGATAAAGAAAATGAAAAAGTTATATTATCAAGAAAAGAAGTTGAAAAGGTTGAACTTGAGGAAAAGAAAAGTAAGATATGGGATACCTTAGTAAAGGGTGAAAAACGAACAGGGGTAGTGAAAAGACTTGTGAAGTTTGGTGCTTTTGTAGATATCGGAGGAATGGATGGACTAATACATATTTCGGAAATGTCTTGGAAAAGAATTTCTGATCCTTCTGAAGTAGTTTCTGTTGGAGATAAGGTAGAAGTTTATATAATTGATTTTGATAAGTCAAAGGATAGAATTTCATTGGGATTAAAAGAAGTAACTGAAAATCCTTGGAATGTTATTTTTCAAAAAATTAAAGTAGGTAGCATTGTGGAAGGTACTGTTGTAAATCTATTAGATTTTGGGGCATTTGTAGAGATAGAGGCTGGAGTAGAAGGATTAGTTCATATTTCTAATATTTCAGAAGAAAGAATTTCAAAACCTTCAAGTGTTTTAAATATAGGGGATAAAGTAAAGGTAAAGATTATTGAAATAGATGAGAAAAGTAAAAAAATTGGATTAAGTATTAAAGATGCTGAGTTTAAAGAAGAAGAAAATTATGCATCTTATAATAATAATAATAGTAATTTAGGAACTACAATAGGTGATTTGTTTAAAGATAAGTTTAAAGATTTTAAATAATAATAAGGATACGCCTTTTGGCGTATCCTTATTATTATTTATAGAACTTTTTGGTTTTTAATTCTTTTATCCATAAAATCTTCAAGTAAGGTTTTTATTAAGGCAATAGTGGGAACTCCAAGTAACATTCCTAGAATTCCGAAAAGCCCTCCACCGAGTACAATACCTAATATAATTAATAAGGGACTAAGTCCAACCTTATCTCCAATGATTTTTGGGGATATGAACCATCCATCAATATTACTTAAGGTTATTATAAATAGTACTAGCTCCACAGATTTTATTGGGCTAAAGAATATAGTTATCACGGCTGCAGGGACCATTCCAATAATGTTTCCAAAGTAAGGAATCATATTTGTAACTCCGATTACTAAACTAAAGGGTAAAGCATAAGGTATTTTCAGAATAAAGAATCCGATAAAAGTAATAATACCAAAAATAATAGAGTCAATCATTTTTCCAATAAAATATTTATTAAAAGTAGTATTAACTATTTTCCCGAAATAAATTAATTTTAAAGCATGGTTTTCATTTAAAATTGAGTAAATAAATTTCTTAAGATTGAAAATAATAGATTCCTTGTCCATTAGAAAATAAACAGATATTACGATTCCAGACAGTAACTTCATAAAGAAAGAACTTAAACTCATTAGGTTATTAATAATAATTTGTAAACCTGGAGTAAAGTATGTAGTAATATCTTTATTAAAAGTAGTAAGGTAATCTTTTAAGTAAGTAGTAACGTCGAATTTGTTTAATAGTTCATTTTCAGATAGAAAATCAGTAGACCATTTATAGGCTTTATCTGCGAACTGAGGAGTATTATTAAATAAATCAACGGCACTTTTTATAAAGTTAGGAGTAACCAAGGTTATTATTAAAATTATGATACCTACAAATAATGTATAAATAATACCTATACTGTATATCCTTTCCATTTTTGTCTTCTTTTCAATGTATACCATTAGGGGATTAAGTATATATGCTATAACGAAACCCCAAATAAAATAGCTGAGTAAAGAAGAAATTTTGTGAAGAATTGAACCTATATTTTCAATGTTATTTACTACTCTATAAAGAAGAAAAGTGATAATGATTATAGGGATAAGCTCTATGTATGGTATTTTTTTAAATTTAATCAATGTAATTCCCCCAATTAAGATTTATATATTCAAGTATAGCAGTTAAAAACAATTAATTGAAGGGTTTTATGATATTTACATAAGATTAGTACTAGAATCCATACTTAAAAATGACTAAAAGTAATATAGTGACAAATGTCATTGTAAATCCTTATATCTGTAACTAATAAGTACTTAAATATTAATATAAGATTAGATTAAAGAAAAATTATATAAAAAGGGTGATGAAAATGATTGTTGAAGTTAAAAATCTTAATAAAAGATACGGGGATAAACTTGCTGTAGACAATATGAATATAAACATTAAAAAAGGTGAGATTCTTGGACTTTTAGGACCAAATGGAGCAGGTAAAACTACCTTAATTAATTCTATTATCGGTATTACAGAAATTCAATCTGGTGAAATAAATATATTTGGTAAAAATATGCGAAAGGATTCTATGGAAGTTAAAAAGAATATCGGTGTAGTACCACAAAATATAGCCCTTTTAAATGAGTTTACTGCAATTGAAAATGTTACCTATTTTGCTAGGTTATATGGGCTTAAAGGTAAAGAATTGAGAGAAAGTGTGCAGCAAGCCTTAGAATTCACAAATCTTTGGGAGAGAAGAAAGGATTATCCGAAAAAGTATTCTGGAGGAATGCAGAGAAGATTGAACATTGCCTGCTCAATTGTTCATAAACCTGAACTAATAATAATGGATGAGCCTACAGTGGGAATCGATCCTCAGTCAAGGAACCATATTTTAGAATCCATTAAGAAATTAAATAAATTAGGGGCTACCATTATCTACACTTCACATTATATGGAGGAGGTTGAAGCCATATGCACAAGGGTGGCAATTATGGACAATGGAAGACTTATTGCTGAAGGCTCTAAGGAAGAATTATCTCAATACATTCTTGATGACCAAGTTGTGGAAATGGTATTGAGTAATCCAGGATATACAATTATTGAGGCTGTTAAAAATGTTTCAGGAGTTAAAGAATGCACACTTTCCGCTAATAAATTGTCTTTAGTACTTGAGAAGAGTTGTAATATTTCAAAAGTAATAAATACTATAACAAATAAAGATGGGATTATAGTAAAAATTAATATGGAGGAAGCAACATTAGAGGATGTATTTTTATCTTTGACAGGTAAAAAGTTAAGAGATTAAGGGGGTGACAATTATAATGGTTATAATTGTAGCGTATTATGAATTTTTAAAAAATTTAAGAGATATAAGATTGTTTGCTATTTTAGTGATATTTCCAATACTGACCACATTAATATTAGGAAATGCTATTGGGGGTTATTTTTCTAATGACATCAAGGATAAGATTTCTGTGGGTTACATTAATGAAGATGCAGGAGATGTAGGACAGGCTTTTAATAAATTTTTAGCTAATGAAGAATTAAAAAAAAGAATGAATGTAATAAATTATGAAGATAGAAATCAAGGTCATATTGATCTAAAGGCTGGAAAGATTAATAGCTTAATATACTTACCATCAGAGTTATCAAAAAATATTGTTGCTTCTAAAAAACAAGTTATACAGATATCTGGAAGTAAGGATGTAGAATATGCTGAAAGTATTGTAAGTAGTTTTATTACTTCTTACAATGGTGTTAACGCTTTAATATCAGTACAAGGAATACCTTCAGATAAGGATACTATAAGCAATATAAAGAGGGTTTTTTATAATAAAACTCAGGTTAAACTTTCAGCTACAGATTATTATGCAGTGTTAACCTTACTTCAAATGTTAATAGTAGGTGCAATATTAGGTATACTTATTACCACTAAAAACTATGGATCGGATATTCATATTAGAATACATTCATTACCGGTAAATAACCTAATATTAATTCTTGGTAAAATTATTGGAAGTACCCTTTATTTGTTTTTAGCAGCTGGCATAAATATATTGTTTACTAAAATAGTATATGGAGTTAACTGGAACGGTAATCCTCTAATAATAATAGGAACAATTTTGGTGTATTGTAGTATTACCATTGGTATTGGCGTGATTTTAGGACTTCTTATTCCGAGTTTTTCAACTTCACTCATGATTGTAATGTTAATGATGATCTTTTTCGGAACTCTATCTGGGGCGGTGTCACCAGCGAATGTAAATGATAATATAAGCTTTCTCATACCTAATTATCATGCTAAAATTCTGCTGTTTGGTACAATTTATGGCTACTCACAGGAGATTATGCTTAATGCTGCACTGTGGCTTTTAGGCATTATGGCATTTGTATATAGTATTGCTGCAATTTTTATTAGGAGGGTTTCCTATGATAATATTTAATCAAGTAATAAAAAGAATTTTTAAAAACAAAATAAAACTGATAATCATATTATTTATGCCAGTAATCTTTATTCTAATGTTTGCAATGCAGCAACAAAGTACTTTAACAGTTGGAGTGGTAGATAAGGATAATTCAACTATTTCAAAAGGTTTAATAAATAATCTCAGACAACTTAAAAAAGTGCAAGTGTTAATGCTAAAGGAAGATAAGGTTTATGATAAAGCAGTAAGTTATGGAACTGATTATTCAATAATAATTCAAGAAGGTTTTGAAGATAAATTAATGGCAGGTGAAGCTTCACTAATAAAGGAATTTTATTTAAATCCAAAAGAAAAACTTTTTTATGCGAGACTATATGTGGATAACTACCTTAGTAATATGAAAATGCTAGCAAAAGGAACTGGTTATGACAAAATTAAATTTTCCACAGCATTTAAAGTTTTCCAGGAAAGTAAATTAAGTTTTGAAAATGCTGCTGACAGTGGTAAAAGCAAAGATCAGTCAAGGATTGCGTTAGCGTTTTTAGTTCAATTTATGCTTTATATGTCTGTAATTACAGCAGGACTAATTTTGGAAGACAAAAATAGCGGAGTTTTTTATAGAGTATTTTATGCTCCAGTTTCAATAAAAAAGTATTTGTTTCAAAACTTAGCTGCTTTTCTAATTATAGCTATAATACAAGTTGTTATGATTCTTTTAATTATTAAGGAGGTTCTTGGACTAGGGCTTGGTGAACATCCTTTTAATATGTTTATATTATTTGTAGTTTTTTCTTTGGTATGTGTTTCTTTAGGATTGTTTGTAGTTTCCTTATTTAAAAAGTCAATATATGCCTATACTTTAATTCTTTTTATTACCACGCCTATAGTTATGCTTGGAGGCTGTTATTGGAAAAAGGAAATGATGCCTGATATTATGCAGAAAATAGCACTATTTCTGCCAACAACATGGCTAATGGATGGAGTAGATAAGTTACTTTTTGAAAATAAAAGTATAGCAAATGCATTTGTGGAGATAATGGTTCTTTTCATATTTGCTGGTATATTTCTGGCGGCAGGCCTAGTTAAGAAGGTTGATGTTTCAAAATAGAAACTATATAATTAGTTTAGGAAAAGCTATTTTTAGAATTAATAGTATTATTGTTAGGAGAAAAAATGAAGCATATATATGGTGCCCTAGTTATTGCATGGATTGCAGTGGAACTAGTTTTTAAATCAAATTCAAATATAACTGCTATAGCATCCTTATTGGGTGCTTTATGGCTTTTTATCATAAAGGAAAAGTATATTGATAATATTTATTCTAGCATAATATTTCTTATGGTTATATTAATCTTATCTCAATTTTACCCGGATTTTATAGTGCTAACGGGAATAGTCCTCTTTGATAGTGCATACTTTAAAAAACGTACTTTAGGTATAGTGGTCTTTATTATTATAGGAGTTATATACAGTACAAATTATCCTCTATTGTTTCATTTAATATACTCATTATTTTTGGGTTACGTGCTTGGTGAAAAGGATTTTAACTCAAAGAATAATTTTGAATTACTAGATAAGGAGAGAAAGCTAAGGTACAACTTAGAACAGACTCAAAACCAATTAATTAAATCTAAGGTGGAAATAGAAGAGTTAACTAAAATAAGGGAAAGAAACAGGATAGCTCATGAACTTCATGATAATATGGGACATAGTATAGCTGGTGTGATTTTTCAATTAGAAGCAGCCCTAAGGATTATTAATAAAGATAAGGAAAAAGCAGAAGGTATCTTAAAACTATGTAGTAAAAAGTTATCTGAAGCCTTAGAGCTCACCAGGGATACAGTTTACAATATGAAGGTAGATAAAAAATTAGGTGTTGATTCTATTAAAAAAATTATAAGCGATTTTAAATTTTGTCCGGTGGTATTTGAACATACTGGAGACTTCAGTAATGTTTCCTTTTTTATTATTCAAATCATGGAGTCAAATATAATGGAATTTCTCACTAATGCCTCAAAATATTCTCAGGCAACGGAAATAGAAATCAGAATAGATATTAATGCGAAAAATCTAAGGCTTTTTTATAAAGATAATGGAATTGGCTGTGAAAACATAAAAGCAAACGTTGGGATAACTGGAATAAGGGATAGAGTAAGGGCTGCTGGAGGAACTATATCTGTTGATGGTAAGGTCGGATTTCTAATAGTATGTAATTTGCCAGTGAATAATGAAAAAAGGGAGGAACCGTTTTGAAAATTCTAATTGTTGATGACGATGATTTAATTAGAGATGGTCTTAAAATGATTCTTGAAACAGAAGAGGGTTTTTCTGTAGTTGGAACTGCAAGTAATGGTGAAGAAGCTGTAAAAATATGTTGGTCTACCCAACCTGATATAATTCTTATGGACATAAGAATGCCTATTATGGATGGGGTACATGCAACTAAACTTATTAAAGAACAATTTAAAAATATTAAAATTTTGCTTTTAACTACCTTTAAGGATACAGAATACATAAGAAGTGCTGTAAAGTATGGTGCTGAGGGTTATGTGCTTAAAAGTAATTCCACACTAAGCATTATTGAAAGTATAAAGACAATTTTTGAAGGAAATGTAGTATATGAAAAGCAGATAGCAGGTTTGTTGTCGGAGATGCTTATCAAGGAAAAAAAAATCCCCAAGGAGTTTCCCAATATAACATCGAGAGAATATGAAATTATGGAGTTTTTAAGTAAAGGCTCTTCTAACAAAGAAATTTCTGAAAAACTTTTTATTGGTGAAGGCACAGTAAGAAATAATATATCAGTTTTGCTGGACAAGTTAAATCTTAGGGATAGGACTCAACTTGCAATATATTTTATCCGCAATTTAGAAAAATAAAGATTTTATTAATGAATTTTTTTAGAAATTATTGGTGAAAATAATTGACAAATATAAAAGATTTGTTAAAATGAAATTAGCACTCAACAACATAGAGTGCTAATAAAAAATACCTGCCACTATGATAGGTATAGTTTATAATATTTTTATTAACGGAAGGAAGCAATAAAGATGGAAACAAAACAATTTAAATCCGAATCAAAAAGATTACTTGACCTAATGATTCATTCAATCTACACTCATAAAGAGATATTTATGAGAGAGCTAATATCAAACGCAAGCGATGCAATTGATAAAAGTTATTATCGTTCCCTTGTAGATGAAAATATTAGCTTTAACAAAGAGGATTTCTATATTAGAATTACTGCAGATAAAGAAGCAAGAACACTGACAATTACTGATACAGGAATTGGTATGACAAAAGAGGAACTTGAAAATAACTTGGGGACAATTGCTAAAAGTGGTTCTTTAGCATTTAAAAATGAAAGCGAAGTAAAAGATGGCGTTGATATAATAGGTCAATTTGGTGTTGGATTTTATTCTGCCTTTATGGTAGCAGATGTATTGACTGTAAAAAGCCGTGTACTTAACTCTCAGGAAGCTTATATATGGGAATCTAAGGGGACTGAAGGATATACCATTGAACCCTGCGTGAAGGATTCAGAAGGTACTGAAATTATATTAAAAATTAAAGAAAACACTGAAGATGAAAAATATGATGATTACTTAGATGAATATAAACTAAAAACCTTAATTAAAAAATATTCAGATTTCATAAAATATCCTATTAAGATGCTTGAAAAGAAA
Source organism: Clostridiaceae bacterium (assembly GCA_014380625.1). GTDB lineage: Bacteria > Bacillota > Clostridia > Clostridiales > Clostridiaceae > JACMJL01. Next base: position 41,382 of record JACMJL010000217.1, read on the forward strand.
AGTAAACTTAAAGAGGGTAGTGAAACAGAACACGAAGACTATTTCGAAGATGAAACTTTAAATAGTATGGTACCAATTTGGAGAAAAAATAAAAATGAATTAAAGCCTGAGGATTATGATAACTTCTATATGGATAAACATTTTGGTTATGAAAAACCTCTTAAGGCAATTCACTCAAGTGTTGATGGAGTGACAAGTTATAATACTATACTTTACATTCCTGCTAAAGCACCCTATGATTTTTACACAAAAGAGTTTCAAAAGGGTTTAGAGCTTTATTCAAACGGTGTGTTAATTATGGAAAAATGTCCAGATTTACTACCAGATTATTTTAGTTTCGTTCAAGGTTTGGTAGATTCTGCAGATTTATCTCTGAATATTTCTAGAGAACTTTTACAGCATGACAGACAACTTAAATTTATTGCTAAGAAAATTAAGGATAAAATTAAAAGTGAACTTGAAGGAATGATTAAAAATCAACGTGAGAAATATGATGAGTTCTACAACAATTTCGGAAAACAGCTTAAATATGGTGTTTACTCTGATTGGGGAACCAACAAAGAGGATTTACAGGATTTATTAATGTTCTACTCTTCTACAGAGAAAAAATTGGTAACTCTTGGTGAGTATGTTTCTCGTATGAAGGAAGAGCAAAAATATATCTATTATGCAACCGGTGAAAGCATTGCAAGAATTGAAAAATTACCACAAACTGAAATTATTACAGAAAAGGGCTTTGAAATATTATACTTTACTGATGATATTGATGAGTTTGCAATTAAAATGCTTACAAAGTACAAGGAAAAAGAATTTAAATCAGTTTCTAGTGGTGATTTAGGCTTTGAGGTTGATGATAAAGAGACCCCTGAAGAAGCAGAAGGAAATAAAGAATTATTTAATTTTATAAAGGAATCGCTAGCAGGTAAAGTTAAAGATGTTAAAGCCTCAAAACGATTAAAGAGTCACCCTGTTTGTCTTTCCTCAGAGGGTGAGTTATCTATTGAAATGCAGAAAGTGCTTAGTATGATGCCAAATAACTCTAATGTCCAGGCAGATAAAATTTTGGAAATAAATATTAATCATGAAATGTTTACTGCTGTTAAGCGCACCTATGCTGATGACAAAGAAAAGCTAAAAACCTTTGCAAATATTTTATACAATCAGGCCTTGCTAATTGAAGGGCTTCCAATTGAGGATCCAGTTCAATTTGCTAATGATGTTTGTAACTTAATGAAATAATTAAAAGGGACTATCTCAAGATTTGAGATAGTCCCTTTTTACTTTAGGTACAAATATTAAAGGATAATAATGGATAAGTGTAGAATTACATAGCATGATTAATTTGAAAAGAAGGTAATAGTATTCCATTGTCATTAATTGCATTAATGGAAAATAAATGTGTTGGAGTAGTTTTAATTTTTGAAAATGATTTACAGCCTAGATCCGAACTAACGCCATGGCTTGCTGGTTTGTATGTAGATGCTGAGTACTATAAAAGGAGAGGGTGGACACTTCTCGAAGAAACAATAGATGAATATGGTCAAGATACAAGTGTCTTCTATATGGAACTATGAAATATAATATTACTAAAAAGGAGAAATGAAAATGGAAGAAACAATAAGATTTCTACTCAAAGCTAAAAAGGCTACTTATGCGGGGAAGGGTCCAGAGTTACTATCCTCACGTCCAAAGGCTCATGATTTAGAGTATGTTGAAAAGGATCTAAGGTATATGGATACCTATTTAGGTGGAGAAAAGTTCTTAGGCGAAGAAGTTTTATGGAGGAAGAATATTCCATTTTGGGCTATGAACTATTGTGGACGTGTTATTTCAGAAGAATTCAATGGAAACTTTTTAAAAGAAGCCTTATTAAATGTTAATGCTGACATGCCCTTTAGGGGACCCAGTGAATATAAATCTGATAATTTTACTTATAAGTGTAAGGTGGATGGTTCTTTTGAATGGTTTATGGGTTCAGAACAGATATTTTACAATGAAGAAATGGTGTATGAGTGCATGTTTCATGGTGGAATAGTTAAATAACAGATTTTTTGTAGTGACTTGATAAAAACTACTATTAAAAAATCATTTGAGTATACGGGGGCAATAAATAATGAAAGATGACATTTCAACAAAAATTAAGAAAAAAGCTTATGAATCAGGATATGATTTGTGCGGAATTATTGAGGCAAAGCCCTTTAATGAGTTTAATGATCATATTAAAATTCGAGTAGAGAAGTTCCCAAAATCAACATATTTATATGAGAGTCTTTATAGTTTAGGGGAACCCTTAGAAAAGGCTAATTGGGCAAAGTCAATTATTGTATGTATAAGAAGATATAATAAATATAAGATTCCTCAAAGTCTAGATAAGCTTTTTGGAAAAGTGTATCTTTTTGACGGGAGATTAAACTATTCGAAAGAGTATGTAGAAAAAAATCTTTTTGAAGATTACCTTAAAGAACAAGGTATGAAAACCTATAGAGATGGTGTAACAGCCAGATGGGCAGCGGTTAAAGCAGGCTTGGGTCATTTTAGGAAAAATAATTTTATTTATACTGAGTTTGGTTCATACGTTTGGATAGATACCTGGATGGTAGATGTCGAAATGGAATATGATAAGGAATATGATAAGGTTATAAAGGATTGTCCTGAAAAATGTAATAAATGTATTGAATCTTGTCCTACAAAAGCTTTATCAGAAGATTTTACTATGGATAGGGGTTCTTGCATTGCACAATTGTCATTTTTCTCCACAGATTTACCCTCAGAGGAAATAAGAGAAAAAATGGGGACTTGGGTATATGGATGTGATGTTTGCCAGGATGTATGCCCCATGAATATAAATAGATGGAGTGAAGAAGAAGAATTCCCCGAGTTAAACGAGATTTCAGAAATTATCTCATTGGAAAAAATATTTACAATGGACGAAAACACATTGATGAATGTATTAAAACCTAGATTTTGGTACATCAGTGAAGATAGAATTTGGTTATGGAAGTGTAATACATTAAGAGCAATGGCCAATACTGGAGATAATAAGTACAGTAAATTGATTAAGGATGCCTGCAATGATAATAATGACAAGGTTAGGAAAATGGCTTTATGGGCATTAAAGAAATTTGATACTTATAAATTTAATAAATAGGGGTGAAATAATGGGTATTTTAAAAACAGAAAGATTAATACTTAGGAAATTCACTGGTGATGATTGGAAAGACTTGCATGAATATCTATCTCAAGTAAAAGTAGTTATGTATGAACCCTATAACATATTTAGCGAGGAAGAATCTAAAAAAGAGGCAATAAATCGATCTCAGAATGATGCCTTTTGGGCTGTTTGTCTTAGAGAAACCAATAAATTGATAGGTAATGTATATTTCCAACTACAAGGACCAAAAGAATTTAGTACATGGGAAATTGGGTATGTGTTTAATCCTTTATATTATGGAAAAGGTTATGCTACTGAAGCCTGCCAAAAGGAATTTTACAGTATGGTTTTGAACAAATCGGTGCACACCGAATTATTGCTAAATGTAATCCTGAAAATATTGCTTCGTGGAAGTTAATGGAACGACTGACTATGAGAAGGGAAGGGCATTTTAAGAAACCAGCCTTTTTCAAAAAAACAGATGAAGGAAAGCCAATATGGCATGACGCTTATCTATATTCCGTATTACAAGAAGAATGGGTCAATTTATTGGCAGAGAAAAATGTTTCTACGAAATATTGATTCATGAATATGAGAATATTTTTAAAATTGATTTGTGAATGAATTATCATTAAATAAATTAGTGAAATCACTGATATATTTAAAATAAAAGAAGCTATATAAGGTTTATTCGGGAAATGATATTTGAAAAGGAGTTAAAATGAAAAAGAAAGCCTCATTATTTATACTTATAATGTTAATAATACTTGGATATTCATTTTATAATGGATATGTGTGGTTTAATAATCCCGATTCAAAAAAATATCAAGTTAGGGGAATTGATGTTTCTAATCATCAAGGAATAATTAATTGGAAACTTGTAAAAGAACAAGGTTATACTTTTGCCTATATAAAAGCAACAGAAGGGAATGATTATAAAGATAAATACTTTAATGATAATTGGAAAAATACAAAAGCTTTAGACATTTCAAGAGGGGCGTATCATTTTTTTACTTTTGGAAGTTCTGGTGTAGAACAAGCTAAAAACTTCATTAGTACAGTGCCTATAGAAAAGCATATGTTACCTATAGTTATTGATATAGAATTTGGTGGTAATTCAAAGAATATACCTACTAAGGATAAATTAAAAAAAGAATTAACAGACTTTATTTATGAAATAGAAACTAAATATAAGTCTAAACCAATACTTTACTTAACATACGACTCATATGACGAATATATAAAAGGGGATTTTGAAGAATATCAAGTTTGGATAAGAGACATATTTAAGTTTCCTAAATTTCAAAATACTCAGGAATGGATATTCTGGCAGTACTGTAATAGAGGAAGAGTAAAAGGAGTTAAGGGATTAGTGGATTTAAACGTATTTAATGGTAATTCCTCAGAATTCAATAAGATGATATCAAAATAAGATTGTAACTTTTAATTTCAACGAAGAAAACCTCGTATGTAGTGGTAATGCTAATTAAAAAATAGTAGAAATGAGGTAAAGATTAAATGGAAAATTTACATGTTTGGAATGGAGTTCCTTCCTTGACTGAATCGAAATTATTATTAGAAGACGGAGGAAAATTAAATCCTGGCCCTTGGGTAGAACATTCTATGTATGCAGGTAAAGCTGCTGAAATAATTGCTGGGAATTGTCCGAGTCTAAATTCAGATATAGCGTATATATTAGGAATATTACATGACATAGGAAGAAGATTTGGAGTGACAAGCATGCGACATAGCATAGATGGGTATAATTTTCTTATTCAAAAAGGATATTACATGCCAGCTAAAATTTGCATCACGCACTCTTTTCCTTATAATAATGTAAACGCCGTATTTGGGAAATGGGACTGCAATGATGACGAGTATAAGTTTGTTGAAAGTTTTTTGTCTAAGATAGAATTTGATGATTATGATAAGCTAATACAATTATGTGACGCATTAGCATTTCCAGAGGGTTTTTGTCTTATAGAAAAAAGAATGATAGATGTTGCTCTAAGACATGGTTTAAATGAATATATAGTTCGAAAGTGGAAATCAACATTCAAAATCCAGGGATATTTTGAAGATATCATGGGGAAATCGTTATATAGTATACTACCTGGAGTTATTGAAAATACGTTTAACATTCGAAAGAAGCATTCTTAGGAGGACATACAATAGAAATTGATGAAAATGGAGTGGGGTACGAAGCATAAAGCAAGAGAAAAAAAACATTTATATTTTTCTGGATACCATTTTTGCACATATTATACCTTTGAGGTCTTTTATATCAGAAAGTGAAGCAGTTGAATTTTATTAGGCTGCACAAAATTATTGGACAATATATAATTTTTAGGAGGAGAAAATTAATGAAAATTCTGAAGTTCTTGTCCATGTTTTTAATAATGCTTCCACTTGTGATTACGGGGTGTAATAATACTGACATGAAAACAAATACTCAAGTAGAAATAGAACTTCGACAACTTAACCTAGAAAACGATAAACTCAAGGAACAACTTAGTAGTTCGAGCACAGTGGGAAACACAAATAAAAATATGATTGATGAGGAGAATTATCGCTGGGCTAAAGAAGAAGAATGGGATAAGATATTAGTTTATAAAAGTGGTTTTTCTAATGATAAAATTGAAATTAAGGAAAAAGTATTTATGAAAAATATATATTTTGAAAATCTTATGCTCCAGCAATCAGAACCTCCTAATGGACCACAAAGTGACGTGGAATATTATACTTATGAATTTATCAAAGGTGATAAAACTTACAAAGTTAATGTGGTAGGGAGAGATACTATAGAATATGCTGGGGGGAATTTTCTTACCAATAAATACATTTATAATTTGGGTAAGTCATTATTACCTAGACCAAAGTTCATAATAACTGATTCAGTAATTAATAAGATATATGAAAGTGGTGCATTACATGGAGAGCGGGAATTTAATTATTTAGTCTTAAATTCTTTTCGTATCCATGGATTTGCTAATGCTCTTCAGGATGGAATAAGTAAAGGAGATATTGTCGACATTTCAAAATCTCCAGTTAATTTTGGAGACATGAAGGAAAAATTCACCTTCTATTACTATGGAGAAAAAATTCATATGGAAGTATACCAAAATTATCTCTGCATTAAAGATGGTAATAAAACTTATTGGTACAAATATGAATCTGAGCTGTTAATATTTACTATTCTTAGCGCTGGATAATATATTTAAAATAAAAGAAGAAGTTAACTTTACAAAGAGTAGATTAAATATACTTATGGTCTATGAAAGTTTAATTACTCAGTTAGCGATTATTCATATTGGTATTTTATGACATCATAATATTAAAGGGGGATAAATAATGGTTGAAAAAATTGAACCTTATAAGGGAATTTCTGCTATATATGATGAAATAAGACCTACTTATCCAGAAAAATTAATTCAAGATGTGATTTCTAAGACTAACTTAAAGTTGGGTAATGAGCTATTAGAAATTGGTGCAGGAACTGGGAAAGCAACTATACAATTTGCTGAAAAGGGATTTAAAATCCATGCTATAGAGTTAGGCAAAGATATGGCAGAGATACTAAAGGATAAGTGTGCTAATCTTCCTAAGGTTTCACTTGAAGTAGTTTCTTTTGAGGATTGGAACTGTCCCCATAATGAAAAATATGACATGATTTATTCGGCTCAGGCATTTCACTGGCTTGACATTAATATAAAATATAAAAAATGTCATAAACTTTTAAAAGACAATGGATATCTTATTCTGTTTTGGTATAATGCAAGTGATTTTAATTTGCCTATAACACGAGAAATAGAAGAAAAAGTTGGAGATATAGTTAAAAAATTTGCTTCTAATTATTCTTTGGATAAGGGAAAACCTGAAAGGCGTGCACATGATGGAGTATCAAAACAGGATGAAAGAAAAGCAGAGATAGAAGCATCTAGCTTGTTTGAGGTAGTTGAAAAAATTGACTATACACAAGAAAGAAGGAACAATTCCAATCAGTATTTAAAAGTTAAAAAATCAATACCGGAATTTGCTTCTATCCTTGATGGATTAGATGATAGAATTATTGAAAAGATGGATAGTGAAATTGAAGGAGTTATCAATAATTATGGTGGGTATGTTAGTACATTTTTCAAATTTTCTTTGTATATAACTAAAAAGGTAATACCACATGATAATGCTTTAAAGAAGGAGAGTTGAAATGATTAGTTACCGTAAATTTAGTAATGAGAGTGATTATAGGGTCATGCGTAGCATAGTCCAACATAATTGTCTACAGGTTGGACATCTATATCCTCAGTTGCATATAGGTAATCTGGATTTCGAAAGATATGCCCTAGAAGAAAACCCAAATATATTGTATAAGACAATTTGGCTAGTGTATGAAGGGGAAATGGAAATTGGATTTATCACAGTATTAGAAATTGAATTTTCACTCACCCTTCTTTCAGACTATGAGAATTTTACACAGGAAATACTAGATTATATAGAACATAATTGTTATAATCACGGTGTTACCATCCTAACCAATGCCAATAGTGAGGATATGTTATTAAATAATATTTTGGAACAACGAGGGTACACGAAAACAACTAGATTTAGATTTAATGGTATGTGTGATTTATCTAAAATATCATCATGTCCTTCACTATCCTATGGATTCAGTATCCGTTTAACTCAGAAGACCGATGTGGCTAAGCGAGTAGAATTATTTAGACTAGCCACTGGGGGAAGAGGAACAACCTCAGAATGTTATGAAAGAATGATGAATTCTCCCTCATACTCTGATGCACTAGATTTAGTAGTTCAGTCTCATAATGAAGAGATCATTGCTTACTGTACAATATGGGACGATCCGATCAGTAAGATAGCGATATTAGAACCTGTTGCCTGCGTAGCAGAATATCGTCGTAAAGGGATTATGAAAAACACCTTATTATATGGGATGAACCTGTTGAAACAGCGTGGAACTAGATACCTATACGTTGGAACGGGCGGGAAAAACATTGCTTCACAGACTCTGTATAAGAGTGTTGGATTTTTAGAATATGGGAGAAACTGTGAATGGCAGAAAACACTATAATTGCAGTAAAATGATAATTTGCAAATTTGAGTATATGAAATTATTGACAAATAACCTATAACATTGTAAAATATTTTATAAGTAGTGAGTGTACCAAATGTAAATTTGCGGTACAGGGAACTTTTCTTACACGTAGATAACTCTGCGGAGTCACTTTTTCGGTGGTTTTGCGGAGTTTTTTTATTTTAGCGTATTGCAGTTTAGTGCTATAAAGGTAAATTTAATAGATTATGAAGGAGTAAAAAAATGGAGTTAATAGAAGTTATAAATCAGAGAAGAACTGTTAGAGATTTTTCTAAGGAAAAGGTGCCATATGAAATCATTGAAAAAACATTAGAGGTTGGATTGAAAGCACCAAGTTACAATCATCTTAAACAATGGGATTTCATTTTAGTCAAAGAACAGAATATAAGACTAGCATTAACAAAAACAGAAGAAATGATAGAAAGTGTAACGGACGAATTAAAACAAATTTTTGAAAAACATGATACTCTTGCTAAAGATATGTATTTGGAGGCTATACCAAAACAGAAAAAAATGATATTAACTGCACCTGAGTTATTAGTTATAGTATATAAACCAAAGACACAAGTGGGTGAAAGCAAAAGAGTATATGACTTAAATTGTTTAGCTTCTGTGTGGTGCTGTATAGAGAATATCTTGCTCAGTTTTGCAGAAAATCAAGTTTATGGCGTTACTTTCGTTCCTAAAAATACATCTTTGGTAAAACGGATTCTTAATATTCCAGAGGAACTTGAAGTAGCAGCGATAATTCCATTTGGATATATGCAACCTAACTCTAAAATCATTACTCAAAAGAAAGTAAAATTAGAATCAAGATTACATATTAATAATTGGTAATATTAGGAGATGATGAGAAATGAAAATAACAGACCAATTAGTTCAACAATGTAAAGAGCCAAAGGGTTTATTAGGTATTATTATGATTAGGATTATGAATGTTATGGATGTAGGACTAAACAAATGGGCTTTGATGCAAATAAATTGTACGGATGATAAAATATTAGATATAGGATGTGGTGGTGGACAAACAGTTTATATGTTATCAAAAATGTATCCTAAATCAAACATATTCGCTATTGATTACTCAGAAGCAGCTGTTAAAACTACAATTAAAAAAAATAAACGAAAGGTTAAAGATGGTGACCTTATAATCAGTCAAGCCAGTGTTTCAAAAATACCATTCGGTGATAATTTTTTTAATTACATTACAGCTATTCGAACTCATTATTTTTGGCCAAACTTAAAGCAGGATATAAAAGAAGTATTTAGAGTTTTAAATAAGGGTGGAAAGTTAATGATTTTCTCCGAATTATACAAAATAGATTATCATATGAAACAGTATAATACAAATAACTTACTTAGACAATTACTTAAGGATACAGGCTTTGAATCAATTGAAATTTATGAAAAAAATCAATGTATTTGTGTCATAGCTGAAAAATAGAGAAAAGATTAAATATAGATGGAAGGTGATAGGGTGTTTATAAAAACTGAAATTTTTCAAAGTGTTAAGGCACAATGTGTAATTGATTATAATTGCCAATTATCTGATTTTGAAAAAGAAAAAAGTACTGTTGTTGAAAACAATCTAATGGATGCCAGGCGTATTTATGATAGTGATGGATGCTTTTGTAATATTCGTTATGCAAATAAAGAAGATGCTGATACCTTAGCATTTATAAATTCAAAATCATTTCAAAAAGCATTTGAAGATATTATACCAACAGATTTCTTAAAAGAAAAGTTTTCTATTGAAAGATTAAAAGATAGATTATACAAAGAATTAAATGAAGGGATTACTAAAAGTTGTATTATGTATAAGGATGAGATACCTGTTGGAATGCTAACCTTTGCAAAAGATGATTATAAAGAACGTGATTGTTCAGAAATTGACATATGGAGAATATATTTATTACCTGAGTATTGGGGGAAAGGTATAGGAATAGAATTTATGGATTGGGCAATAAAAGAACTTAAGGGCCAGGGATATTTAAAAGTTGCACTTTGGGTAGTTATAGAAAATAAACAAGCACTAAGGTTTTACGAAAAGTTTAGTTTTTTCCATGATGGTGAAATACGAGTGATAAATGTAGGTGGGGAATTAAAGGAGTATAGATATATTAGGCATTTAAATTAAAAGTTCAAAGCAAAAAGGAGGTTTGATATTAGATGAAGAAATCTTTTGTTAAAGTAAAATCCAGTTGGGGTCATGATATAAATAATACGCTCTTAAGTCAGCCAATAAAATCTGATTCTATTGTTATTCTCTTTCCTGGAGGAACATACAGTTGTGATAAACCATTACTTCATTATGCAAAAAAAGTATCTTCACTTCTGGGGTGTGATGTACTTAGTTTAGAATATGGTTATTATAAACTAGATAAATCATTTAACCCTGAATTTATTAATAGTATAATAGAAGAATCCCTGGTTGCAATAAAATTAGTTCTTTCCAATAATTATAATAACATTTATTTTATTAGTAAGAGTCTTGGGACAGAGATAGCAGGAGAAATAAGTAAAAAACTTGGTTATAATAAAATTAAGAATTTATTTCTTACACCTATTCCAAACAGTATTACTCATATAGAAAATTCAAAATGCATTGTAGTAGTCGGAACAAATGATCAAGTTATTTCTAAAGAAGTGGTTTTTAAATTAGGGACAAACCCATTAGTAGATTTGAAAATTATTGAGGGTGCTGTACACTCTCTAGAGATAGAAGATGATTATATAAAAAGTCTGGATATTTTAAAGGAAATTACAGGATTGTATACAAGTTTTATAAGCAATAAGTAATTTAAAATAAAAATGGTGTGCTTATTATTTCAGCAGGTGGGGATACTCAAGATTATGGTCCTCCATCAAGAATAGCAAATATTATTTTTCATCAAATGAATACAATACTAATCGGTAGTGTCAGAACTATACATACAAATGAAAAACCTGCCAATGAAGATACTGAGGCATTAGGTACAGCTAAAGAACTTTCATTAAAATTAAATCAGCTACATAATTTATCATACTAGAATAAGGGAGATTAGTGGAAGTTTCAGGTCTATAAAAGATTATTAAGACATAACATTATTAGTAGTAGCAAGGGTCATAAAAAAGAAGTAACAAAAGATTTTTTATAATTATATAAATAATTATAAAATAATGGAAAACGTTTACTGCAAGAACTAATGAAAGGAAGCATGAATATGAAAAAATTATCAAAAGCTCTTTTAAATCAATTAAATAGTTATATGAATACAGAAGTCAGACCATTGGAAAGAGTTATATTTAATTATTATTTTAATGATTCAAAAGTTGTTATTATGTAAGTTTAATCGAATATAGATTAGGAAATGGAAGGTTAGATATGGAAAGTATAACAAAATCAAAATTAACAATGGAACAAATTAATAAGATTGCTAAACAGGCCTTCGGAAATGACTCAAAAGCAGAAATAATAACAGAATTAACAGATGGATATTTTAATACTGCCTATATGTTATCCCTTAGCAATGGACTTAAAACAGTACTTAAGGTTTCGCCGCCAAAGGATGTGCGGGTGATGAGATATGAGAAAAATATTATGGAAACTGAAGTGTATGTTTTAAATAAAATCAAAGCAAAGGGAGATGTACCGGTTCCAAAGGTACTATATTATGATAGAAGTGGACAAACCATCGAAAGTGATTTTTTTTTTTCATGGAATTTATAAAGGGTGTACCACTTAATAAGATACATGAAAAACTCACCCAAAAACAGTATATAGAAATCTCATCAGAGCTTGGTATACTTGTTAAACAAATACACAGTATAGAAGGAAGCTATTTCGGAAATTTATCTCAGGAGGATAAGAGATTTCACACCTGGGAGGAGGCATTTTTATGCATGATAAAGGAGTTATTAGAAGATGCCATAGATGCTAAGGTTGTACTTCCTTATAACTACGATAAAATTTATAATATGATATATGAAAAGCGTAAGGTATTAAACATAGTTAAAACGCCATCACTTATACACAAAGATTTATGGGAAGGAAACATATTTATAGACCCTAAGACAGCAAAAATAACAGGTCTACTTGATTGCGAACGTGCCCTATACGGAGATAAACTACTTGATCCTGTATGTGGTTTTCTTTTACAGAATCAGGAATTCATGCAAAGTTATACAGGAAGAGTATCCATTGGTAAGGAGGAAGAAATAAGGTCTGTACTTTACCAGATATATCTTTATTTAATAATGGTTATCGAATGCACCTATAGGAGCTATCCTAACGAAAATTCCTCGAAATGGGCAAGTTCTCAACTTAAGGGAGCACTAGTTGACCTTTTGAAATTATGATAACTAATCCCATTTTAGATAGGAAGGAGAACATATATTTGATGATATTACTTAAGAATGAGGAGATAAAATGGACTTATTAAAACCCGAACTTTTAAAAACAGGAGATAAAGTGGCAACTATTAGTTTGTCATGGGGTGGTGCCGGCGATAAAGATTTTTTATGGAGATACAATATTGGGAAAAAGCGATTAGAAGAATTTGGACTTACAGTTATTGAAATGCCACATACACTAAGTGGTAATATTAATTCATCAACAATTTGGACAAGCAAATACTTACATTGGGAAGAAAAAAATAAACTAGTAGGAAGAAATACACTATCAAATAGCGGTTATGAGCTTCTACAAGGCAAGGGAATTGCAAAAAGACATTTAATAGGTGGATGGATGGAAGCACTTGAAATGATCAAAGGAACTGTTATATGGCCATCTAATGTAATAAGTGAGGAACTTAAATTAGTTAATTTGCCTATTCTTTATAATATGAATTTCGGACACACTGCACCTAGTATAACAATACCCTATGGCGCTATAGCAGAAATAGATTGTAGTAAAAAAACTTTTGTATTTTGGATACAGCAGTATGTTAAGTATGTTTAACAGCAAGTTAACTAGGATTCATAACAAAAATTATAGAAGGATATTTTTATTTCTCCTCACAAGTATTTTGATACTATCTTTGATTTTGTATCAATTGTATATGGGTTACAAAAATATTACATTGATAAAGGAACCATTTTCTATAGAATATATTTTATCTGGTGGTATAGCGGGATTCATGGACAAGGCTACCATAAAATCAACTGGTGAGTTTGTATATATAATGGGCGATAAAATTATAGCAGAAGGGGTAATTGACAAAAGTGGTGTTAATACAATAAGAAAATATGCTATTCTAGACAATAATTTTAAGTATAAAAGAAGTGTTTCAGATGAGACAGTTGGTTATCCTGACATGCTCACAGAAGAACTTACAGTAAAATTAAAGGATACAGTTGGAACTTCGAAAGAGAGCAAAGAGATAATTAAATTAATAAATAAATATAAGGATAAGTTTAAAAAATAGGTATGGTGAAAGAAGGTGAATTTAGAAGGCAAGGTTTAATACATTCAAAATTATGTGATAGAGTTGAATACAAAAACTCTGCATATAATTTCACATTTTAAATTATAAATATTGAAGATTAAGTTATTTAATATTAAATATTAAATATTATGTGGGGTGAAGATATGAATGAACAAATGTTATTTACCAATCGTTTAAGATTTAGAGAGTGGCTAATCAACAATCACATTAATTATAATGGAATATGGCTAATTTTTGCTAAGTCGGAAATATTGAAAACTTTACAGCCAGATAAGGCACTACAGGAAGCTTTATGTTCAGTTGAATTGAAGGATAAATCATCTGCAAATTTTGAGAATGCAAGAAATGATAGATAGAATTATCGCAACGGGAGATAAGTTTAAAATAATAAAGCAAAGAACATATAAGGAGGAATATTATGCCATACATAAATTCAACATTAACAGTAAAAGTAACAGATGAAAAGAAAGAAATTATAAAATCAAAGTTAGGTGAAATAATCACAGAAATACCAGGAAAAAGTGAAGAATGGCTTATGGTAGGTTTTAAAGATGATCATACTCTATTCTTTAGAGGTGAAAGAAAAGAAAAGGCGGCTTTTGTAGAGATTAAAATATTTGGAACAACAGATAAAAAATATAAAGAGGTAATAACTTCAAAAGTATCAATTTTAATTGAAGAAGAACTTAATATACCAAAAGATAGCATATACATAACTTTTGAAGAGGTAAAAGACTGGGGATGGAATGGTAGCATGTTTTAACAACTTTAAGGCTTGGTAATATCTACTACCATATTTTGTGCCATATAAGTCACCTTGTATGGCACAAAATAGACCTGGTAGCTTTGACTTGTTTGTTGTTCTTACTATTAATCTATAATAATTCTCTTCTAGGAATTTTTAAATTAATAGCTTTTTCTATTTCTTCCAAAGTTCTTTTATCTTTTGGGTCAACGAATAGGCAAGTGGAACCTTCATCACCAGCTCTTCCGGTTCTACCAATTCGATGAATGTAAGCTTCAGTATTTTCTGGTATATCATAATTATAGATATGACTGACACCACTTATATCTAATCCTCTAGCAGCAACGTCAGTAGCTATTAAATACTGAAAATCGGCTTTTCTAAAGGCTTTCATTATTCTTTCACGTTTTGATTGAACCAAATCACCATGTAATTTTTCACAATCATATCCACGTTTATAAAGTACTATTTCAAGCTCATCCGCTCTTCTTTTGGTTCTACAAAATATAATAGCCATAAATGGATTATCTTGATCTAAAACACTGCATAATGCGTTTTGCTTTCCTCTATCTGTTGTCTCTACTACGAATTGTTTAATATTATTAAGGGTAACTTCTTCTTTTTTAATAGCTACCTCAATAGGATTAGTCATATATCTATAGGCTAACTTCTTAACTTGAGAATCTATAGTAGCGGAAAAACAAAGGGTCTGATGATTTTTGGAAGTTTGTTTTATAATATTTTCAACATCATTTTTAAAGCCCATTAATAACATTTGATCTGCTTCATCCAATACTAAGGTTTTTAACTTACTTAAATCAATTGTCTTTCTCTCAAGATGGTCTAAAAGTCGCCCGGGAGTTGCAATGATTAAGTGAAGGTTACCCTTTAATTTTTTTAGTTGGGAGCCTATATCCTTACCCCCATAGGCTGCTAAAATATTTATTTCTTTCCCCTCTTTAAGCTTTAAAGCTTCTTCAGTTATTTGAATAGCAAGCTCTCTAGTGGGAGTGATGATTAGTACTTGGACAGTATTTATATCCGTGGATATATTTTCAAAAATGGGGAGCAAAAATGCTAGTGTTTTTCCAGTACCTGTTTGTGCTTCTGCTATAACATCCTTGCCTTCCTTAATTAAAATAATACTCTCCTCTTGAATTGGAGTGGGTTTTGTAATGCCTGAGTTATTTAATATCTTTACAAAATATTCATTAATACCTAATTCTATAAAATTCATTATTTCCTACCTTTCGTTACTAACAGAGATAATAATACCACAAAGTTGCTAAGGGGACTATCAATTTATTTTGAAATAGTATTGAATTAATAAAATCATTGGGAGGTCAAGTAATGAATAATCAAAAAGAGGATTTGCATGTTATAGTAATGTATATTTTAGCCTTTTGGGGCCTATTAATTATTGTTTTATCTAATCTTGACGCTTTATGGATGAACTTGTTAATTGCTTTGAGCTGGCTTTTTTTCTTTACTTTAAGAAATTTATATATATATAAAATAGATAAATATAGAATTTTGCCTTTCTTTACATATGCTATAGAAATTATTTTATTATGCTTTATCAGTATTTATGGCGCAGGAGATTCAACGAAGTTATTACTCTATATAACTATAGCAGATTGTTACATTGCATATGGTATTTTGTATGGTACCCTTTGTGCAGTGGTAGCCTTTGTTTTTTTCGTTTTCCAATTTTTTTTTAAGGTTCCCATAGATATAAAATACATATTGAGTGTAATTGGAAAAGAAGCTCCAGCTTTTATGCTGGTGGGGCTTATTTCATATTTAATGGGACAAGTATTGAAAAGCAAAACGCTTATTGTAAAATCAATGAGGGAAACTGAAATTAGAGAAGTTGAACTAAAGGTAGCCTACGATGAGCTTAGTAGAGCCTATGAAAACTTGGAGGAAATGTCAGCGTTAAAGGAGAGAAATCGAATATCAAGAGAAATTCATGATACCGTCGGACATACAATTACTACTGTTATTGTGGAAATGGAAGCAGGTAGAATGCTTGCGGCTAAAGACGCAAGACTTGCATTGGAGAAGTTTTCAATGGCTCATAGCCAGGCATTAAAAGCATTAGAGGAACTTCGCGGTTCAGTAAGATTACTGTCAAAAAGGAATGAAATTACAAATCTTAGTCATGCTGTTTTAGAAGCCGTTAAAGAAACAGAAAAACATGCGGATGTAAAAATAAAGAGTTTAGTAGAGGTACCTGAGGATATAGAACAGGAGGTATCAGCCTTAATCATCAGAATCCTAAAGGAGGGGTTATCAAATGGAATCAGGCATGGAGGTGCAACAGCATTTATATTAAAGCTTTTAAAAGAAAAAGATAATTTATTTTTCTTACTTCAGGATAACGGTAAAGGATGCATTTCTATTTTTCCCGGCTTTGGTCTTAATAATATGAAAAAGAGTATTTTTAAGTTAGATGGTCATATAGAATTTATCTCAGAACAGGGAGAGGGCTTTGAAATTAAAATTTTTATACCGCTAAGAAAGGTTGTGATGATATGCAAGTAATAAAAGTTTTGCTAGTTGATGATCAAATTATTTTACTAGATGGTCTTAGGGCTATACTTGAAACCGATGAAAGGATTAAGGTTATTGGTGGATTAACAAATGGAGAGGAAGCCTTAGCTGCAATTAAGAGTGATATTCCAGATGTAGTGCTTATGGATATTCGTATGCCTGGAATGGATGGAGTTTTGTGCACTAAGAAGATAAAAGAAACATGGCCTCAAATTGCAGTTTTAATGCTTACAACCTTTAATGATGAGGAATACATAGTAGACGCTTTAAAATATGGGGCATGTGGGTACCTTTTAAAGGATATTAAAGGTGAAAAACTTATACAGGCAGTAAAAGATGCACAGCAAGGAGATACTATACTTCCCTCTAAAATTGCAGCATTAATCGCAAATCATATCACTGTAAAACCTAAAAGTAATGAAGAAAAAATTAAGGCTGAGTTATCCTTGTCAGATAGAGAAGCAGAATTAGCAGTAATGCTTTCACAGGGCTTTACAAATAAGCAGATTGCTACAGCACTTTTTATATCAGAGGGTACTGTAAAGAATTATATTAGTTCAATTTATAGGAAACTAGGTGTAGAAGATAGAACTATGGTAGCAATTAAAATAAGTAAGATAATAAAGTGAGCCAATTAATATTGGCCGCTTTTTTTATTACTGAAGTCATATAGAGTTATTACTTCAGCTACTATTTTGAAATAAAAAGGATTGCTATAATACATGTAGAGTAATCTAAATTAGAAATAAAATTGATATTTAAGAGGTGAATTGTTTTGAGAAAACCTTTAGGACTATCTGAAATAAAACCACTGTCCTTTATAAAATATTTTCATAATAATGTAAAGAAATCTTTAGTTATAATGTTGGCATTAATTCTGAGTATATTCATGATTATAATTTTTCAAATGGTGATGTTCGCAGTAAACGAGCCTGCAAGAATTGCTGATGTAGAAGTATCTAATTATGCAACTAAAATTTTTGAAGGTAAGTCAGGAAAAATTGATGCGGGTGTTATTAAACAAATGCAAGAAAATGAGAAAGTTGAAAGGTTTATACCAACATCTGAACAAGATATGGATTACAATCATTTATTTGGGACCTGTAATATAAGTGTATTTTCAATCAGGGAGAGTGATATTAAATATGTTTTAGAAAAACTTGGTTTAAAGCTTAGAGAAGGGAGAATGCCTGTTGTTGGAAAAAATGAAATTCTTCTTGACTGGAGATTAGCAAATAATAAAAATAAGAAAATTGGGAATTTTATTGGAAAAGAAATTAACCTACAGGAAAAGTTAACCGGTAAATATAAAATTGTTGGGATATTAGAGGGGAAAAGTATTATAGGAGTCATTCCTACTTGGGAGAGCCAAGAGTTATCTATGAATAAGTTATTAGTTTTTCCAAAGGAGGGACAACTTGAGAAAATTAATGAAGAATTTAGTAAAGTAACAGCAGAGAAAGCCTACTTCTGGACTAAAGAGAAGGCAGAGGATAATTATACTAAAAATGAGAAATCCTTAAAGGATATGTTCGGAATAATGTCTATAGCAGTTATATTAGTAATGTCCTTTGCTTCAGGAAATTCAAGTTATGCACAGTATTTTTCTCGTAGAAATGAGTTTGCATTATTACAATCTATAGGATATACCAGAGGACAAATATTACTCAGGGCAGCTAAGGAAATCGCTTTGCTCAATCTTGTAGGTTTAGCGGCTGGTGTCACATTAGGATTCGTTGCAGGGTTGATTTTAGATAGGACGTTCTTTATACCAAATGGTTACCCCTTTGTGTTAATGCAGTCAAATGGAATGATAGAAGCCCTTACCATACCTCTATGTACAGCGTTGTTTGGTTTAATCCCCGCTGGCTGGTTACTTTCAACGATCGATCCTATGACGGTGGTAGAAAAGAGTGAATAAGTTTCAAGGAGATGATATTTTATGTTCAAATTTAAAAATGTAAATCTTGTTTACGACCTAGGTAAGGAAGATACAACCTATGCCCTTCGAAATATTAACTTTAGTCATGAAAATAAAGGACTGCTTGGGATAATTGGCCCCTCAGGAAGTGGGAAAAGTTCCCTGTTGTACCTTATGTCAGGGCTAAAAACTGCAACCTCTGGTGAAGTATTTTATAAGGGGAGAGAACTAGGAAAGCTGACTTCTGATGAAAGGGCAAGATTAAGACATAAAGAATTTGGTTTTGTGTTTCAAAGAGGATATCTCCTTGAATATCTATCAGTTTTGGATAATGTACTAGTACCAGTAAATGTTGCTTCTGAGGAAGCTAGGAAAAAGGCATTAATACTGCTTGAAAGACTGGAAATTGAAAAGTTGGCTGCAAAAAAACCTTATCAGCTTTCAGGCGGACAAAGGCAAAGAGTTACTATAGCTAGAGCACTTATAAGTGATCCAGAGATTATTTTTGCAGACGAGCCTACCGCAGCATTAGATCATAAAACCGCCTTTCAGGTTATGAGTCTGTTTTCAGAAATTTCAAAGGATAAGCTAGTAGTAGTAGTGACTCATGATAAGAGTATCTTAAATAAAAATTGTGAAGTTATAGGAATATGGGATGGAGAAATTGACACTTCCAAGACTCAGGATGAATTCAAATTTAATAAAGAGCTGGTGAAGTTAAGATGAAACCATTATCTATATTAAAATTTATTAGGGGAAGTGGAGGTAAGCTTTTTTCACTAGCTATAAGTGTCACTCTGGCTGTTACGTTGTTATACTTTCTCTCCATTATAATTAGTCATGTGGTAAATCAAAATGTTGAATTGAATGTAAATCCTCTATTAAATATGTCAGTAATAAGTGGAACAGATGTGGAAGTTTCAAAAGAACATTTAGATAAGGATTTAGATAAGTTAAAAGGCAATAAAGATATTAAAGGTTGGTATATTACTAGTTTTAAGTATATAGATTTAAAAACACATTCAAGTAGTAATAACATGTTTTTATTTCAACTGCCC
Source organism: Clostridiaceae bacterium (assembly GCA_014380625.1). Classification (GTDB taxonomy): domain Bacteria; phylum Bacillota; class Clostridia; order Clostridiales; family Clostridiaceae; genus JACMJL01. Next base: position 61,349 of record JACMJL010000217.1, read on the forward strand.
ATTAAAGATATAACAACTATGATGAAATGGCAGAAATTGAAGCTTACTGAAGGAAAAATACCTGAAAATCAGGGAGAGGTAGTGCTACACAAAAAGCTTGCGGCAAACTATTCATTAAGAATTAATGATCTAGTTAAAAAGAGTACAAATGGGTGGAATCTTAATAATGATATTAAGGTAGTGGGCATATTTGAAGGACCAGCTATAATGGGATTTGAATATGTTGAGGAGAATAGTTTAATGCTAGGAAATACTGATATTTCGGTTATAACCCTGGCAGCGGATAAAGATGTTACTGCTATGAATCGTTTTATTATAGAGAATTTTGGAAATAGATATGAAATTCGTACAATAGATATGGTGAAAAAAATCATAAGTGAAAAAAACAAGAATATCAATTTCATTATTATTTTTATTGGAGTTATTGTAGTTATAGTTTTAAGTGTGCTATTAGGAAATATCTGCATGATACAATACACTCAGCGAAGTAAGGAATTTGAGTTATTATATGCTATTGGGTATACAAAAAAATACATTGCGATTAAAGTTTTTAAAGAAATAGGTATTTGTACACTTTTAGGTTATTTTGTAGGTCTACTTCTTGCAATGGTAATAGGGTGGCTTATGAATATTTTTCTCTTAGATGAAAATCTTTTGGGCATGTCCATCGTTAATGTAAATAATCTGCTTTGGATATTGCTTGTCCCTATACTTGTAACATTCTCAGGGATGATAACCCCAATGGAAATACTTAAGTTTAGGGATATAATGTAATTAAATGAGTTCATATAATCATTAGGAAATAAAGGCTCTATAAGTAGATAACCTATAGAGCCTTTTAATAATAATCCAAAATTTATCACCTTTTTTCGAGTATTTTAATGAATGTTTTTTTACCAAGTTGTATAACCATTTCAGATTCCAGTTTTAATCCAATAATATTTAATTTCTTTTCATTGTTTATGGTAAGCCCTCCCTGAGTTGCTAATCTTCTTAATTCACTTTTGCTTTTAATCAAATTATTTTCAAGTAGTGTCCGAGCTAAGTCAAAGCTTGCACTTGATACCTGAAGAGTTTTCATATTCATAGGAATTTGCTTTTCTTGATACACTCTGATAAATCTTATTTCTGCTTTTAGTGCATCTTCTTTTCCGTGATATAGTGTAGTTATCTCTTTTGATAGATTCATTTTAATATCCCTTGGATTTTTATCACCATTTAATAGTTGAATTTTTATTGCATTAAGCTCAGAAGGGTGAAGGTCAGTTACTAATTCAAAATATTTAATTATCATAGAATCTGGTATACTCATAACTTTCTCATACATAACCTCAGCTGTATCATCAATTCCAATATAATTTCCAAGGCTTTTGCTCATTTTTTCTTTTCCGTCAATACCCTCTAATAAGGGCATAAAAATGGTGACTTGAGCTTCTTGGTCATATTCCTTTTGCAGCATTCTTCCAGTTAATAAGTTAAATCTTTGATCAGTTCCTCCTAATTCTATGTCCGCTTTTATCTCTACTGAATCATAGGCCTGCATTAAAGGATAAAAAAATTCATGTATGAAAATGGGCAATTGACCTTGAAACCTGTTTTTAAAATCCTCTCTTTCCAGCATTCTAGCCACAGTCATTTTAGAAGTTAATTGAATTACATCTAGTAAATCTAACTTTGCTAACCATTGGCTGTTAAACCTAACTTCGGTTTTTTCTTTATCTAGTATTCTAAAAATCTGTTCTTCATAGGTTGTGGCATTTTCTAATACCTGATCTCTTGTAATAGCTTTTCTGGTTTTGGACTTTCCTGTAGGGTCCCCAATCATTCCAGTAAAATCACCAATTATAATAACTACCTTATGCCCTAAATCTTGAAGTTGTTTAATTTTTCTGAGTACTACGGCGTGACCTAGGTGAATGTCAGGCGCAGTAGGGTCTAATCCTAGTTTTACAGTTAGAGGACGGTGCTCATTATAAGATCTTTTAAGCTTCTCTCTCAGTTCTTCCACATCAATAATTTCTACAACTCCTTTCTGAATAATTTGGATCTGTTCTTCTACTGTTTTCATACAAAATACCTCCTTAAAAATAAAAAAACCCCCGTCCTTAATTAAAAGGACGAGAGTGAATTTCCCGTGCTACCACCTTAGTTTACTATTATCTCACGATAACAATCTTTTCAAGTTCGCCAATGTTTAATTGGGTATACTCTAGCACTATAACGGGTGCAAAAATCCGGCATCCACCTACTTGCATAACAGCTTTTATCTAGCAAATGCGTTCAGAGTGCAGCTCAGAGACGTATTCAGATTAAACAGCTTTGCCCCTCTCACCAACCGGGAACTCTCTTTTAAGCTTTATTAATCTTACTTTTTCTCATCAAAGCCTTATAAATTTTTATTATACAGCTTATTTAATGATATTTCAATAGTTTTATTATTAATTGGAAACATATAGATATAAGGAAACCCTATATGTAAGAAAGTGAATCAAGCATATTAAATTGGAAAAATAGAATAATATGGTATATAATATAAGTGTCTTGGTCTTTTACTGAGGCAATTATTTTTATAATTAAATAACATATGAGGGGGGAGCAAAGTGATTGAGTTAAAAGAAATATCTAAATCATTTTTGGTCTCAAAAAGAAGTGCAGGATTAGGAAAAGCTGTAAAAGCACTTTTTAAAAGAGATTATGAAATTGTGCAAGCTCTTGACAAGGTGTCTTTTAAAATTAATGAAAGTGAAATGGTAGGCTATATAGGTCCTAATGGTGCAGGAAAGAGTACTACAATTAAGATTATGAGTGGCATTTTAACGCCAGATAAAGGTGAATGTCTTATAAACGGTAGGGTGCCATGGAAGGAACGAATAAATCATGTGAAAGAAATTGGAGTAGTTTTCGGACAACGCTCTCAGCTTTGGTGGGATCTACCTGTAGCGGATTCCTATGAACTTTTAAAGGATATTTATAAAATATCAGATAGTAAATTTAAAAACAATATGAAAATGCTTACGGATTTACTTGATATAGAAGATATAATAAAAGTTCCTACAAGACAACTTAGTTTGGGTCAGCGCATGCGATGTGAAATAGCAGCCTCACTACTCCACAGTCCCAAGATATTATTTTTAGATGAACCCACTATAGGTCTAGATGCGGTATCTAAAATAGCAGTAAGAGATTTTATTAAAAAAATAAATAATGAAAATAAAACTACTGTTATACTTACTACACATGATACTCAAGACATAGAAGCATTAACAAAACGAATTATCCTAATAGGCAAGGGAAAAGTTTTACTTGATGGAAATCTTCAGGATTTGAAACAGAGATTCAACCAAAGTAGAACAATTACTGTAGATTATGATGGGGACATAAAGAAATTGTGTAACGGGTTATGTTTTGTTGAGAAGTATTCAGGACGTGCTGTTATATCTATTGATCCTGCAGTGATATCAGTATCATCTACAGTGGCTTTCCTAGCCAATCAAGTTGAGTTTAAGGATTTTAGTGTAAATTCGGTAACAGTAGATGACGTAGTAGTAGGACTTTATAAGGAATATAAGATATGAATGTATATTTCTCTTTTTTTAAAATCAGATTTATTCAGGGTCTGCAGTATAGAGCTGCTGCTTATGCGGGAATTGCCACCCAATTCGCTTTTGCCTTTATGTATATAATGCTCTATCTAACTTTTTATCAAAGTAATCCTGCTAAAGCTCCTATGGAGTTTTCACAACTTTCAAGTTATATTTGGCTTCAACAAGCATTTTTAGCACTTTTTATGACCTGGTTTTTAGATAATGATATCTTTAGTCTTATAACGAGCGGTAATGTAGCTTACGAGCTTTGTAGGCCAATGGATATCTACAATACATGGTTCATGAAAAGTTGTTCTACAAGGCTTTCAAAAACGATTTTAAGATGTTTCCCCATGCTGACTATTGCCTGGCTTTTACCGGAGCCTTATAAATTTAGACTTCCAAGTACAGGTAGTGCTGCTTTATTATTCGTACCTGCAATGTTCTTATCATTTATAGTAGTTATAGCTTATTGCATGCTGGTTTATATATTTACTTTTTACACAATCTCTCCTATGGGGGTGAGAATGACCATGGTAATGACTGCAGATTTTCTTTCAGGTGGTCTTGTGCCATTACCATTTTTACCAGAATGGCTTACAAAATATATTTATCTTTTACCTTTTGCCTCCATGCAAAATGTTCCTTTTAGAATTTATAGTGGACAACTTCCTGTAAGTGAAGCACTTATTGCTATGGGATTACAAATGTTTTGGGTTGTAGTACTTGTTTTCATTGGTAAAAGCGTAATGGCAAGAGCATTAATTAGAGTAACGGTACAAGGAGGTTAAGGGCTTGAAATTGTATATGAAATACTTTTCAATTCAAATTAGGTCAGTGCTACAATATAAGTTTTCTTTTTTTCTTACAGCTATGGGTCAGGCCTTAACAACTTTTTTTGCGTTTTTAAGCATGTACTTTCTTTTTACAAGGTTTGGAAGTATTAAGGGGTATACTTTTAACGAGGTATTACTGTGCTTTAGTACAATTTTTATGGCTTTTGCACTAGCAGAGTGTTTTGGAAGGGGTTTTGATACATTTTCTGGAATGATAGGTAACGGTGAGTTTGATAGAATTATGGTAAGGCCTCAAAATGAAATCTTACAGGTTATTGGTTCCCGAATTGAACTTACCAGAATAGGAAGACTTATTCAAGCTTTTGGTATATTTATATATTCAATAAATTCCTGTGGAGTTATTTGGACTTTTGATAAGATTACCACACTAACCTTAATGTTAATTGGTGGAGTTTGCTTGTTCTTTGGATTGTTCATGATCTACGCTACAATATGTTTTTTTACATTAGAAGGTCTTGAATTTATGAATATTTTCACGGATGGTGGAAGAGAGTTGGCTCAATATCCTTTAGATATATATAAAGAATGGGTTCTGAAATTTTTCACTTTTTTTGTGCCACTGGCGTTTGTGAACTATTATCCATTTTTATATATAATAGGTAAGAAAAACAGTTGGTTTTACATGGTTTCTCCTGTCTGTGCAATCTTATTTTTAGTTCCAAGTTATATATTTTGGAATTTTGGAGTTACACATTATAAATCTGTGGGTTCATAATTACTTTCTAATATAATAAATAACATATATTATTATAATTTGATACAATTTTCAGATGGAGAGGAGGATTTTGATTAAAAATGAAAGCTTATGAAGTTTTTAAAGCAACTGCTTTTGCAACATATAAGGAATGGGCAGCATACAGGAGCCATATGGCTGTTTCCATTTTTGTGGGTCCAATATATTTTATTGTTCAAGTATTTATTTGGAGAGCTGTATTTGCTTCAAGAACTACTATAAACGGTCTTACCCTTGAACAAATGTTAACTTATTACGGAATTGCGGCGGTTATAAATTATTTGATATTCGACTTTGCGGATTGGAATTTACAAATGCATATACGAACGGGTAGTTTTATAACTTTTATGTTAAGACCAGTTTCTCATAGATTTTATGCTTTATCACAAAAAATCGGTCACAGAATACTTGGCTTTTATATGGAGTTTATCCCCATATTTCTATTGTTTCTATTTTTATTTAAAATCCCCTTAATACCAGCGAGACCCTTTTGGGCTATTCTATCTATACTACTAAGTTTTTTAATGTCCTTTCTTGTAAATTATTGTGTGGGAATGACTAGCTTTTGGCTAACAAAGGCAAATGGAGTAAGCAGAATGTTTTCAATAATGAAGGAGGTATTAGCGGGAAGCATAATTCCTCTGACTTTTTTTCCTGGTATATTGCAAAAGGTTTTGTTTTTTTTACCCTTTCAGTTTATTACCTATGTCCCAATCAGAGTGTATATTGGTGATTATAGTTTGGCAGGTATATCTTTATCTATTCCTTACATTGTTGGCGTACAAGCTATAGCAGTACTAATTATGTTCTTAGTCTCAGAAATAATATGGAGACTTGGAATAAGAAAATTCACGGGGGTAGGAATATGATATCTGTAGCACGGGTACATCTTGAAGCAATAAAAATATCCTTTGCCGCTAGAATGGCATATAGAGGGGATTTTTTCATAAGTGTAACATTAACCTTCTTATTTGAATTTATTTCGCCACTTGTTATTTTATTAATTTATAAAACAGGATCTTCTTTTCCTGGATTTAATCTTTATGAGGTTCTATTTATTCAAGGAGTTTTTATGATATCTAAGGGTATAGCTTTCATGTTCTTTTTTGGAATTGTGGGTAATGTACTTAGGTCTGTTCGGGAAGGAACTTTTGATAATTATCTATTAAGACCTAGGTCAGTTTTATATTTAACTATAGCTAGTTCCTTTGATAGTGAAGAACTGGGGAAGCTTATAGGTGGGGTACTAATACTTATTTTTGCTTTTATTAATATACCTCCTCCAAGTTTAATTCAGTGGCTAGGCTTTTTACTGCTTATGATTGCCTCTCAAGCAGTACTATTTTCTTTTTCCTTAATTTCCTCAGCCATAGTTTTTTTATGGGTTGGAAATAGCCGGGTCTATGAAATATTTGATTCTGCTTCAACCTTTGGATTATATCCAAGAACAATTTTTTCTAAGAATCTTCAAAATATTATAACCTTTATAGTTCCAGTTGCCATGATCGGGTTTATGCCGGCTTCTGTGTTACTTGGAAAAAATGCAGATGGGATAATGCTCTCATTTTTTAGTAGTATTATATTCTTATTAATAAGCTTGTTATTTTGGCACTTCATGCTGAGAAAACATACAAGCGCTGGAGGTTAATCATGCTTATACAGGTTAAAGACTTAAGTAAAGTTTATACTACCTATAATAGAGGTAACTCTTTTAAAGAAGTGTTCACCTCTATGTTTGTTCGTAAAAAAATCCTGGTAGATGCCTTAAAAGGCATATCTTTTGATATAGAAGCAGGGGAGTTAATAGGCTTTCTTGGTCCAAATGGTGCGGGAAAATCAACCACCTTGAAGATTCTAACAGGTATTCTTCATCCTACCTCAGGGCAGGTTAATATCTTAGGCTACACACCTTGGGCGGAAAGAAAAAAATACGTAGGGAACATTGGTGCAGTTTTTGGCCAGAAGTCTCAATTACTATGGGATATTCCTCCTATAGATGCCTTTTATTTAAATAAAGCAATCTATTCAATACCAGAAAAGGAATTCAATAAAAGTCTTAATGAAATGGCTGAGCTTCTTAACCTAGGGGAAATTATGAAAAAACCAACCAGGCAACTTTCTCTTGGAGAGAGAATGAAGTGTGAATTTATTATGGCCATGTTACATAAACCTAAAATAGTATTTCTTGATGAACCTACCATAGGTCTTGACGTAATCGCAAAGGATAAAATAAGAGAATTCATAAGGGAAATGAACTCAAAAGGAACTACTTTTATATTAACAACACATGATATTGACGATATAGAAAGGCTTGCTAAAAGAGTTATTGTAATTAATCATGGTGAAACAGTTTTTGATAACTCCATTGATGCACTTAGAAAACATCTAGGAAGTAAAAAAATTGTCAAGCTTTCAACACATAAAAAAATTAATGAATTATTAATTGCTGGTGCCACCATTACAAGAAGTCTTTCAGAATATGATGTTGAGTTAGAATTGGATATGACAATTCTAGATTTAAGCAGCTTTATTGATAAGATAAATAAGACCAGCGTCATTAAGGACCTTTCAATTCAAGAGGTCTCTATTGAAAGTATTATAAAGGATATTTACTTAGGTCATCCTCAAAAAAATAAAAAATTCTCAATGCAATAATAGAAGGGTAGTTATGAACGATGGAGTAAATGAAGATACAATCAAGTTACAGGGGCTTTTACTGCAATGTCAATTGCTATTCTAGTGGATGAAGGAAAACTTGAATGGGATAAGCCCATAAAAAACTATATTCCTAACTTTAAACTATATGACCCTTATGCCACAGAACATCTTACCATCCGTGATATTTTATGTCACCGTTCTGGCTTACCAGCTCATGACTGGTCCATGGATGATATAAAGTTGACTAGGAAAGATAAGGTGGGACTGTTGCAATACCTTGAACCTAATTATGAAATGCGGCAAAAACTAAATTCTGAAAAACAAAACTTCTCTTTTCTAAAAAAGAAAGGAACAAACCCTTCACATAATGTTTAATTCTTAAGGGTAATATAAATGCATATGAGGAACATCAATGGCTTGAGGAACATTTAGGTTTTGATGAGGACTTAAAACAGGCTGGTAGAATTGATTTATATAGGCCAGTAAAAACTAAGATATAAAAACATAACAGTTCTGAAGAAATAAATTTATAATATCCTTAGTATACACACATAATAGTTATGAAAATACTATTTAGGAGTGGATATACAATGGATAGACAGAAAAAAAGTCATGTTGATCTGGAAAAATTAAATAAAATTCCTTATGGTCAGTCTTTCGAGTATAAGGATATAGTTGATGAAAGTTTTCACCCCGGTAATAAGGCAGCTATTGATGTGGAAAAGTTTAAGGAAGAAGTTGAAAAGGCAATATATCCAGGAATAAATGTACTTGAAGATAAAGGTGATAGACTTTTATATAGAAAAGATGAGGTTTAGTGTTGAAATGCATATTTTAAAAAGTCAAAGGAACCACTTTATTTAAGTGGTTCCTTATTGCTGTGGATAGGGGTAGTAATAAAGTTCAGAAGGCAGGTTGTGTAAATCTACTGTGAAAACTGGTATAATTGTATTATACTGCTTATATAATATTGAAATTGACAAAAGGATGGATGATAACTATGAATAAAAACTATTTAGAAAAATATTCGTTGCTAATTATTAAAATAGGAATTAATATACAACAAGATCAGATATTGGTTATAAATTCGCCAATAGAATGTGCTGAGTTTACTAGGAAAATTTCTGAAATTGCCTATAAGGAAGGTGCAAGAGAGGTAGTTATTAATTGGGATGATGAGCTTTCCACTAAAATTAAATATTTACAGGGTAAAGATGAGATTTTTGATGAGTTTCCTGAATGGAGAAAGGAACTATTTATTTCCTATGCTAAAAAAGGTGCTGCATTTTTAAGTATTTCAGCTTCTGACCCAGAACTTATGAAGTCGGTTAAAGCAGATAGATTAATCAGATTTGGCAAAGCAAGTAGTACAGCTTTAGCTGAATACAGAGAAAGACTAATGAGTGATAAAAATGTATGGTGTATTGCTTCAATCCCTACTAAAGCATGGGCAAAAAAAGTTTTTCAAGGTGTTAATGAAGAGGAAGCAGTAGAAAAGCTTTGGCAGGCTATATTTGAAGCCGTCAGGGCTACAGAAGAGGACCCTGTCTTAGCCTGGAAGGAACACCAAAATAAACTTAAGGAAAGTATGGCCTTTTTAAATGAGAACAACTTTAAGTATCTTGTTTATAAAAATTCCATTGGTACAGACTTAAAAATAGAACTTCCCAAGGGGCATATATGGTTAGGTGGGTCATCCTTAGGTCCTGAAGGTGTAGAATTTGTGGCTAATATTCCAACCGAAGAGGTATTTACTCTTCCTTTAAGAACGGGTATAAACGGAAAAGTAGTGAGTTCAAAGCCATTAAACTATAATGGAAACCTTATAGAGAACTTCTCCTTAACCTTTAAGGCGGGAAGAATTATTGAGTTTACTGCAGAAAATGGCTATGAAAACTTAAAAGGACTAGTGGACACAGATGAAGGTTCTCATTACTTAGGAGAAGTTGCATTAGTACCCTTCAATTCACCTATTTCTAATTCAAATATATTATACTATAATACTCTATTCGATGAAAATGCTTCTTGCCATTTAGCAATAGGTGAAGCATATCCTACTTGTTTGAAAAATGGAGATAAGATGACTAAGGATGAACTTAAAGCTGCGGGTGTGAATAATTCCATAAAACATGTAGATTTTATGATAGGAACAAGTGATCTTAGCATAATGGGAATCACAGACCAGGGCATAGAAATAGAAGTGTTTAAAAATGGAAATTTTCCATTTTGATAAATATTATGAGAATGTTTATAATCTAGTTTGAGTTAATTAGGTTAAATTGGGGGGAGCGGTTATGAAATATAAAGCAATATTTAGTGATATAGATGGTACGCTTTTAACTTCGGATCATAGGGTTAGTGAAGGCACTATAAAGGTTGTACAAAGAATAAGCCAAATAGGTATTGAATTTATTTTAGTTTCGGCTAGAATGCCAAGAGGAATAATTCCAATTCAAGTGGAACTTGGAATTAACGCACCCATTATTTGTTTTAGTGGAGCCCTTATATTAGGAACCGAAAAAAAAGACGGTACAAGAGACATTATTAAAAATAGTTATATGAAGGTTTCCGAAATCAAAAGAGTATATAATATAATTAAAGAGGATTTTAAGGATATTAGTTTTAGTTTATATCAGGGAGATCAGTGGTTTGTGGCAAGTAGGAAGGATAAGTGGATTATTGCAGAGGACGAAATTACAAAATCTGACCCTACTGTTCATGACTTTGATTTACTCTTAGAATCCCCTGAATTACAAATCAATAAAATTTTATGTATGGGTGAGGCTCATGAAATTGATGCTCTAAATCTTAGATTAAAGAAAGTTTTGACTAACTTAACCATTAATAAATCTAAGAATACTTATTTAGAAATAATGGAAGGTAATGTACTTAAATCCTCTGCAATGAAAACATTAGAAAAAGTTCTTAAGGTACAAAATGAGGAAGTTATTGCTATTGGAGATAATTTTAACGATATGGACATGCTTATATATGCGGGAACCGGTGTAGCAATGGGGAATTCACCTGATGAAGTAAAAGCTATTGCAGACGATATCACAGAAACTAATGATGCGGATGGATTAAAACAAGCACTTGAGAAACATATTTTTAAGTTTACTGAAAGGATCCTAAGAGATGGACATATACATTCACATTATTGTCCTCATGGTACATCTGATGCCTTTGAACTTTATGTTAATAGGGCTCTTGATTTAGAATTGGAAGAAATCACTTTTACAGAACATATGCCTTTACCAGGAGAGTTTATGGAACCTGAGTTTTTGAAAACCTGTTCTCCAAACCTGGATAAGATAGAACAGTATATTAAAGAACTAGAATATATTAAATTAAAGTATAAAGATGAGTTAAAGATTAACACCGGCTTTGAGGTAGATTATATTGAAGGCTATGAGGAAGAAACAAAAAAGTTGTTAAATAAGTTTGGTGAAAAGCTAGAGGATAGTATATTGTCTGTACATTTTGTTAAATTTGAGGATGTATATTATTGTGTTGATTATAGCAAGGAAGGATTTGGAAAGTTAATTGAAGCCGTAGGTAGTGTAGAAAAGGTTTATAACCTCTATTATGAAACTTTGCTAAAGGCAATAAAAGCTGATTTGGGAATTTACAAACCTAAGAGAATAGGCCATCCAACTTTAGTTAGAATTTTTAATTTAGAATTTCCTTTAGAATATACTAATTTTAAGCTTTTGGAAAAAATCGTAAAAGAAATAAAAGAAAGAAATTATGAGGTTGATTTTAATACAGCAGGAATTAGAAAACCCTATTGCAAAGAGATATATCCAACAGGTATATTTGCAGACCTAGTGAAGTTACATGCTGTGAAGGTAGTTTATGGCTCTGACGCACATAATGCATTAGATGTGGGGAAAAACTTTGCCTAATAAAGGCAGTCATTTGTTTATCTATTATAGGGGTTACCCCCTTTTTTTAATCTTAAGAACATAATATATATTATGTCAACTAATTTAAATGTAAACCCTTGCTAACCTAACTTATTTTAGGCAAAAACAGTAAAATCTATAAAAAACAGTTGACAAAAGAAATTATGTATATAGTATATATAGTTAATAGAATTGATAAATTAAGGAGGAAATAACTTTGGAAATGTGGCTTAAAGAAATGCAACTTAAAGATGTTGCAATGACATATAAGGTTAAAGAAACTCTTGTAAGGAAAAAAACTGAGTTCCAAGATCTTGCTATAATAGATACCGAAGCATTTGGAAGGATGCTTATTTTAGATGGAATTGTTCAAACTACGGTGAAAGATGAATTTGTATATCATGAAATGATTTCTCATATTCCACTTTTTACTCATTTAAATCCTAAAAAGGTTCTTGTTGTAGGTGGTGGAGATGGAGGAGTAATCAGAGAAGTATTAAAACATAATTCAGTTGAAAAAGCAGTTTTATGTGAAATTGATGGGGCTGTTATTGAAGAATGTAAAAAATACTTGCCAGAGATTAGTTGTGGCCTTGAAGATCCTAGGTGTGAGCTATTTATAGGTGATGGAATCAAGTATGTTAAAGAACATAAAAATGAGTTTGATGTAATAATTGTAGATTCTACAGATCCATTTTCCATTGCTGAGGGTCTATTTGGTGGCAACTTTTACAAGGACATATCGGAGGCATTAACAGAAGATGGGATTTTTGTAGCTCAAACTGAGACACCTTTTTTCTTGCCTGAAACTGTAAAAAAAGTTTTTAACGATGCTAAAAATATATTTCCAATAACTAAATTATTTATGGCGGCTATCCCAACCTATCCAGGTGGATACTGGAGTTTTACGATTGGTTCAAAAAAGTATGACCCAGAAGCAGTTAATATAAGTAGTATTCCTAATCTTGATACAAAATACTATACACCAGAGCTTCATAAGGCTTGTTTTGTTTTACCTAGATATGTTCAAAATGTTATAAAATAATGATAAATCCATAAAACCAAAAGTGTTTTATGGATTTAACTTTTAGAATTTGAATAAAATTAATAACTTGTGACTACAATCATACATAAGGCATCTTAATAAAATAGATCTGGAATTGTTGATCTAATATTAATGTAATAATGTCTAAATATGAGTATGAGGTGTAGGTATGAATGATTTTGACTGGTGGTTTTCTTTATTAAATATTAGCTCAAAAATTAAGCTAAAAATGTTAGACCAATATAAATCTACTGATAATGTTTGGTGCGAGTTATCTAAAAGCAGCATTTATAAGGAACAATATAATAAAGAAAAAATAGATGCGATAAAAAGGGTTATTGAGGAAAAATCTATTAAAGTTGTTAACTTTAATGATGAAAAATATCCTAAAAATCTTAAAATATTAGAAGATGCACCATTTTTAATATTTTATAAGGGTGAAATAGAAAAATTAAATTTCGGCTATAATATTTCCATAATTGGTTCTAGAAATTGTACAAATTACGGTTTAAGTGTAACAAAAATAATTTCTAAAGCTTTAGCTGAACATAATATACCTGTCATAAGTGGTATGGCAAAAGGAATAGATGCACAAGCACATAAGTCAACAATTGAAAGTGGAGGTTATACCTGTGCAGTATTAGGTTGTGGGGTTGACGTAATTTATCCCAAAGAAAATGCTAAAATCTATAAGGAGATACTTGAAAATGGGTGTGTGATTTCGGAGTTCATGCCAGGTACAACACCCATTAGCTTTAATTTTCCAATTAGAAACCGTATAATAAGTGCTTTAAGCGAAATAATAATAGTTGTAGAAGCAGGAACTAAAAGTGGATCTTTGATTACTGTTAGATTAGCGTTAGATCAAGGAAAAAATGTTATGACAGTACCTGGTTCAATTTTCTCAGAACAGAGTAAAGGTACTAACCAACTCATAAAGGATGGGGCTGAACCAATCCTATCTGTACAAGATATTTTTAGTTTTGCTGGTTTAAATTTAATAGAAACAAATACTAAAATTAAAAATAAAGAAGATAATCTAAACAAATTAGAATGCAAGCTAAATAATATTATAAATAATAACCCAATACATATTGATGATATAATAAAAATAAGTAATATTGACATAAAGAGGGTATATGAGTTATTATTTGAAATGCAATTCAAAAATGAAATATTGTGTTTATCTGGTAATTATTATGTAAGAATAAATGATAAAATCTAAAGAGTTTATTTATGGAGGGGAATTTGATGGGTCAAAACTTAGTAATCGTTGAGTCTCCATCTAAAGCAAAGACTATTGGTAAATACCTGGGTAAGAACTATATAGTTGAAGCTTCAATGGGGCATATAAGGGATTTACCGAAAAGTCAACTTGGTGTTGACGTGAATAATAACTATGAACCTAAATATATAACTATTAGGGGCAAGGGGGATTTGCTAGAAAAATTAAAAAAACTAGCAAAAAAGAGCGATAAAGTTTTTCTGGCAACAGATCTTGATCGCGAAGGCGAAGCTATTTCATGGCATTTAGCAAAAGCATTAAAGATTGATGAGAGTGAAAAATGTAGAATTGAATTTAATGAAATTACAAAAACTGCTATTAAAAATGCTCTAAAATCTCCGAGGCAAATTGATGTTAACTTAGTAGATGCACAGCAAGCTCGAAGGGTTTTAGATAGATTAGTGGGATATGAAATTTCACCAATTTTATGGAAAAAAGTTAAATGGGGTTTAAGTGCTGGAAGAGTTCAGTCCGTGGCATTAAAAATAATTTGCGATAGAGAGAAAGAAATTAAAGGCTTTATACCAAAGGAATACTGGACAATAGATTGTATTCTAAAAGGCGAAAAGGGGAATAAAACCTTTAGTGTAAAACTATTGAATTATGAAGGCAAAAAATTAGAAATAAATAATGAAATCGAAAGTAGCAAAATAGTTGCAGAACTTAAAAGTGGAGAGTTTAAGGTGAGTAAAATTAAAAAAAGCACCAAAACAAAAAATCCGCTTCCGCCTTTTACAACTAGTACCCTTCAACAAGATGCATATAAAAAATTAAATTTTGCTACAAGAAAAACAATGCTAGTAGCTCAGCAATTATATGAAGGTGTTGATATAAAGGGTCATGGCTCTATAGGTTTAATTACCTATATGAGAACTGATTCTGTAAGAATTTCTACTGAAGCTCAACAGGCGGCAAGGGAATATCTAACTACAACTTACGGAAGTGAATATGTTCCTGAGGAACCTAGAATTTTCAAAGGCAAAAAAAATATACAAGATGCCCACGAAGCCATTAGGCCAACTTATGTAGAGTTAACTCCTGAAGTAGTAAAAGAAAGTTTAAAGCCTGAACAGTACAAATTATATGCAATAATTTGGAATAGATTTGTTGCTTCCCAAATGTCTGCATGTTTAATGAACTCAACATCTATAGATATTCATAATAATAAATATGGATTAAAAGCAAATGGCTCAAATGTTAAATTTGATGGTTTCACTAAACTTTATGAATATACTAGTGAAGAAGAAGAAAGTTCAACTACATTACCAGAGCTTTCTG
>JACMJL010000218.1 GCA_014380625.1 Clostridiaceae bacterium
AAGGCTCCAGCAATTAATGAAAATCCCCATTTAGAAAGTTGTACAAAAACTAATAAGCCAAATAATCCTACTACAATTGAAGGAAGTGAAGACATAGTATCTATACAAAGTCTGATTATGTTCATTACCTTTCCTTCTTTAGCGTATTCTGCTAAGTATATTCCTGCTCCTACTCCAAGTGGAACAGTGAAAATAAGAGTGACAATTAATAAATAAAAGGAGTTAAAAAGCATTGGCCCAATTCCACCACCGGCTTCACTACCTTTGGGATTACCAAATATGAATTTTAAATTAAGCGAGCTACTTCCTTTATATAGTATATATCCTATAAAAGAAACTAACAAAAGTACTACTAATGAAGAGAGTACATATAAAACAATAGTTGCAATTTTATCTTTATTTTTAGAACTCATTTTATCTCACCTCTCTTGCCAATAACCCTAATAATTAAAATAAAGGAGAAGGAAATCACTAATAATAATAGTGCCATTGACCACAAAGCATCGTTATTTGGAGTTCCAAATACACTGTCACCCATATTCATAGTTAAATAACTTGTAAGGGTAGAAGTCGTTCCAAGTATTCCTTTTGGAAAACTTATAGAATTACCTATTACCATCTGAACTGCTAAGGATTCTCCGAAAGCTCTAGCAAGTCCCAAAACAACACCTGTAGAAATTCCGCCTTTAGCTGCTGGTATTATTACTTTTATTATTGTTTGCCATCTAGTTGCGCCAAGCCCATAAGATGCTTCAATGTACTCTTTAGGAATTGTCTTTATAGCATCTGAAGAAATACTCGTAATTGTAGGCAAAATCATAATTGATAATACTATAATACCAGCAAGTGTACTTATACCAATTCCTCCAAATAAATTCTTTATAATTGGAACTAGAACACTTATACCTATCCAACCATAAACTACAGATGGAATCCCTACAAATAACTCCATAGATGGTTGCAATACCTTTTCTCCAAGCTTAGGGGAAATCATATTCATAAAAATAGCTAATGCTATACCCAGTGGAGTACTTATTAGTACAGCACCTATTGCTATTATAGTAGACCCCGCAATGAATATTAGTGCTCCAAACTTAGAGTCTACTCCCATATCGTCTATCTTCCAGGTTCCTGAAAATAAGAAATTATAAATTGAATGACCGTCTTTTATAAATGTGCTTAGACCTTTAGACGCAATAAAAAATATAATAGAAAGAGTTAAAACAATAATAAACAACCCACAGATAGTTGCATAAGTTTTACCTAAATATTCATTTTTTATTCTACTAGTTAAACTTCTTTTATTCATAAAATCACTACCTCTATCGTTATTTACGGAACAAGAGACTAACCACTAAAATAGCAGTTAGCCTTTTATATTTATATATAATTATTGATACTATCTTGTAGCTTTCATATCAGCTATTGGAATATAACCTAACTTTGTAACTGTAGCTTTAAAATCTGATCCAATCATGTAATCTATAAATGCTTTTGTTAAACCAGTAGCTTCACCTTTTGTATACATATGTTCATAAGACCAAATGTCATATTTACCAGAAGCTATTGTTTCAGGTGTCATATCAACTCCACCAAACTGAAGAACTTTTAATCCTTGTTTATTTGCATCATTATTTAAGAAAGAAGATGCTAAATAAGAAATTGATCCATCAGTAGCTTTTAATGTTTTTGAAATTGAACCACTTGAATCTTCAGTAAGTGCTGTTCCTTGAGCTTCATCTTTTCCACCTAAAGCATACTTTTTGAAAGTAGCTCTTGTTCCAGAAGATGTAGGTCTATTTAAGATAACTATCTTCATATCATCTCCGCCAACTTCTTTCCAGTTCTTTATAGTTCCTGTGAATATACCTATTAATTGTTCCTTAGTTAAATTAGTTACTTTTACCTTTTCATTAACCACTGCTGCAAAACCTACTACACACACTTTATGATCTACAAGCAATGCCGCTTGATCTGCAGGTAATTTTTCTTCTGCAAAAACATCTGAATTACCTATTTGAACATTACCAGCTGCTGAATCCTTAAGACCAGTACCACTACCGCCGCCTTGAACTGTTACTGTAGCTTTTGTGTTCTTCTCTTGGAATAACTTTGCAGCTTCTTCAGCTAAAGGTTGAAGTGCAGTTGAGCCAGATGCTGTTATAGAACCTGTGATTTCTACCTTAGTAGTTGTATCAGCTGGTTTAGTAGTACTATCACTGCTTGTAGAACTTGAACACCCAGCTAAAGCTCCCACCATAACTGTTAATATAACTGCAGAAATAATTGACTTTAAACTTTTATTTTTCATTAATAATATCCCCCATTCAAATCTTTTATTATTTATTTATGTATTATTCTCTACAGTTTCTATTATAATACTAGTAAGTTAAGCTAATATTATGTACAAGTTAAATAAAGTTAACATAAGATATCTTCACTTTAAAGGTAGATATACTATGAACTTGCTACCTTCACCTACAAAACTTTTAACTTCTATAGAGCCATGAAGGCTTAATACTATATGTTTAACAATTGCTAGTCCTAATCCAGTGCCACCTCTAGCCCTAGACCTCGCCTTGTCAACTCTATAAAATCGCTCAAACAACCTAGAAATATGCTTCTCAGGTATTCCAAACCCAGTGTCTTCCACCCAAATAACACAATTATTATCTTTTTCCTCACAACCTAAGGTTATACTATCACCGTTCTCTGAATACTTTATAGCATTGTCTACTAAATTTATTAACATCTGTTTTAGTCTATCTGAATTTCCAACTATTCCAATTGATTTGTCACTAATTATAGTTAGAGAAATATTTTTGCTCTCAGCTGTATTTTTCATCAAATAATATACATTTTTAATAATTTCCTTAACATCAACTATTTCAATTTTCTCTTCTCTATGCTGTTCAATATCAGATAAAGTAAGTATATCGTTTATTAACCTTGTAAGTCTTTCAGCTTCATCATTAATAATACTTAAGAACTTATCTCTTATTTGCGGATCCTCCACATCCTTTAAGGTTTCTGCAAAACCCTTTATAGATGTAAGTGGCGTCTTTAATTCATGAGAAACATTAGCTACAAATTGAGATCTCATATTTTCAAGTTTCCTTAAATCAGTAATATCTTGAATTACAGCTACTGTACCTATTGGAACTCCGCCATTTATTATATCTGCAGTTCTTATCCTCATGGTTTTTCCACTAAACCTTATTGTTGAAGTTTCGTTTACATCATAGTTTTTATGAGAGAATATATCTTCTAATTCATGATTCCTAATAATATCCAAGAAATTTTCTCCAATTACATTAGCTATAATACCAAATATTTTTTCCGCATAAGGATTTATCATAATAATTTTCTTGCTTTTATCTACTGCTATAATGCCGCTGTCCATACTTATTAAAATAGCCTCTAACCTGTTTTGTTGTTCTAAGGAATTGTTAATTGTATTTTCAAGTTTATCCGCCATCTCGTTAAAGGTCTTCCCTAAATGACCTATTTCATCATCTG
>JACMJL010000219.1 GCA_014380625.1 Clostridiaceae bacterium
ATTTCATAGCTATTATTTTTCTTGTATATCTCCCAATTATCATTCAAATTAAGTATCAACTTAAATGTCAGCATAATAGATGCTATTGTCTTTGGTAACGTAGTTTTCATGATTTTAGTTTATCATTTCTGTATTTACTCAGCAATATTATCAATTAATATATTATTTCTTCCATATATTAGGAGTTTTATAAATTCCTATACTTCAAGGAAAATAAACTCCCACCTATATCTCTCTTTCTGGCGTTCAATCATATACTTTATTTTATCGTAGTTGTACTCGTGGCTAGCATTCTCCATGCCATCTGTTGTGATGACAACAATTACCTTCTCCGCCCGTAGTTCTTCACTTGTATGTTTTTGAGCATTTCCTATTTTATCAATAGTTTTTCCCACTGCATAGCTTTCCAAAATGTATTGTAATTATATCAACTCCATATGATGGGTTATGTGCCCAAGTATAAGTTGATATCAGTATTTTCATTTCATATTTATAGGGTTCTATTAATTTAACATCAATAATTTTTTCTACATCAAATCCTCTTTGTATCAGATAATAATTATCCACTGCTTCTTGTATTTGAGAACCATAACTAAGCATAATGAGCCTTTCTAAAAAGAACTCTTTTTGTTGGCAATTTAAACTATCCCAATCTGCTTGCTTAATTGAGATTGTAGATATACTATCTATTGATGATTTTTTATTTTGGACATCATTTCTCTGTAACCAAGGTGGGATTGGATAATCCTTAATATGCTCATATTTAATAATTTCTACCTTATCATAAGAAATCTTAATGGTAATATGGTCAACACCAATAGAATTATGTGCTCCTAAATAAGGGTTTACCTTTAGTTTCATAATAAATGTAAAAGACCTGTAGCCATATGGTCTTTCAATATTTAATATATCTATCCACCATGGGTCAACTGAAGGTGAATAACCAGTATTTTTCTCATAATAATTACTAACCTCTTTCTGAATGTAAGGTAAAAGCAGCATCATAAAAACATCTTGGTATAATTCTTCTAAAGACCTTTCAGGTGGTTTCTTAGGCTTATAATGAACTTCATCCTCATCTTGAACATTAATAGTAGTTGGTACAGGATAAGCATAACTAGGAAAATTACTTATAGTAAAACAAGAAATAGAAATTAATAAAACAATAAGCCTTTTAGAACTAATCATCATTGTTTTCAATATAATCCACCTTTCTTTACCTGTAGATTGGCTGTATGGTTTTTATTTTGTCCTTAACCTTTATATTCAACAAATATTATTTATATATTCAAGTTAAAAATGGATAAAAAAAGAGAAGGCATGATACCCTCTCTTGATGTTGCTTACTCCTGTTAATCTACATTTTTATTTTAGGTCTTGAGAATTTGCTCAATAGGTTGAATTCTTCATACCCAACCTTAAGGTCTGCCTTAAAGATGTTGGCATAATGTTGAACCATTGCTAGAGAACTATGCCCAAGTATCTTCTGGAGTCTCAGAGGGTCACCACCAGACAATATCCAGTTCTTTGCAAATGTATGTCTGAATAAATGGCAATTGCCTTCTTTAACCCCTCTCCTCTTATTGTAATATTTAATATTATGAGTAACAGAACTTTCTAACAGTTTAGTATTATCCTCACTTGGGAATAAATAGTCATTCTCAGTACCACTTCTGTGATTTAGGTATTCCATCAACACTACTGTTAATTGGTGGGATAGTGGAACATATTGAGCCTTCTTGTTTTTAGTATTTCCATATTGTATAAGTCCATTTGAAAAATCCACATCACCAATCTTTATCTCTGTGAGTGCTCCAACTCTGCATCCTGTTCCAGTAAGAAAATTAATTACTGACCATGTTCTTATTTCTTGGAATGTACATTTCTTTGTATCTGGTTTTTTTAAAAGGATGGAAAGGTCTTGGTCTGAAAATACATCTTTAACTTCTTCTTGAATTTTAAGAAACCTAATTTTGACTTCTTGCATATATCCCTTGGACTCCCAAAATCTGAATATTGCCTTCATGTGTCTTAGGTAAGTATTTATGGACACAAGTTTAATTCCTGTTTTTTGTAGGTATTCTATGAAGGACATTATAGTATCATTATTAATAAAAGCTATATCACCTTCATAAAAAGTGTAGAACCTATTAAAGATTGCTTCATAGGATGATATTGTTGCTGATGCAAGATTTCTTGCCTTTGCTTGTCTTAAAAATTCCTCAAATCCCACCTTAACTATTAGTTCTTCTTGCTTCCTTTTCATTGAAATTACTGCCATCTTGATTACCCCCATACTTGAAGTTAATCAATTGCTTGAAGAAAGTCCCAGAGATATAAAAAATCCCTGTAATCAGTGGATTACAAGGACTTGGTCAGACTGTCCGAAAAGCCTATCATTTTCAATGAATTGCAGAACAATATTTGCTATGTAATTCACATATTCTATATCAGTAAATATGCTTGTAACGTAGTCAATATACCCCTTTCGTGATATAATATATATATCAAA
>JACMJL010000220.1 GCA_014380625.1 Clostridiaceae bacterium
AGGTGAATTATTAAATTCTGTAGATTTTGTATCAAAGTCATTTGATATTATATGTTTTCCTAAAGTTACTTCACTTTCCATAAATTCAATTCCTTCTTCTTTTAGTAAAAGAATTTTTGCGGCTTCAAGGCAGGCTACATCAAGAGACATTTCATAACATCCATCTACAATATTTGTTATTCTCGGAAAAGATGTGCAACCATTTGAAAGGTATCCTTCTCCTATCTTAGAATAAATTATACAGTAATTTTCTTCATCTAAAAAAGGACACCTTAGCCCACTTTTTAATCTTACTTTCCCATAATCTATATCAGGACTTACATAATCATCATTTTTATAAATATTTCTTTGAACCATGCGCCTCATTTGTTTATCTTCAATTTTATAATATTGTTTGAAGGTAATCTTATCAATATCTACATCCCATCCAACACAACAGCTGTCTTTACATTTTCCACCAATACATTTAAATTCTTTAAGATATGTGGGATATCTCATTTTTATATTTTTTTCCATTGTCTACTTCCTTTGTATACAAATTACTTCAAGTTTTTTGTTTCATATTCATTAATAGCAGTTTTCCAGATAAGCTTTATGTCTTATAATTTTCTCCTGTATTTAATAATATTATCTGCTTCTCTCAAGATTTACAAGGTTCATTATTGTTTCTCTAAATTTTAAATTTATTTAATCTTAGGCTTTAAGTTATATGTGTAAAACGCGTCTATAAGAAACTAAATCATTCACCCTTCGTCATCTCCTTCATATACTATTAACATATATTATTTATGGAGGTTATATATGCAGCATTCTCATAGTTTCTCAGGTTCAACAACATATGTTAAAAATCATATTCACAATTATGGTGGAGTCACAGCTAAAGCAGCAAGCGGAATTCCTCATGTTCATTCTATGGAAGGTAATACAACCTTTAATGTTGCCCATGAGCATACTTATATGACTCGGACAGGTCCAGCAATTCCTGTTCAAGACGGGCTCCACTATCATTACTTTAAAACCAGAGTTACCCTTGTAAAGGGCCATTCTCATTATATTTATGGAAAAACAAGCATTGATTAATATCTGTAAAGCAATCATTTTCAGCACGTCCCATTAATTCTCTTCGATATTACACTTGGCGAATACATCAAAATCAGAGACCTGCCCTAGCAGGTTTAAAGTTGTAAACAACCAAGGTTAAAGTCATTGACGTAGCACTGAAATATCCATCCAATCTATTTATTAATGGAAGAGCTGCTTGAAGGTAGCTCTTTTATTTATGTTAAAAATTTTGTAACTAATCTGAGTTGTTAATAGAAATTGGATGCATCACCAGATTGTTTCTGTTAATATAAAATTATATAAAATTAAGGTGGAAGTAGGATTGATGCAATGAGTAGTAATATTTTCTTTGTTATGGTTTTTCTGATAATAATTATATTGGATCAAGTCTCCAAATATATTGTTAATCAAACCGTAGACATAGGAGTAACAAAATCGCTTTTGTCTAATATTCTTTATATTCATCACACTGAAAATAAGGGAATGGCATTTAGTATATTTGAAAATAAGGGCTTTATATTTATGCCTTTAATAATAATAATTGAATTGTTAATGGGATATTATTTTTTTTATTATTGTGATTTGTCATTAAAGCTACCCTTGGATTTTATATTAGCTGGGGGCGCAACAAATTTGATAGATAGATCATTAAAGGGTAGTGTGACAGATTTTCTTCAGTTCCGTATTAGGACTTTTAGATCACCAATTTTTAATTTAGCAGATCTTTTTATATTAGTTGGAGCAATAGTTCTCTTATTTAATTAACCAATGATTTAAACTGAGGTGTTAATGTTAATACACAACAGGTACACTTAAATATTGGTAACATATGATAATGTATAAAATTCCTGAAGCAATTTAAAAATCAGTAAATGAATAGGAATTTTCTATGCTAACAACTAGAATAAAAAGAGGAGGCTTATATATGAGAAACAAATATCATAATGAAAATGAAGACTCTAGCAATCGCTCAGATCAAGGTGTTCCTTCAATAAGAAACACACCTCAAGGCGCGCCTCTCTCAGCTTTAAATGAACCCTTAGATGTAGTTTATCTTGAAAATAACCAATCTAGACATCACTCAAATCAAAGCGTTATTTTAAGAGGAAATACTGGTCAGGCTGGCCCTCTTCCAATTTTAACTACAGGTTTAACCTCACCTTTAAATGTAGTAAGTGTTAATATTGATACAAGACAACTACGGGAACCAATAGTACTATTAACATTTACATCACAAATTAATGTTCCATTCGATATTGTTGCTACTTTAAATTTCGAGATTACCAAAAGTATTAATGGTGGAACACCACAACACATTGGAGGAACCTACACCTTCTCCAATTTTGTTCAATTATTGGAATCTAACTCATTTTCCTTCCAATTTTTTGAGGGTAATGTGATTCCTGGTTATTTCACTTATTCTATTAACCTTTCTACAAATACAATAATTCAAGTAACTCCTGGGTTAACATTGAGTGCTACCCTTACGGTCTTAGCTGTAGAGAATTAATTATTATAATAATGGAGGCCTCCTATTGAGGTCTTCTATAAATATTGCATAAAAAAAGAGTCATTATTTAGACTCTTTTTTTATAAGTTTCTTCTTAAGTTTATTTTTTATTTCAGGATCAATATAAATCTCAGCTCCTGCTTCTATCATATTATTCCCGAGAGCTGCCATTTTCAATTTTGTTGAAGTTAACTTCTTACTCATTTAAAACCCACCTTTATATATGATGAATTACACTGTCGAGAGATGCAACATAAGTTGTGGTTATCCTCATTTTGCATATTAAAATATATTGATTTTTCTATCCCAATGTCTGTGCAATGAAATATCAGCTATAAATTTGCTTGGATATTGATCTTTTTCATCACCAATGGTAACCCCTGGTTGACCATTCATTTCTGGCTTCAATAATTCAGTTGCAAACTTTGAGATTGCAAGTGGCTTATAGTGCATGTAAGTCTCCTGAATAAATTTATATACATTAGTTTTAAATTCATCATCCACCTTATTGCCACCAAGAACATAAATTGCATCAAATAATACAGCATCAGTAGATAATAATGTACGTTTTGGAAATTGTTCTTTTCCATCTGAACCTTTTACTGGGGCAAGTGTATTACTTATTATTTCTGGCATAGTCTTGGCGTCCTTAAGTGCTTTCATCATAGTATTTAATTCATCAGCATTATAACCTTCCGATATTATAACCCCAACTTTCAACGTATCTGATTTTTTTAAAGTATTCTCTTGACTAAGCGCAGGAGATATCTTACCATATTTTGATCCTTCTCCTTTTGGAGGTTCAGCGCCAACATGTTGCGCCACTTGAGTCATCATATCAATATTTACATTCCCAAACATGTTAACTACCTGTTGCCTAATATCCTTACTCTTAAGTTGTGAAAGTTCAAAGGTAAATGCATCGATAATATGCTTTTTCTCTACATTACTCATACTATTATAAAACATTGAGGCTTGCGAAAAATGATCCTTAAAACTTTCACTTCTTGCTCTTATTTTGCTTCCATGAATTTGCTCTTGGTAATGAGCGAAACCGCCTTCTTTTTCACTAACTGTTTTAGGAGTATTGTCTGACAGTGAGTTATTGTGATAACTTACCATATTAGTGTTTATTGTTTGTCTTCCATGCCCGTCTCTTTGATTATTATGAAACTCTGCCACAGGTCTATTAATAGGAAGTTCATGGAAGTTGGGTCCACCAAGTCGAATTAATTGTGTATCTGTATATGAAAATAATCTACCTTGTAGTAGTGGGTCATTTGTAAAGTCTATTCCTGGAACTAAATGACCTGGATGGAAGGCTACTTGTTCAACTTCAGCGAAGAAATTTTCTACATTTCTATTTAGTGTAATCTTTCCAATAATCTTTACAGGCACATCTTCTTCAGGCCAAAGTTTTGTTGGATCTAATATGTCAAAATCTAAACTAAATTCCTTATCTTCAGCTAATAGTTGTACTCCTACCTCAAATTCTGGATAGTTTCCATTATCAATAGATTCTTGAAGATCCCTCCTGTTAAAGTCAGGATCTTTTCCACCTATTTTTTGAGTTTCATCCCATACTAATGAATGTACTCCTAAGAGGGGCTTTAGATGAAATTTAACAAAAGTAGATTTACCTTCTTCATTAATAAGTCTAAAGGTATGAACCCCAAAGCCTTCCATCATACGATAACTTCTAGGAAGGGCTCTATCTGACATAGCCCACATTACTATATGCGCTGATTCTTGGTTATTTGCGATAAAATCCCAGAAAGTATCATGAGCGCTAGATGCTTGTGGAACTTCTGTATTAGGTTCAGGTTTTACAGCGTGAACGAAATCAGGAAATTTCATTGCATCTTGAATAAAGAATACGGGAAAATTATTTCCTACCAAATCATAATTTCCCTCTCCAGTATAAAATTTAATTGCAAAGCCTCTTACATCTCTAATGGTATCTGCAGATCCTCTGAAGCCTACTACAGTTGAAAACCTTACAAATAAAGGTGTCTTTACATTTGGATTTTGTAAAAAACCTGCTTTTGTATATTCTTTCATGGATTCATACAATTGAAACTCTCCATGGGCTCCAGTTCCACGAGCATGCACAACCCTTTCTGGAATTCGTTCATGATCAAAATGAGTGATTTTTTCTCTAAGATGAAAATCTTCCATTAAAGTTGGTCCTCGTTCACCTGCTTTTAAAGAGAATTCATCCTCTGCCATTGTAAGCCCCTGATTTGTAGTTAGATTTTTGCCTTTATCATCTACTCTAAATTGATCTAACTGCTGATGTTTTGCATTTTTAATTTCATCTTTCATGATTTTCCGCCCTTTCAAAATTCCTTACAATTCTCTTAATTTATTTTCCATAATCTTGGTATATTATTATTGTGCATTTTTCCAATGATTTTATTCGCCCTTGTTAAATTAATTCTATATTAACAAGCATATACTGATGAGTTTATACGTCCCATTTATTCATTAGTCTCTCAAATATGCTAATCTGTCTATTCTCCTTATGAAGTATTTTAAGATCAACCTTTATAAAAATCTAAGGATGGTGGTTAAAATGAAGAATGATTTTATTAATCAGTGTATTAACCAATTTGATTCCAAGGAAGAGTTCCTTAAGGAACTAAAATTAAGGTTTAATTCAAAATCAGACTTACTTCACGCACTAACGAAGGAAGATTTAAAACTTATAAAGGGTGTACATTTTATTGAGTTCATGAAGTATAGAAATATAAAAGACATGTTTTCTTAATCTAACGTTATAACTAAGTTTCCTTTTTTATGCCCGTTGTCCACATACCTGTGAGCCTCCACAATTTGTTCTATGGGATAGCGTCTATCAATGACCTGTTTTATTTTTCCAGCCTCGATAAGTTCTTTGAGGAAGATTAGATCTTCAGTCTTTTGGATTGCTGACCCAAACATTACTTTTTTGTTGCTTGTCATTGTTGTCCATAGCCCCTTAACCATCTGTATCAGCCCAGGGTTACCTATAAGATAACGACCATTGTGCTTTAGTGACTTTACGCTATGTGAAAAAACACTCTTGCCTATCACATCAAAAATCACATCATAAGTCTCACCACTTTTGGTGAAATCTTCCCTAGTGAAATCAATGACCTTATCTGCACCAATGGAGCGCATAACGTCTAATTTTTCAGTATTATCCACTCCAGTCACTTCAGCCCCAAAATGCTTTGCAAGCTGTATCGCAGAAGTACCTATACTTCCACCTGCACCATTAATTAAAACCTTTTGTCCCCTCTGAATATTTCCTTTTCTAAGATAATGTAATGCTTCAAGTCCGCCGACGGGAACGGAGGCTGCTTCCTCATAGGTCATATTGGCCGGTTTTGTTGCAAGCACACCTTGTTTGGGTTTTTCAGGCATACATATGTACTCAGCATAAGCACCAAAATTGATACCTGACGTTGCAAAAACTTGGTCACCTTTTCTAAATAGTTTTACTTCTTTGCCAACTGATTCAATTTCCCCGGCTAGTTCCTGCCCCAGTATAGTTTTTCGCGGTTTTATTAGTCCAAAATATATTCGAATGATTAGCCTCAACATCATAGAGATTTTTAAGCCTCTCATCTCACAGTCCCCCGCTGTTACTGTTGTTGCATGTATTCTTATCAGTACTTCATTATTCTTTGGGATAGGTTTTTCTACTTCTTTTAATTCAAGGACTTCGGGTGAACCATATTTTGTCCATACAATTGCTTTCATAAGTCACCTCCTAGACGGTATTTGATCTAAATTATAGCATTACAGTTAAGGTTAAACAATTTAATTTATTAGGATGACTCATTGAAATATCGCTTTATTTCGGAAGGAGCCGGATAATTTTATCATCAGTTATATCAGGATTCCCTCTACCATCCCTATTACTTGTGGTCAGGTAAATTGATCCATCTTTACCCTGAATAACCTCACGAAAACGTCCATACTGATTCTTCAACCATAAGTCTACTTTCTTCACTATCCTTCCTTTTCCATTCAAAGACATAGTAAGTAGTTGCTGTCCACGCAAAGCAGCAACGAGTAATTGTCCTTTCCATGGTCCTTGATTTGCGAAGTCAATACCAGAAGGTGCCCATGTATCTTCTCCACTGTGTATCAAGGGCTTTTGTATCTTAACTTCCGTGGAGTCTTCATTTCCTTGAACAAGCGGCCAGCCATAATTGGCTCCTGGTTGTATTATGTTTATTTCATCATGGGCTGACTGCCCATGCTCTGATGCATACAAGACATTTATTGAATTCCACGCTAAACCTTGCGGGTTTCGATGACCTAAGCTATAAACTGGTGAATTAATAATTGGATTATCTTTAGGAACCCTGCCGTCTAATTCTATTCGAAGTATTTTTCCAGCTGTACTTGTAGGATCTTGTGCCAATGCTGAATTCCCAGCATCTCCCGTTGTTATATATAATTTCTGATCGGGACCTATTTTTAGCCTACCTCCATTGTGAATTAGTCCCCCAGGGATCTTATCTAGAAGAACCCGGTCAATGGATGCCCTATTATTGTTTTCAATCAATCTGACAACACGATTATAGATTCCATTACCTTCCGCATATGAATGCATAACATACATATAATGATTTTGTGAGTAATTTAGATCTAGGTCAATACCCATCAAACCGCCTTCCCCCTTACTTACAAAAGGGGAGCGAAATGTGATGAGTGGCTGCGGTTGAAGTTTGCCATCTTCAATAATTCTAATTGCCCCAGACCGCTCCGTAAAATATAATTTCCCTTTATCGCTTATTGCTATGGCCCAGGGTACATATAAATTTTTAGCTATAATTTGAATTTCGTATGGAAATTGCCTTGATGTGCTTGCTTTTGATTTGACATTGGTTGTAGTATGACCACTAAATACTATATTATACAAAATACTGTAAATTGTTTTTTTCATAATATTATCCTCCAAACTTAAATGAATAGTATGATAATTATTATTTATCTAATTACCATACTATTCATTTGCAAGGCTAACCGTACCATTTTAGAGTATTATAACATCACTAGTATTCTCTTGACATTGCCCTCACCTCAAATTAAAATCTTATGTGTGTATTCTCAATAAGAATTATAAAAGAAAATATAGATATTTAATGAAATAAAAAGGAGGCAATTACCTTGATAAAATTGTTGGCTTGCATTTTCATGACAATAGATCATATAGGCATAATATTTTTCCCTGAATTAATAGGATTTCGAATTGTTGGGCGCTTGGCTATGCCATTGTTTTCTTTCGCAATCGCCCGGGGATTTTATTATGCCCATAAGCATGGAACGCTGGCCACCTATAAAAAGCGTATGTTAATTTTCGCGGTCATTTCACAAATTCCCTATGTGCTCATGGTAAAAGATCTAAGCGGCAACATTTGCTTTTTATGGCTTGTTTGCTTGATTTTTCTTGAACATGCTGAAAATAAATTAAAGACCAGCAGGCACTACATATCAATGTGTTTACTTGTTTTATGTGTAGCAATCGTTCCTATGGCCTACGGACTTTATGGATTTGGATTTACGTTGGTTTTATATTACTTTCAGATAAAAAAAGAAAACAATACAATGTTGTACCTTGGATATGTATCTATACACGCCTTGTTGATGACTAAGAGTGTTCAATATAGTTTAATGCAGGTGTTCACCTTGCCTTGCTTACCTATAATTGACATTTTAAAAAAGTATGATTATAAAATCAAAATAAGCAGAAATTTCTTTTACCTGTTTTATCCCCTACATATAACAGTTCTACTTATAATTAAATCAATTTAAGGGGTAATTATATTGTTCTTAAAACAAGGTGTATCTGTATATGAGAACATACGCAAGTAATGCACTGATTTCGTCAAATTATTTAGTATTTTACTTACTTTTGATATCTATCAAAGAATAACCAGATGGGTTAATCTATCTGCTTTGGATTCCCAATCTGTTGCTAATTCTTCTAAAAATAAAATATTAATATAGGCGACCCAAGGAGAAGCAATTATAAAAACTAATAACCAATTAATTTAATCAATTTACATTTTAAATAAATTAATAAATATAGCTATTAATATTAATTTATTTAATTTTACTATTGATTTATTTAAAATTCAGTATTATAATTAAAATATAGAAAAGGGGAAGGTTATTATGAGTTATAGAGTGATAAGCAAATGTCCTATATGTAGTTCAAAACTAAAGGTTATTAAACTTAAATGTAATAAATGCAGTACTATCATTGAAAATGACTTCGAGTTTTCTAAGTTTGAGTACTTAGGCGAAGACCATCTTAATTTTATGGAAGTTTTTTTAAAGTGTAGGGGTAATATCAAGGATGTGGAAAAAGAGCTTGGCATCTCCTATCCCACTGTGAGGTCTAAGCTAGATGAGGTTGTTTCTGCTCTTGGTTATAATACAGAAGTAAAAAAAACTGCAGTGAGCAACAAGGAGATACTTGATATGCTTGAAAAAGGAGAAATATCAGCTGAACAGGCTATAAACATAATGAAGGAAAATTAAGACTTGAGAGGATGGATTATAAAATGAAAGAAGAAGTTAAAAGAATTTTAAAAATGGTTGAAGCAGGAAAAATTGACATAGATAAGGCAAGTGAGCTTATTGAAGCTATTAACAAGCCAATTAACGTAAAGCAGCTGTCAGGATCAGAAAATCAGGACAAGATGTTAAGAGTAAGAGTGCTATCAGTTACTAAGGACACGGTTAATGTTAACGTGCCAATTAAATTTTTAAAGGCTATTGGAAACGCTGTAAATAATATTAAAATTCCCGGGATTTCAGATGAAAACGGAATAGATATAAAAATGATTATGGAAGCCATCGATTCTGGTCTTGAAGGAAAAATAGTAGATGCAAAGAGCAGTAATGGAGATATAGTTGAAGTTTCTATCGAATAAATATTTTATTAAATAAGTTCCTCAAGCGTTCTTAATCTGTCCTGTTCATTAGTAGAAGGAGGCATAGAGTTGAAGATATATATAAGACTTAACACAGGTAGAAGATTTAAAATCCCGGCACCAATAGGTCTAGTAAAAATGGCCCTTGGTTTTGGCGGCTTTGGAGTATCAATTGCCAGAAGATGTATTCCTGAAGAACAAAGGTATTATATTGATATTATTGACTTCAAGGAACTTAGAAAAGGCTTAGATGTATTAAGAAATTATAAAGGCTTACAATTGGTAGACGTAAAAGCTATGGATGGAACTGAGGTAACAATAGTTCTTTAAGAGGTTGTATGACTACAACCTCTATTTTTTTCAAATTGACTATATTGTGTTAAGGTCATTATTCAACTTTTTTTGTTGCTTTTCAACATATAACATTTCATCTGCATCGTTCAATACACTTTCTAATGAAATAATCTGTTTGCTTTCGATAAATTTAATACCTATACTGATTGAAACTTTGTAGGGTAACTTGCTGGTTTCATTAAAATCAAAAAAGTTTTTTCGAATTCTTTCGATTACAATATTAACCTCAGCCTTAGATATATCACAAGCCAAAATTGTAAATTCATCTCCACCCATTCTTGCTACAATATCCTTAGGACGACATGCGATTTTGAGTAAGCGGGCTGCTTCATTTATTGCAATATCCCCTTCGCCGTGTCCAAATCGGTCATTAATTTGTTTTAACCCATCCAAATCGCCATAAATAACAACAAACCCTTTGCAAACCCCTTTGAGCAAATTGTATTGTTGGACTCCTAATGTCAAGAATCCTCTTCGATTATAAAGTCCCGTCAGTTCATCTTTAAATGATAGTTCTTTTAATAGATGATTATAACTTCCTAATTCAGTCAATGCATCCCTGAGTTTTTCCTCCACTTTTCTCTTTTCCTCTATTTTATTCTCTAAACTCTTATTCACATTTTTTAAATCTGCTGTTCTTTCAATTACCTGTTCTTCTGATTTTTGCGCTTGTGCTTTAATATTATCAATAAGCATTAATAACCTAATGGTAGAACTCAATTTTTCTGTTATAAATTGCATAGAAATCCCTACTGTATTATTAATTTCTTTCAGTCCAAAAATAATGAACCCTATAAAATCAGAATTATAATACAAGGTGTGGATACACCAGGTATGATTTTGATCTCTAGTTAATAAAAATTCATCTGGTAATAGATTGGCTGTTTTAAATGGCATCCTGTAATGATTTGAATTGGTTACACCTGTTTTATTATTTGAATAAATTAACTTTGACGAATAGAATGGATTTTGAGGATCTACAAAAGTAGATATATAGCACTCATTGATTCCCAACGCCATTAGTACGTCAGTCATATCTTTTGATTCATTTTTTAAATCCAAAAATGAATCTATCAACGAATTTCCATTAAACACTAAAAAGTTGAAATTTATATCAGTAAACAAACTTTTATTTGTTTCAGATATTAAAACTGCTTTATGTATTTTAACCATTAACTTTTTAAATATAGCCTGAAAAAATTTCACACTCACATCATCTAAAGTAAATCTTGAAATATGCTCATAAATAATTGAAATTATACCCTCTAAATCGGAACTACTAAATAAATATGCATCATCCTGAATAATTGAATCCCACTTTTGAAAGAACTCATCAGCGTTCATCAGCTTACTGGTAACGATAAAAATATCGATGATGTTTGATGCAATCTCCAAACAGGTTTCACGTGCTATTGTATCATTTCTGGAAATATATTTTGAAATAGTTAAAATAATTTCTTTTTTGTTATTTGAAAATTGTCTTTCGATATCTTCATCCCCATCTTTACTTCCTTGTATAGGTTTACTTTTAAACTTTAATGCCCCACATCCACAAGATTCACGGATTACTAGATCTAATGGTAATAAACATATTTCCTCCACAGGTTCACCTTTAATTTTCTTTACAATAGTATCAGCAGCAAATCTACCCAAATCAGAAAAGGACTGTCTTATTGTTGTAAGCGAAAGTATTGACATACTTGAATCAATATCATCAAAACCTACTACACTCATATCTCGTGGTACTAAAATTCCTCTGTCTGCAAGCCCGTCAATTACACCTTTAGCCATGAGATCATTTCCTGTTATTATAACGTCAAACTCTACCCTTCTTATATCCAATAGCTCCTTCACGGCTTCTTTACCGCTATCATAAGAAAAAGTCCCCTGCACCACAATGCTGGGATCAAAAGGAATTTCATTTTCTTTTAAGAATTCTTTATAAGCCTTAAATCGCTCATCTGCATCGAAACTTCCTTGAATACCTATGACATAAGCCAAGCGTTTATAACCATGAACCTGAGTCAGATGACTAAGCAACTTTTTTTGAGCTGAGATATTATCAATAAAAATACTTGGTATTCCTTCAATTGATTCTGATATACATACCATAGGAATATTCCCGTACTTTTCAAAAATGAACCCATCAAATTCTGCTTTACCTGAGAGGCGTTGTAGCGTAGATGGTACAAGTATCAATCCATCAATATTTTCAGGTGTTATGAAATCAAATAACAGGTTTTTACCTTTTTCCCATACATAATTTGTTTTATACGAACCTGCGGGAAAACCTATAACGTTTATAGAATTTTCATTTGCGATTTCTATAACACCAGAAAATAAAGCAGTCTGGTAACCAGTATTAAGCCAGTCCACCACAAACCCTATTGTCATTTTCTTTTGTTGATCCTTTTGTGATTTCATAACCATTCTCCCTTATTTTTAGACTCTTCCATTTAACATCTCCTCTGTATTATATTTCTACAAATCCTTCCAAATACCTTCACATAATCTAAAAATACTTACCATAATATCTAATATTTTCATCGGTAAATTATATTTGTGTTTTTTCTAAACTAATCTACCTTTGAGAAAATATCCTACTATTTTTGCATATTCGGATAACACAATATTTATGCTGTGATACTTAGTAAACCACCATTTTGGATTAAACTCTGTATCTTCCACTGAGCAAAATGTTAATTTTATCCCAGTATTTTTAAAAGTTTTATTAAAAACAAGTCTTGACCTCCTCATGTGATAGTTAGATGTTACAATAATTGCAGATTTAAAACCATGCTCTATAAGAATCTTTTTAGTGAACATAGCATTTTCATAAGTGCTAATTGATTTATCCTCTAGCATTATGTTTTCTCTAGGTATATTAAAATATATTGCTTCTTTCTCCATTACTTCCGCTTCTTTTTCACCATATTTATTATCTGTATTACCTCCTGAAAATAATAGCATATTGCTATTGCCTTCGTTATAAAGTTTTATACTATAATCTGCCTTTGGAATGCTGGAACCTCCTAACACAATAATCACATCAGATTTTAGGGGTTTCTCACCTACGGTTAGAAAATTACCTGCATTTAAAATTAAGAACATTATTATTACTACAAATAAAATTTTCCTAAATATTGTTAACTTCATTTTCCCTCCTTCATTACCTCACCAATACAATTCTTATACATCGTTTAAATTCAACATAAAACTATTATTTCCTCTTAAATAGTAGACTTAAAAACAAAACTCCAACAGATACCATTCTAGTATCCATTGAAGTTTTGCTTTTTGCTTGAATTATGAAACTTACACTTCATAGGAGAATTGGAATTCTATGCACCATAGGCTTCTTCGCCATGTTGTGAGATGTCTAAGCCTTCCATTTCTTCTTCTTCTGTTACTCTCAAACTCATAAACTTGCCTATTACTTTTAAAATAATATAAGTCATTATAGCTGAGTATGCTACAGTTGCTATAATTGCTATTAGTTGAAACCCTACTAATTTTAGATTACCATGAATTAAACCATCTGCGCCAGCAGCATTTATAGCCTTTGAAGCAAAAATACCAGTAGCTATACCACCCCAAATTCCGCCTATTCCATGACAACCAAAAGCATCCAATGCATCATCATAACGGAATTTTTGTTTAACTTCAGTTATGAAAAAGAAACATATTACACCGCCGACTCCTCCTATTAATATAGAAGATAATGGGCTTACAAAACCTGCGGATGGAGTTATTGATACAAGTCCTACAACTATACCACTTGCAAGTCCTAATGAGGTAATCTTTTTTCTAATAATTAACTCACATATACTCCAAGTTACAGCAGCCGCAGCCGCAGAAGTATTAGTTGTAATAAATGCATTTAATGCAATATCATTTACCCCTAATGCGCTTCCTGCATTAAATCCAAACCATCCAAACCATAAAATTCCAGCTCCTAACAATGTCATGGGAAGATTATGAGGCGTAATTGTTTTTAACATTTTTCTCTTTCCTATTACTAATACTGCAACAAGTGCCGAGACACCCGAACTTATGTGAACAACATTTCCACCTGCAAAATCTAAAGCACCTAAAGTTCTAAGCCATCCTCCAGCACCCCATACCCAATGTGCGATTGGATCATAAACTAGTATTGACCATAGTATAATAAATACAACAAATGCTAGGTATTTCATTCTCTCAGCGATTGCCCCTGAAATCAAAGCAGGTGTAATCATTGCAAACATAAGCTGAAATAACATAAATAATGATTGTGGAATTGTAGCCGCATAATCAGGATTTGGAAGAAATCCTACACCATGCAATCCCAAAAATTGAAAATTGCCCACAAATCCAGCAATATCTTTTCCAAAACATAAAGTATAACCTATTAGCACCCATTGAAGTGATATAATCACCATGGCAGTGTAGCTGTGTACCGTAGTGTTAAGTACATTTTTCTTTCTAACCATACCACCATAAAATAGAGCTAACCCAGGTGTCATTAACATTACTAGTGCTGTTGCAAAAATTATAAATGAAGTATCTGTAACATTGATTCCGTTCATAAAAATCCCCCCTAATTAAATATGATTGCTAAATATAAAAAGATTAAAATTGCTTTTATAATGAAATTTTTATTTATTATAAAAGCAATTTTACTTGCTTTTCAGATAAAAGTCAAGAATTTTATTATTGCGATAATATCATTTATTTTATAGATAATGTGGCGATTCTTAGTATTTCAAGGTTTTATTTTATTAATAAATAACAGAAATCGTTTACATTGTACGATTTATTTAATTGGGAAAAACCGCTATTTTGCAAGATAACCCTTACTTTAATTCATTATAAATTACCCCTATAAAATGTTAAAGTGTCATCTTCTAATAAAAAAGATGACACTTTAACAGAAAAATTAGTACTAATATTTTTAGTATCTACCGCTTAAGACTTATAGTTTCCTCTGTTGAAACTTTTATATCTGTAATAAATGGCTCAAGTTTTACTATATCTTGTTTTAGCAATCCTTTTGTATCAAGGATTATTTCTCCATTTATTTGAATTGTTTCATTGGGTTTTATATCTTTATTTACAGAAACTACCGTTTCTATACTAATAATTTTATATTTTACTGCTTCATTCACTGATGGTTGAATAGATCTTATGAAAATACTTTTTTCGTTTTGGTTAGTTAAATAAACTGAATAAGAAAATATTGTCTTATCTAAATCTGTTTCATTGATGCTTCCTAAGCTAGAACTCCAATTTTGTATCTTTAAGCCACCTTTTGTCTCAATTTCAGCCTTTTTACTGTTATATGCTATAAATAATACAAAAACAACCAAAATAGTAAGAATAAATGATAGTAATAATTTCTTTAACATATTAGCCCTCCAAATATTTCAGTTAATATACATTAAAATTCCAATATATTTCTTACATTATTATACCATATTTTTGTACTATATAACATTTTTTAACACCTAATTTACTTCATAAAAAAACTAACTTAAGTGGTTCTGCAATAGCATGTACAAAGTTTTGGATTTCCTCACCATATAAAAAGGTCATATAGTTATCTTTGAAGATTTTTTTCTCATATCTATATTACTCAATAAATTCCTATTGGTACTTTTCTATCATAAAGTTTAACAACTGCTCTAATGCGATTAATGCCTTTTCCCAAATAACATAACTTGTCTCCTTCTTGAAAAAATGCTTATTTCAATATAATAAAAGTAGTATATAGACTTATGTGTTAGTATTTAGAAGTAACTATTATCATTGGTAATTTTAAAAACATATGCTTTAAACATAATATCCTCATTAAAAACATTTTTTGATAGTAAATTACTAATTGGTTCGTATTTAATATATGAGAGCTCTTGAAAGGTATAAACATACGAATAAACACACTGCTAAAGATTAAGGAAGTGTTAATATTGAAAATAGATGAAAATAACTTTATAAGTGAGATTAAAAAGAAAAATTATAAATCTATGGATTATATTGTTGATATTCATGGAAATCTTATTTATAAAATAGTCTACAGCCTATTGTCCAAAAATTATAATGTTAGTTCTGTAGAAGAATGTACAAATGATGTCTTTATGAAAATCTGGCAAAACATAAATTACTTTGATATTGGAAAAGGAACCTTTAAAACTTGGATAATGACAATAGCAAAATTTCAAGCAATTGATTATAAAAGAAAGCTTATAAAATACTCAGATTATGCTGACGTAGATAACTTAATCCTTTCTTCTGATGAGGATATTGAAAACTCCTTTATATTAGTGGAAAGAAGAAATGAGATATTATCTGTAATATACAAAATGAAAGAACCCGATAAAAATATATTTCTCAAGAGATATTTTCTTGATGAAGATATTAACAAAATAGCTGAAAGTTTAGGTTTAACAAAAGCTGCTGTAGAAAACAGGTTATCAAGAGGGAGAAAATTTTTAAAAGGGAATTTGATAAATTATCAAGAGGAGGTAATTTAAATGGACAGAAAAAATATATATGAAGACCTTAACAATATTATTACTGATGAATATGAATTTGATAATATTAATGTGTCTATGAATGATATACAGAAAAGTAAATTAAAACGTGATTTAAAAAAGAATATAAAAACAAGGAAATTTGTGAAATCCAAAATTGCTATTGCCTGCGCTTCTAGTTTAATATTTCTTGTTGGAATAGGTTATGTAAATCCAGCTTTTGCATCTCAAATTCCTATATTAAATTCTATTATTGACGTATTGGGTTCCACAGGTGATTATGCTAAATATTCAGATATAGTAAATAAAACTGTTACGTACAATGAAAAATCTTTTACAATAAATAGTGTTGTTTGCTTTGATAATAATATAATCATAGGTTACACTGCAAAAAGTAATAAAAAAATAGATTCTACAGTTCCTTTATTCTTTCCAACCTTCAACGTAAATGGTAAACGGTTCAATGGAGGGAATGGTGGTCTTGTAAAGAATTTAAATGAAAACACTGTCATGGGGACTATAGAACTTATATCAACGGATACGGTTTTACCAGATAATTTTAAATTTGAAATGTCTTTTGAAAAGTTTAATGAGACAGTTGGTAATTGGGATATGAAATTTAATATTTCAAAGAAAGAATTAAATAAAAACACTAAATTTTACACACCAAATCAAATTGTAACATATGATAGATACAATTTTAGTATTGTTAGAGTTATTATAAATCCATTAACCACCGCGATTTCATTTCACAGTAAATCTGATCAACTATTTCCATGTGATTGGATAGTTTTAGATGATGAAGGAAATGAACTTTCTAAACGAAGCGGAGCTGGAAAACAAAGTTCTGATGGCTTTAACTCTACATCTTTTTATTCAAAGATAAATGCAAATACGAAATATTTAACAGTTATACCTTCTATACAACATGAACTAACAGTGGAAGACAGCAAAATCATTAGCTTTCAAGGACCAGAAGATGTATCCGTTCCTATAGACACTACCCTACCGTTTGAAATGTCTGAAGGTAAGAACAGCAAAGTAACTTTAACGAAGATTAGTTTTTCAAATGACAAAGACAATGTAAGTATACAAGGTATTATTAATGGTAAATTACCAAACCATCAAACTATTTTCTTAGAAGGTGATAACCCTAAGGCAAATATATCCCTTTTAAATACTACTATTAAAAAAGTAGATACTGATAAATATGAATTCACAAAAGAATACAGTGGTTTAAAAAATGATAAGAATTATAGACTTATAGCTCCTAACTTAGATTATTATATAAACTATGATTCAAGAATTACAGTAATGCTTAATAATTAGATCTAGAAATGTTTTCCTTTTCTCCATAATTAATGTTTTTGGTGAGCATTGGTAGGTTTGTGTATAGCATACGCTAATGCTCATTTTTATTATTCTTAAAGTTTGTCACTCAACTGGGTTTAATTTTATTATTCATAACCACATCTTCATCATTACCAATTAATTCTTTTACTTTTTTCCTTTTTGTGCTGCTATAAAGCTTCATAGAATAACTGTGAAGTAAACTAACAACCTCTTCGAACACTTCCTCGCTATCTAACTTTTGAGAACCTGCTTCGGACATTATAATTATTTCAGTGTTATATTTCCTAAATAAATGATAGAATAGTTCAAAGCCAACTCTACTTAGTCTGTCCTTGTAAGTAATAACAACTCGTTGTACTTTCCCATCTAGAACTCTATCTAAAAGTTGAAAGAAATTATCTCTTTTTTCAAAACTTATTCCACTTCCTATATCTGTGAATATTCCATTTATAATATATCCATTAGAAAAACAGAATTGCTTTAACATATTTACTTGATTATCTAAGTCTGGTTTTTGTTTAAAATTAGATACCCTTGCATAAAGATATGTGTTTCTCTCTACCCCCTTATTGAACAGTTTATATATACTATCCTTATCATAATCGTATCTCCCATTTGGTAAAATTGATATCTTAATAATCTTCTCCTTAACATATTTCGATAACGTAGGTCTTGATATTTGTAATAACTGTAGAACCTCTCTTGTCTTCATATTGAAACTCCTCCATATATATATAGTCTGCCCCATACTAATGGATATTATTACAATATTTGCGAAAAGCCCATCTCCTTTAGGTGTGGGATGGATAGCACACGCCAAAGTTTGTTTTGACTAGGTGTACAAATATATTAAGTACATACACATATTGTGATATGATAAAACTATGGAAAATAAATATAGAAAAACACAAACAACAGTAAGTTTAATTAATTATCATTTTGTATTTTGTCCAAGGTATAGGAGAAAGATATTCTTAATATCTAATGTGGAGGATAGATTTATACATATATTTAAAAATATATGTGAGGATATAGATATTAAAATAATAGCTATGCAATGTGATAAAGATCACGTGCATATGTTTTTAAACTGTCTACCAATATTGAGTCCTGTGGATATAATGCAAAAGATTAAAGGGGTGTCCAGTAGAGCTTTAAGAGATGAATTTGTGGAACTAAATAAGATGCCTAGTCCTTGGGCTAGGCATAGTCTTTGGACTAGAAGTTATTTTGTTTCTACTGCTGGGAATGTAAGTAGTGAAACTGTGAAAAGATATGTTGAGGAACAAAAAACAAGATATTGAAGGTGGTGAATATTCATGGTTAAAGAATCCAAGCAAAGATTTGTATTAAATTTAAAGCTTGGTACTGAATTGTTTGAAGAAGATATATTAGCTAAACGTTTTGAAATAGGTCGAAAAATATATAATGGAGTTTTAGGTAAGGGATTAAAAAGATATTTTGAAATGGCTAAAACTAAAATATGGAGAGATAATCAAGGGGAATTATTAAAAGTATATAAATCCTTTAAAGTTGATAAAAAAGAAGTAAATAAATTATGTAGACCATATTATGATGTTAGAAATAGTATGCTGAAAGAATTTAGACTTAATGAATATTCACTGCATGAAGATATAAAAGCTATGCAGCATATTTTTAAAGATAATATAGATGCTTTCACTGCTCAAAAGATTGCAAGTAGAGTATGGACTGCGCTAAATGATAATTTGTTCGGTAAAGGCGAAGAAATTCATTTCAAAGGTAGAAACAATCCATTAAGTTCATTGGAAGGCAAAAGTAATGGAACAGGTATAGTATATAAAACAGATAAAAATATATTAGTTTGGAATGGTTTAAATATCAAAGTCCAAACTAATTTTAATGATTATGAAGTAGAAGCTTTAAGAAATAAGATATGTTTTTGTAGGGTTAAAAGAAAGTTTGTTCGAGGTAGATATAAATATATTCTTCAGTTGGTTTTAGAAGGAACTCCACCGGTAAAAGTTAATATAAATATAGGTAAAATAGGTATAGATATTGGAACACAAACTATTGCGTATACTTCAGATTATGATATTAAGTTATTAGAATTAGCACCACGAGTACAAAGTATAGAAAATAAAAAACGTAAGATTCAAAGATATCTGGATAGAAGCAAGAGAGAGACTAATACACAAAACTTTAAGATAGACGGTATAATTGAAAAAAGTGTTAAATTAAAGTGGAATTATTCTAAAAAGTATATTAAAGCTAAAAATGAATTAAAGAATTTATACAGAAAACAAGCTGATATAAGAGAACAAGACCATAATATGATGGCAAATGAGATACTAAAGAATTGTAATATTGTATATGTGGAAGAAATGAACTTTAAAGGGTTGCAGAAAAGGGCAAAGAAAACAGAAACTAATGATAAAGGTAAATTCAAGCGGAAGAAAAGGTTTGGTAAGTCATTGGCAAATAAAGCACCAAGTAAGTTTTTAACAATACTTCAAAACAAGCTTAAAGCAAAAGATGGATTATATTTTGAAATTAACACAAGGGAAGTTAAGGCATCGCAATACAACCATCTGAATAGACAGTACAATAAGAAAAAACTAAGTCAAAGATGGAACTTATTTGACTATAATGGTGAGAAAATAAAAGTTCAAAGAGATATTTATTCAGCATATTTGATTAAAAATGTAAACCAAGACTTAAAATCAATAAATAATGAACAGTGTAGTAATGATTTTGATAAGTTTTTAAAAATGCATAATAAAGAAATATTAAGACTACAAGTTATGAGCAATCTGAGTAGTATGGGAGTATGAAAACTTAATAAACGTCTTGAAACGGGCGTTATACTATCGTTAATGGATTGGATGCAATTCTTGATAGTGAAATTCTTAGAGAATAGTAGTTAGTGTTAGTATCATTTGTGATATTAAAGAAGTTATTTAGTAACTAAGAACCCCCTGCCTTTAGGCGTGGGAGTTTCAGAATATTCATTAACAACTTTAGCATATTCAAATAAATTTATCTTTATTTTTCCTTTATATTAGATTAAAATTAGTATTAGCAAAAATAAAACTATAGTTAAGAAAGATAATTATTTAAATTAATATTTCTTTTCTTAATATATCTAAAGGAGATAAAGCATTATGTCAAACGAAATTAATTCTTCTAATTTTATAAAAAATATAATTATGGATGATCTAGCTAGTGGTAAACATAAAGATATAATCACTCGTTTTCCTCCAGAGCCTAATGGATACTTACATATAGGCCATGCTAAATCAATTCTTTTAAATTTTGGTTTAGCAAATGAATTTAAAGGAAAGACGCATTTAAGATTTGATGATACTAATCCGGTTAAAGAGGATACAGAATATGTTGAATCAATTAAAGAAGATGTAAAATGGCTTGGTGGAAATTGGGATAATCTTTTCTTCGCTTCTGATTATTTTGGTGAAATGTATAACAGAGCTTTTCTATTAATAAAAAAAGGTAAAGCCTATGTTTGTGATTTAACACCTGAAGAAGCTAAAGAATATAGAGGAACCCTAACTCAGCCTGGTAAAGAAAGCCCCTACAGAGATAGATCCGTTGAAGAAAACCTAGACTTATTTGAAAGAATGAAAAATGGGGAATTCGCTGATGGTAAAAAGGTTCTTAGAGCAAAGATAGATATGTCTTCACCAAATATAAATATGAGAGATCCTATTATATATAGAATATCTCACACTACTCACCATAATACTGGTGATAAATGGTGCATATACCCTATGTATGACTTCGCCCACCCATTAGAGGATGCTATTGAACATGTAACTCATTCAATCTGTACTTTAGAATTCGAAGATCATAGACCACTTTATGAATGGGTAGTAAGGGAATGTGAAATGGATTGTACTCCAAGACAAATAGAGTTCGCAAGATTAAATATGACTAATACTGTTATGAGTAAAAGATTGCTAAAACAACTAGTTGACGAAAAGATTGTTGATGGATGGGATGATCCTAGAATGCCAACTATTTCAGGATTAAGGAGAAAAGGCTGCACTCCTGAAGCAATTAGAAACTTCTGTATAGCCATTGGAGTTGCTAAATCTAATTCTATTGTTGATTCTCAAATGTTGGATTACTTTGTAAGAGAAGACTTACAACCTAAAGTACCATTAGCTATGGCTGTATTAAAGCCTCTAAAACTTATAATTACTAACTATCCTGAAGATGCAACTGAGATGCTTGAGATAGAGAATAATGCTAACGATGAGTCACAAGGTACAAGACTAGTTCCATTCTCTAAAGAATTATATATTGAAAGAGAAGACTTTATGGAAAACCCACCTAAAAAATATTTTAGATTATTTCCAGGTAATGAGGTTAGATTAAAGGGAGCTTATTTTGTTAGATGTAATGATATAATTAAAGATGAAAATGGAGAAGTACTTGAAATTCACTGTTCTTATGATCCAGAAACTAAATGTGGTTCTGGCTTCACTGGTAGAAAAGTCAAAGGAACTATTCACTGGGTGGATGCAAGCTCTTGTATTCCTGCTGAATTTAGATTTTATGAACCATTAATATTAGATGATGCTCCCGAAAATGAAGGAAGACACTTCCTAGAACAAATAAATCCAAATTCAATAGAAGTACTACAAGGTTTTATTGAGCCAACTGCCTTTAAAGATGCTAAACCTCAAGATAGATTTCAAATGATTAGAAATGGTTTCTTTAATGTTGATACTAAATATACTACAGTGGATAAATTAGTATTTAATAGAATAGTCTCTTTAAAATCATCCTTTAAATTAAGCTAATATTAATAAATAAAAAGCAATCCTTAAAATGATTTAGGAGATTGCTTTTTATTATTCCTCTTCAAGCGCTGTCCTTTTTCGGATATGTTCATATGTTATAGTCTACTTCAAATAAGCATCCATAACTTTAGCAACATAATCATCCATGCCAGAGTTTGCTAAAACTATTATAGTTTGATTCTTGTCCCCTGATATCTTCGCACAAAATCCCTCAGCTCCATTTATATTCAATTCTTCATACCTTTTAACTTCTACTTCACTTCTATTCGCAACCCCATAATCCTCAAGTATTCCTGTAATTCTATTTTCTACTTGTCCCGTAGGACATTCAAGCATTTTAATTCTTTCGATTGCATTCTCAATTTTTGACATAAAATCATCTCCTTGCATAGGTTATTTCTCTACTTATTATTCCCTGTTAGTTATCTTTAATTCTTAACTGCCTTTATTCTACTTTAATAAGTTAACAAACCTACTACAGCATATTGACTCATATAAGAAATATATATATAATTTATCTATACCCATATAGGGTATAGGAGGTATTAAAATGAATATTGAAAATAACTGTGAAGATACAAAAAAAGATATTCTTAAGCGC
Source organism: Clostridiaceae bacterium (assembly GCA_014380625.1). Classification (GTDB taxonomy): domain Bacteria; phylum Bacillota; class Clostridia; order Clostridiales; family Clostridiaceae; genus JACMJL01. The sequence continues at coordinate 23,133 of JACMJL010000220.1, forward strand.
TTAAGTAGAATTGAAGGCCAGGTAAAGGGCATTCAAAGAATGATAGAATCAGAAAAACAATGTGCTGATGTACTAATACAAATTTCTGCAGTGCGCGCTGCTACAAATAAAATTGGCGTTTTGTTGATAGAAAAATATTCTAAAGAATGTATATTAAATTCTATTAATTCAAAGGATAAAGATAATGAAGAAGTTTTAGATGAATTTTTAACTACTGTTAAAAGTTTTTTAAAGTTCGCAGAATAACTTAAGAAATGAAAAGATATGTGAACACTATAGTTTCACATATCTTTTTTAATGAATTATGATTAAATTACTTAACGGTTAGGTTAAAGCCACTTTGTATGAGGTAAGGACTAGCAGCTTCAATGTTTTTCAAAATAAGATTAGTGAAGGTTGCTGACCCATTTCCTGTATAAGTATAAATGGCTTCACCTAAATGGGGTGATGAGAATCTTGAAGTTGTGATATCATCCTTACCGGTTCCGTCTATGGTAATGTTGTTGAAATTGATATTACTAAAACCTCCGCCGTATCCAAATTGGATAGCATCTCTTTGTGCATTAATAATATCGATGTTGGTAAATGTAACATTTTGTATAGAAGAATTTGATGCTTCTAAATCAATAGCACCACGTTCGCCACTATAACAATCCTTGCTTGTACCGGAATTTATTATTGTAGTGTCCGAGAAAGTAATTCCTGTATTACTTTCAAAATGGTAACCAGGGAATACTGTGTTCATTCTGATACCTGAACCCATAAAGCAGTCTTTAATATAATTATTAGTCACCTTATGTCCGGAACCACCAAAGATTGCGATAGCTGCTGCACGCCAGTTGTTTTCAATTGTATTGTACTTGAAAGTATTGTTTACTTCCATTGGAGCACCCATAGTATTATCAGGCCACATAGCAAGCCCATCATCTCCATTATTTCTAACATTGCAGTTTTGAACTGTGGAATTCTTAGTACCCTGACAGAAGTTTATACCGTCAGCTAGGTTATTTCTAACACGACCGTTTGAAATAATCAATCCATCTGATGGAATTGCTGGAGTATGAGCATAGTCTGCTACCCAGAAACCACATTCAAAATGTTCTTCCCAGAAATCATGGATACGAGAATTAGTTCCAAAGTTATCCATAAAGCATTTATAAATTGCATTTTGATTGTAACGGGATCTCAGCATAGAATTTATACTCATATTACTGAAATCAATTGTACCAGTAACTCTAAGAGATATACCGCCACTTGCTGCATTAGGTGAGGTAAATTGAATATTGGTGTACCAAATACCAGCACCTGTAATTGTTATATTATTAGCGTTTATTGTCCACATACCACCTAAATTAAATTTACCCTCAGGTATATATACAGTTTTCCCAGCCGCAGCTGCTGCATTTACGCAAGCATTGAATGCGCTAAGATCATCGCTAGTGTCATTTGCTATTGCGCCATAATCTGTTACAGAATAAGCATTAGTTGGTTTTGCAATTGCTACTGGAACAGGTTCGACTTCCAGAAAGTCAACACCATATTCTATACTGTCTCCGTTTGTTTTTTGAATTTTTATCTTGTCGCCAACCTTAAGTGCAGTATTCAGTTTAAAATGAACTTCATCAAAACGGAAGGCAGCTTGAGTTCCACCTGGAGCATCCTGTGGTTGATCACCACTAAAATACTGCCAAGACCAATAGGAAGATAAGGAAATAGTAGAAACCTTTGTACCATTTACATAACAGTCCAGTGAACCAGTCAATCCCATACCGTCACTTTTATCAGGCATTGTAAATCTCATATCTACACCAGCTCCAGCCTGGGTGGCTGTCCATTCAACATAAGCACCGTTGGATGGAAGGGCTACATACTTCTGATTTGTAGCTTCTGAAGCAAGTTGTGAGTAATCGAAAGTCGGAGCTGAACGTAATACAGCGCCTCCACCTATTGATGCCACTTCAGCTTCATATCTTGTATAAGGCATTGTTGCACCACGACTTCCAGGTACTTGTGGAGTTGTTACAACTAGTTGTGTACCACTTGTAAAGTAGTTGTTTGTTTCATTAGTTTCAACTATGACGTTTGTATCATCTGCCTTTGCAGATACAGTATAGGTTCCTGCAACACCTGTATAGGTAGCAGTTACTGTAGCTGTTCCCCCAGCTGCTATAACTGTTGAGGTTGAACCTGTTACTTTTGTAGTTCCGATATTGAAACCAACAACATTTGCTAGACCTGCTGCTGTTGCTACTGTACCCTGATTCTTAACAGTTGCTGTTAAGGTAACAATATTTCCAGTTTCAGTATTTGTTGGTGTCCATGATAAAGCTGTTACAACAAGGTCAGTACCTTGTTGACCACTAACTGTAATATTCTTGCTAAAGCTGTTGTTATTTTCATTAACCTCTGCTATTGTATTTGCATTGTCTGCAATTGCTTTTACTGTATGCGATCCAATTACTGAAGTCCAATTACTACTTCCAGAAATAGTAGCAGTGCCCCCTACAGCAATTGAAGTTGTATTATTAACTGATGCTGTCACCTGAGTACCGTCAACCTGGAATGCTACGATACCTGCCGCGCCTGCTGCAGTTCCGTTATTCTTTACTATTGCGCTAAAATTTACTGCACTACCATCCACAGGACTAGCGGGAGTCCAAGTGATATCCGTAACAACTAGATCAGCCTTTTGAACAGTTGTAGGTCCAACAGTAATGAAATCTAAGTTGATATTTCCATTATCATCAGTATCATATTTATAAGCTATTGTGTTATTTCCCTCTTTTAAGTTTAGAGTCTCAACCTTATTTCCCCAGTCATTCCAGGTAGGCAAATTAGGGAATACAGTCTGTTTTACGTCAGTACCGTTTACATATATACTCATAGTTCTGTCGCTTCCCATAGCATCTGCATATCTTAAAGTCACATCGTAATATCCTGTAGTTGCAACATTAACATTAAATAATGCTTGAGAAGAGCCTGAAGTTTGGATACCATCAACGAAGCCTGTACCAGTGTAACCTGAATGGTCAGTATTGACTTTTGCTCCGCCAGAAAGTGTAGCACTTTCTCCTTCATATTTTGTAGTACTACCACCACCTGAAATAACCAGTTGTATTGCGCTTGAAAAGGAGTTGTTTGATTCACTACTTTCAGCTATGACATTTGTATCATCTGCATTTGCTGATACTGTATAAGTTCCTCCTACTGATGTCCAGTTTGCGGTTACCGTTGCTGTGCCGCCGGCTGCTATGGATGAAGTTGTTGAGCCTGTTACTTTTGTACTTCCGATATTAAAGCCAACTACATTTGTTACTCCTGCGGGTGTTGTTGCTGTTCCAATATTCTTAACTGTTGCTGTAAGTGTAACCGTCTGTCCAACTGTTGGATTTGCTGGTGTGAAGGTCAAAGCGGTAACAGAAAGATCAGGTTGAGATGTAGTAGTTCCCCCATATACTTCGAATTCTGCAACTTGCGCTCCAGTACTTCCACTGTTAGTAGTAAAGCTTAAGCGAACATACCTTGTATTTGTGTTCGTAAAGTTTATTGTCACTGTATTACTGGTGCTTGGATTAAAAGTATAGGTAGCTAAAGCAGTAATTGTAGTAAAGGATATGTTGTCTGTACTACCTAAGATAGCAAAAGTCTGTGTCCTTGTAGCCCACACGGTAGCAGGATTTAATTTCAGTACAGCCTTGTTCACAGACTGTGTACTACCAAGGTCTACAGTAAGGTTGTTAGGATATGCGTTTGCTGCACCTTCCCAATAACTGTTAATGCTACCATCATTAGAATTAGTAGCCACATAAGTTTGAGTATAATTACTGGCAGTTATAGGCTTGTTAAGTGCTAAGTTAACTGTGTCTGCAGCGTAGGTTGTTGTTGGTAGTACTAGAATTTGTGTTACTATCATTGCCACTGCTAAGAAGAAGTTCATAGACTTCTTAAAGGGTTTTTTCATTTTCTTACCTCCAAATTTGTTTTTTAACACCAATAATGAATGAATTTTATTTACTGATAATTTTCGCCTAAAAGCTCACCTCCTCAAATTTTATCAATTTAATTTCCCTGCTTCAAAATTTAAATTACCAAATATTGGTTGGTAACAACATAAGTGTACACTTGTTAAGTTTTTAATAAAAGTAGACTAATATGCTAATTAGTTTGTTAAACTATGTATTTATACTTATTCCTATCTAAATAAATAAAAAAGGCTCAGCTTCTAAAAATGACTTTTAAAGCTGAGCCTTTTTAATTATAATATTATCTTAAATAGTTTGTGGATGATGTTTATACTCTATGTTGTTTTGTTTAATGCTAATAACTTTTCAATTTCATCTACAGGAAGTGGTTTGCTATAATAATAACCTTGGATATAATCACAGTTTCTGTCTTTAAGTATTGAAAGTTGATGTTTTGTCTCTACACCTTCAGCTACAACCTTTAAATCCATGCTGTGTGCCATTTGAATAATATTATTAATAATTGACTCCTCTTTTGTGCTTGAAGTAATATTATCTATAAAAGACTTATCAATTTTTAAGGTGCAAATCGGAATTTTTCTTAAATAGTTTAGTGAAGAATATCCAGTTCCAAAGTCATCAAGAGCAATTCGAATGCCCATATCATTCAGTTCCTTTAATATATTTATACTAGAATCAAGTGATTGCATGAGAACCGTTTCAGTAATTTCAAGTTCAACAATATTTGGGTTAATGGCTGTATTTTTAAGAATAGTTTTAATGCTTTCTAAAAAGTCTGGTTGATGTATATCCACTGAAGAAACATTTATACTAATACTTTTGAATTTATAGCCTGCCTCGAGCCATTTTACACTTTGTTTACAAGACTCGTTAAGCACCCATCGATCTAATTTAGTTATATATCCTGATTCTTCTGCTATGGGAATGAATTCTACAGGAGATATAGGTCCTAACTCCTTACTATCTAGCCTAAGTAGAGCTTCAAATCCAAATATTTCATTTTTCTGTGTATCATACTGTGGTTGATAATAAATACTTAGTTCATTATTTTTAATTGAGTCCCTCAATATCCTTTCAATACAGGTTTTTCTCGCTAGTTGCAAATACATTTTTGCATCGTATAAAGCAAATCCATTCTTCCCTAATTCTTTTGCTTTATACATAGCTGCATCAGCATTCTTTAAAATACTATTTGCATCAGAGCCGTCCTTTGGATATATAGCCACCCCCACACTTGCTGTAATATACATTTGCTTATTATCAATTTCAAAAATTCTATTGAACAAAGCAAGCAACAACTTTGCATATTGTACTACTTCTGAGGTTTCTAGATAAGGATGAAGTACTATAAATTCATCTCCACCTAATCTGCAGATAGTGTCTTTTTCATCTATCAAGTATTCCAATTGTTTTGCTAAATAAATAAGAAGTTTATCTCCATAATCATGACCCATGGTATCATTTATATTTTTAAAGTTATCTAAATCTATAAAAAATACTGCACCTTCTGTATTCTTATCACTGGCCAATTCTATTTGGTCATTTAGTTTGTTCATGAAAAAGGTTCTATTTGGAAGGTTAGTAAGCGAATCATGAAAAGCCATAAACTTTATTTTATCTTCGGATATTTTTTTATCTGTAATATCTGCAATAGAACCTGCAATTTTAATTGCTTTACCTTCTGAATCTCTTAAAGCCTTCCCTCTTGATGATACCCAAATATAAGAACCATCAAGTATCTTAACCCTATATTCAGATTTGTAAACTTTAGTTATATTTTTAATATGTTCTTGAAGATCATTTCTTGCCATAGCTAGATCATCCGGATGAATTAATTCCTTTAATAACCTGGTTAAGTTAATACACTTATTTAGGTCATAGCCTGTAATTTCAAAAAGCTTATCAGAGGCAAAAAAGTCTCCTGTACCTAAATCCCATTGCCAAATTGAATCATTAGCACCGTCTATTGCAAGTCTATATCTTTCATCACTATTTGTTAAGGCCTCGTCTTTATATTGAAGTTCTTTATATTGTTCTCGAAGTGCTTCCTCTATTGATGATAATTCCTCATGTAGGGATAATAATTCATCGTAGCTTAAACTTAATTTATCAATCATAAAAGTAAAAGTATTTGCAAATTGACCAATTTCATCTTGAGATTTAATATTGATATTAATTTTCAGATTACCCTTTGCTATTTCTTCTGCGCTAGTTTTTAACTCTTTTATAGGTTTTGTAACATACGAAGATATTGAAATAATCATGATCCATAAAATAATTGACATTGTAATAATTTCTACACTGGCATCTCGTATATTTTTCTCCATAGCCTTCTGTTCATAATATTGGATCACTCCAACCTTTATATATCCAATTTTAACATTTTCCTTCATGATGTTTCCATAAGCATAAATCCACTTAGTGTTTTTATACCTATCCTCGGATTTAATAGTTTTAAAAATCTCTTTACCTTCAGAATTTTTTATCTCTAAGTATCCTACTTCGTTATCCTTTAACAGTGCTTCTCCACTCATTTTTACACCATCATTATTGAAATTCCATAGAGGATCTATAAGTGCATAAGCTCCAAGTTCAGCCGTATATATTGCTTTATCTCGTAAATTCGAATGATATTGTTTTCTATTTTTTTCAATGGTATAAAAATTAGAAAGAATAAGTAATAATACTGTGAATAAAATTACAGGAACAGCAAACTTATTTCGGACAGATTTTGAATTTGAAATAATTGGTATTTTCACACTTAACCCACCTTTAACTTTGTTTTCTCATGTAATCTACTTAATGTAAGACTGGTATATTCTTTGAGAGGTTCCATCTTTTTTTATTTCTACTAATTTATTATCAAACTCTTCTACCATTTTCTCTGTATTTTTACCTTTTCTAAAAAAGGCGTAAACTTCTGTTTCGTTTAATACAGGTTTTAATTCTTTCAATTTGTTCTGATTGTTTGTTTTATTCAGTGCAGCCAGTTCAACTAATCTATTTTCTATACAAATATCTATACGATTATCCAAAATTTTATATATATTTTGTAGCTTATCATCTACCTGTTCTACTTGTAAAACTTTATTTTTTACTGCATTATCAAACTCTTCTCCATAGGTATAATCACGTATTATACCTATTTTATATGGTTTTAAATCTAAGATATTTCCGTCAAATTCAATGTTAGAATCACTTTTAACAAATAAAGAGGTATAGGTAGTAATTATTGGTTCTTTAGAAAAAACACCAAATTCCTGCCTTTCAGCTGTCTTTTTTATGTCTATAATCATATCAACTCCACCAGCTTTTAACATTTCTATTGCTCTTGCAAAAGGTAAAGTCTTCATTGTTACTTTATATTCCATTCGTTTAAAGGTTTCTGCTACTATATCCACTCCTATTCCTTTTATCACTCCATTTTCCTCAAATTCGTAGGGTTCCCAAATAGCAGTAGCAATAACTACACTTTTTTCTGTTGATGTAGACTTATCCTCTGAAGCTATAGCTTGAGGAACAGACCTTAAGTCTTCTATGTTAATCATTTCATCTTTATTTCTACATCCTGTAAAAGCAAACAAGCCAATAAAATACACTAGTGAAATAGCTATTACCTTATTCATATTGACTTTCATCTTCAAGACCATCCTTTCATAATTTGTAGTTTGAATTTTAAGACAAGAATTATCTGCTCAAACTCATCTAAAAAAATATACCTTTGATAGCTTACTTTTACGCAAAAAACCATCTCAGAAGCAACCTCTTTACGGAGAGTTGGCTATGAAAATGGCTCCCTTAACATTTACTTACTAAATGTTATTCTGTAACACCGTTAATTTATATATAGACATACTAATCCGAATTTCACCATATACTACTATAAATTTTAATATTATTATAACACAATTCTTTTTATTAAAATAGCTTGAACATTCTATCCAAAATAGTCTTACACTTAGGTATACCCTAGGGAAAAATATTAGCAAGCATTCTAAGTTATAGGTTTTTTGTAACCTTTAAAATAATTTTATTGATTAAATAACTAGCAATTGATATAATAACTTTAAATTAATATTTGTTTTAGGTTGGAAGGATTTAAATAATTCTATTCCAAGAGTAATATTGTTTCTGGGGTGGGAAACTCAATTTTGAGTTTCCCACCTTTATTTTTTGCCTAAAATAAGCATAGAGAGGACGGATTAAAAATGTATATTGGTTTATTAGTGATATTATTATTTATTTTACTATTACCCTTAACGGTAAAAAAGGTGGAGGACAACCTCGAAATTTTTCTTTTTATCATGGGGGCATTAGCAATGATTATATCCAAATCTATTACTGTTCATTTTATTTTAGAAGTTTTAGAGAATCAATTCTTATATATGATCACAGCCGCAGTACTAATTGGAGGATTTTTATTTAGGTACGTAAACAAACATATTCAAAAATTAGTAGGCTATATTTTAATTCATATACCTTTAAAGTTATTTATTTTTATAATGATCATTTTTATTGGACTAGTATCGAGTATGATAACAGCAATAATAGCCGCACTTTTTTTAGTAGAAATTATAGAGATGCTTCCAGTTAGCAGAGTAAACAAAATAAAAATAAACATAATCGCCTGTTTCTCCATTGGTCTAGGTTCCATATTAACACCAGTTGGAGAGCCCTTATCAACAATTATTGCTACTAAATTAAATTTAGATTTTTGGTACATGTTTATTCATCTTGGTATATATATAATTCCTACTGTTGTGGTACTTGGATTGCTAGGCTCTTTTTATGGAAAGCAGTACAATGACCCTTTAGATGATATGAAATTAGAAATTGAAAAACAATCAAATTTAGATATTATTTTTAGAGGTGTTAAGATTTTTATATTTATTATCGCGTTAGATATGCTTGGCGCAGGTTTTAGACCTTTAGTAGATACCTATATAATACATTTAGATAGTAAGTTGTTGTATTGGATTAATATGTCCTCGGCAGTTCTTGATAATGCAACACTTGCAGCCGCTGAAATAAGTATTAAGATGACTACTGAGCAGATAAATTCAATAATTATTGGACTCTTAATAAGCGGAGGCATGATGATTCCAGGAAATATTCCTAATATCATTTCAGCTGGAAAATTGAAAATAAAAAGTTCTGAATGGATGAAATTTGGAATACCTTTAGGTTTAAGTATTATGGTCATTTATTACTTTCTCCTATTTGTTATTTAATAATTACTATATAAACAATTAAAGGAGCACCAAGGTGCTCCTTCAGAGTGTTGACAAACATAAAATGGAAAATACTCAAATTTTTAATTTGGGTATTTTTTTATTAGGCAAAAAGGATTTTAGACCATCGATGTCGAATATATAGAGTATACAAACTTTATAATTCGGAGGGCTTAATAATGA
>JACMJL010000221.1 GCA_014380625.1 Clostridiaceae bacterium
ACAGGTTGAAAACATCAATAAACTATTTGGTTATTCAATACTTAACGGGAACAGAACACCTACAAATACGGAATTTATGGCAATGATAGCTGATAAGATAAGGCATAGGAACAAAATAGCAAATTCAAATTGATATAGGGAAACTAATTAAGATTTATGTTTAAAATAATAATATGTGGGTATAATTTATATTGTAGTGCCTTTTAATATTGCTTTATTTATAAATCAAAGAAATACTGCACTGGGTTCCCCCCAAAGTGCAGTATTTTTTTATTGTAATAATTTATAAAACTGAGTTTATCTTAAGTGAACTCAGTTTTTATTTTGGGAAACAATTAGGTTCGATTTTCATATTATAATACCACCCTAGAAGACTTAAGGATGGTATTTATAAAACTACTTTTCCAAATTTAGTTGATATAAAAAAATAGCCAAGCAGGGTGTTGAGCCTGTGCCTAGAGAATAGAGGTGCAATATGGATGATCAATGTTTAACTTGTGCTGCTGCAACACAGATAAAAGAAATTTTAAAAACTACGGAACATCATACAAGTGATATCGCAAAAATCTTTGAAAATCTAAAAAACATCGAGGTTTTAGCAGCTCAAAAAAATGAAAAGGTAAATAATACAGCTGACCTCTTAAGAGAAATAAACGAAAGCCTAAAAAGTATAGATACAAAACTTGATAATAAAATTGAAAAGATTTATGAAAATATGAGAGTAGAACTTGAAAAGAGAGATGACAGAATTACGGCTTTAGAAATGATTCCAGCTAAAAAATGGGAAAAGATCAGCATTCAGATAATTACTTCATTAGTAACAACAATAGTTGGATTTCTGGCAGGTAATTTTTTAAAATAATATAATAATTAATGAATGTCTAATGAAAATTTCATTGGGCATTTATTAATATAGCACATATTCTAAAATTACTGAAAGGTTCATATAGTAAGAGGGGGGCGATCGAATTGATGAGAGAAGTTGAGATAGAAAGGCAATTCAATATTAAAATTGAAAATTTAAAGCCAAGTAAAGGTGTTTATTTGTTGAAAACAAACCAAGGAGATAAATGCCTAAAAAAGATAGATTTCAATATTCCAAAGTTGCTATTCGTAGGTGCTGCAAAAGAACATCTTATGAATAATGGGTTTCCTAGAGTGGATAAATATTGTTTGAACGTAGACGGAAATCCATATGCCCTAGTAAATGAAGATTTATACACTCTTTCCGATTGGATTCAAGGAAGACAGTGTGATTTTCATATAAAAGAAGATCTTGTTAACGCGGCAAAAAGTTTGGCTTTCATGCATTTGTCCTCTAAGGGATATGAACTACCTGAAAATAGTAAACTTAAGACTGATTTAGGAAGATGGAATCATTTAATGGATAAAAGAATAAAATCCTTTGATAAAATGAGGAGTCTGGCTAGAAAATCGAATAAAAAAAATAATTTCGATTTAAACTATATTAAGACCATTGACTTTTTTAAGGATACAGGTAAGAAAGCCATGAAGATATTAACAGAATCTAAATATCTTGAATTATGTGAGTTAGCTGAAGAGGAGAAGGGGTTTTGTCATCACGATTATACTTATAATAATATTATAATTGATAAAAATAATGAAATAAATATTATTGATTTTGAATATTGCAAACGAGAAATAAGAGTTTTTGACATTTCAAATTTTATGATAAAAGTTCTAAAAAGAAATGATTGGAACATAGAATTCGCACAAGTAATAATTAATGCATATAATGAAGTTGATTCTCTTAAAGAAGAGGAATATAAGGTTTTATATGCATTTCTACTATTTCCTCAAAGGTTTTGGAGACTTTCTAATAGATATTACTACAGCGAAGTGAACTGGTCTACAGAAACTTTTAATAATAAACTAGAGGAACTTATTGAGGAAAGGGAAATATATATGTCTTTTATTAATAATTTTAAGGAAATTTATAGTCAAAATGAATAAAATCCCTGAAATAGTAAAGCAAGCTCCTGCGGTTTTTCAGCTGGAGCCTGTTTTACATTTCATTCAGTCATGCATATTGTGATCTTGGAAACCCCTCGCGATACTTACCTCTAGTTTGAAGCCCACCAATTCCCTTTAAACCAGTAATAGTATTTTCAAGTACGTCTTGTATAGGAACTATTTTTTCGAAATTAGTGTAAGCAATTTTTTCACATACAAAAACTGGATCTAAACAATGAATAAGAACTCTATTTGGTGAACTCGCAAAGTTTGCACCTGCATCTAGTATTGCTTCATAGCAGGATTGACAAGCCCCAGCAAATATTACTAAGTCATCATAATTAGGTTGATAAGTTCTAATCTTGGCTACAGTATCAACAAAATACTTTGAGTTTTTATAATTTGCAAGATCTAAGTAATTATTGGCCCTTTTAATCATACCGTCATGACCTGTAATAACCACAATATCTGGTCTTACTTTTTTAATTAGATCTACTACAGAACTGCTTTGATCTTTCTCAGCTATAACATATCCGATAGCTTCAATTGAAAGTTGTTTATATACTTTAAGGCATGCATTCATATACTCTGAATCTGCATCTATTTGAAGTACCCTTCCAGGTCTTCCAAAGGGAACCTCCCTATGATTAATATTTTTATCAAATAAGGGAGCCCTATATTTTTTATTTACATTTAATCTACTCACCAATACTTTATTAATAGAAGTGTTTATCTTTCTATTAAATACCTTATCAATATCACCAATATCATCTTTAGATACAAATTCTAAATCTTCAATTAGAGAGTCTGCTAATATTCTTAAGTTTACTCCTTTTAAAACATAAATTATACCCTTCTCAGTCTCTTGTAAGTCCAATATCTTAAAGGCGATGTCTTTATTATAGGACTTACGAGCTACTATATCTCCAATCTGCATTAATACAACCTCACACCCTTATTAGTATCTGCACTTAACTTAAAAAATTATCTGTTTAGAAATTTAAGACATCAAGAAGCTGCCGCCATCTACATGCCAAATAATGTATACAATCACAATATCTACACCTTCTTTAGGAAATGCTAAACTGCTCTTCCGATGCCACTTTCTCCACCTGTAATAAAGGCAACTTTATCTTTTAATTTTTCACTGCCAATATAGGCTGGATTATTGGAACTTTAGTACACTTTGTTTTGTAACTAAAATATGGATATTCAAAAATCAAATTTATTCCTCCTAAAATATAGTACATATTAATATATGTAAAAATATTGGAAGTGTTAAAAAGATATAGCATTGGGGTTAATTCATCTATCTAAATTATGAACGAAGCTTAATATGATTATTCACAAAATACTTTTCACATTAATATTACAATTATTTATTAAAAATATTTTTTAATTCTTAGTAACCTCTTATTATTTACTTCATATAATATAACATAATCATTTTGTTACGGAGGAGTTAATGCATCCTTTTCAACCATATGAACGTAAATTACCTTTTCTACCACAATATCCTTACAAGTTGATTCCCTATCTAAAACAGTATTTTTATGCAATACCATATGGTGATTTTTATGGTTCAGGTTGGGTAGGTTACAAAAACTTGTGAGGATATCATTAAAATCATGGATTATAGCTTAAATATTGGAGGTATTAAAATGGAACAACAAAATTCTCAAGATAAGTTAAATGTTCAAAAAAACCTAGGTTATGACCAATGTCCTTTTTATAGAGACCAGGATGAAGAATTAACAGAAGACTTCACAGACTTACGTCATAGCCGTCATCATGGATGCTGCGGATCAAACTGGTGGGGTTATCCTTTTAGTTTTAATCCATATAGTTTTAATCCATATAATCAATACCCATATAGTCCATATCAACCAGGACCATTTTATAGAGATGGCGACGAAGAAGAAGACATAAATTTTGAAGAAGAATCTATTGATCAACCTGATTATCGTGGTCATCATCATCATCACCATTGTTGCTGTAACAGCGGGTTTGGGTATGGACCAGGATTTGGATATGCACCATGGTCTGGGTATGGACCAGGATTTGGATACGGACCTAGTATTGGGTACGGAAATGCGCCTTTTTATGGAGATAAAAATACTAATAAAAATCTTAACGTTAATTTAGATGTAGATGACATGAATACACCAGGATATCGTCACAGCCATCATCATGATTGCGAACCTAAGATTTGTTTACCTAAAATTCCTGTACCAAAAATGAAATGGATTAAACCAAAATTCTATACCCCTAAATGTTCAGGATATCCATTTTATCCTACTATGCCTTATGGTAATATGCCTTATCCTAATATGGCACCTTATGGCAATAAAAATGTTAATGAGAATGTAAATCTAAATATGTTCTAGACTACTATAATTCATATGTATACAGCAAAAGCTGTTAAAAGGATTAATTCGGACTTTATAAACATATGATATAAATTTGCCAAATAAATTTCTAAGAAAAGGTGTACCTATCATTAATGCTAGGGCACCTTTTGAAAGTATTTTAATGGAATTATCAGATTAAAAGATTGAAAGCCTAAGGTTAAGCTGGTAAAATATATAAATATAATGAAAAATTTAGTTAAAGATTACTAAGGAGATGATAGGATGAAGAATATATTAATTGTATACTACTCAAGAAGTGGATATACAGAAAAAGCTGTTATTAAATTGGCAGAAGTTTTAGGCGCAGACGTAGAAAAAATAGTTGACTTAAAAAACAGACAGGGAGCTTGGGGATTTATTACGGGAGGTAAAGACGCAACTTTTAAAAATATTACTCCTATACAGGCTAATAATTTTAATCCTCAGGATTATGAAATTCTAATATTTGCTTCGCCAACATGGGCTTCTGTAGCAGCTCCAGCAGTTCGTACCTACATCGGACAACATAAGGCTGAATTTAAAAAAGTTGCCTTTCTTGTTTCTCAAGGAGGTATATGTAATGGCAAGATATTTAAGGATTTAGAAGTATTAACAGGAAAATCACCTTTAGCAACAGTTGATTTTAGCAGGAGTGATTTACAGGGAAATGAATGGAGGTCGAAGCTAGAAACCTTTGCTGAGAGTATCAAAAGTTAATAAACTGAGGTCTCCATAAAAATTAATTTATTTATTTGGTTTTTGAGTAAAATAAGAAGGGAGGTAGACAATGAATTTTTTAGGTAATATTATCTGGCTAGTATTTGGTGGAATTATATCAGCAATTTTATGGGCCTCTGCAGGTATAATTTTGTGTGTGACAATTATTGGGATACCCTTTGGTGTTCAGTGTTTTAAAATTTCCATATTTGTGTTATGGCCTTTCGGGAAGGAAATAGAGCTTGGTAACTTTGGAGTTGGAGGATTGATTTTTAATATCATCTGGATCTTTCTTTTCGGATGGGAGTTTGCTATAGCACACATCATTATAGGCGTAATTTTTTGTATAACAATTATAGGGATACCGTTCGGACTTCAACATTTTAAATTTGCTAGACTTGGATTGATCCCTTTTGGTGCGAAAATATACTAAACATTAAAAAATGCTTCCAAGAAAACACTTGAAAGCATTAATGGCTAAGGTATTAAGTGTTTAGCCTAACTAAAGTTAAATTTTATATTTAGCTAGGTCTGTTTTAAATGCATCTGTTATATTATTAAAATCACCAATCTTCACAACTAACTTTTGTACTTCATTTGAATTAGTTGATACACTAGCACTTACTTCTTCAGATGCAGCTGAATTTTCCTCCGCTAGAGCTGCTAATGATTCAATATTATCATAAATATTAGATATTGAAACAGCTTCTTCATTGAGCTTCTTTACTGTTTCAATTAAAGATTTAGAAACAATAATTATAGAATTATTTGCTTCAAAGCTTATATCTTTGGCAGTTCCTAACCTTTTTGTTTCTCCATCTAGAGTAAGGTACTGTGTTTCTATATTATTAACCAGTTGGCCAATTTCATTAACGAATTGAACTAAATTAGTGTTAATCTCCTCTACGGCATCTTTAGTTTGTTCAGCCAGTTTCCTAACTTCATCGGCAACAACTGCAAATCCTCTACCAGCTTCTCCTGCTCTAGCTGCTTCTATAGAAGCATTAAGGGCTAATAAATTAGTCTGCTCAGATATTCCTGAAACTATTGAAACTATACTAGTAATATTTTTAGCCTTGTCCTCTAATTCGATCCCCTTTTGTTTAACTTCACTAAATTTAACTAAGGTTTCTGAAAGGTTTTTGCTCGAATCTTCAATACTTAAGTAACTGCTATTAATTTTACCAATGGCTATCTGCAATTCATCTTTATTTTGGTTCTCACTTAAAACTATTGCTTTCAGTGATTCAATATTGTCATTTAAAATTGAAACAGATTTTTCAGTGTTGTCAGCTTGGCTTACAGCTGAATTAGCTAACTGTTCAACTACTCCTGAAATCTCTATTGAAGTAACATTCATAGTCTCAGCAATTTCATTAATACTAGTAACAAAAGTACTCATCTCATCTGTTACTCCTTTAAACCCAACAAAATCAGCTTTTACAGTATTCATATAGGCTTTTATTTCCTTATACATATCCTCAAAAAAGTCTCCAGTATCTATAGAGCCATTTTCAATGTAACTATTTTTTTGCAATTCTTTTATTGCATTAAAAATATATTTTTTAGGCCTCATTAACATAGAACTAGATATAAAGGTTGAAAAACTAGCAATTATAATGCCTAATGCTACTAAAACGGTATTATTAACTTTTAGCGCTAACATGGTCATAAGGCCAATGGTAGTTGCTATAAATGTGAAAGCTGCTGTTTTAACACTAATATTTTTTATAAAACCAAAGGATAACAATTTATTAAAGGTATAATTCTTTTTAAAATAAATGTCTTTTTCAAAGGTTAATTTTAGTTTTAAAGTGGTTTCAGTTCTTTCAATTTCTTCAATTTCCACCTTCTCCTTAAAATACGAACAGCTTCCTTCTAACATTCCTAATAAATAGTCGAACATACCACGATTAGAAGTATAACTAAAAATAGCTTGTCTATCTGAAATAGGTTCAAGGGTGACTAAGGGTGGTTTAGCTCCTGAAAATTTCTTAGTCATAGCTACATGTACATCAAATAATGATTTTAGAAAGGTATATAGATTTTCATGTTGAAAAAACGCAGGATAATCAGTCAAAAAAGAATATAGATTATCTTCTCCAATAATTCTCCACAACTCTTTAACTGATACATTCTTTGCTTTTGAAATATATGCTACCATAGCCTTAGGCCTATCATCCTCTACATTCTCTATTGGAGAAAAAATCTTCTTACTATCCCAACCTGCTTCAATCATTGCTTTATTAACAAGTTCATTTCCGTATAAGCGTCTTAGTGTTTTTACCCAAGTAGAAACAACTGTTCCTTTCATATTTGCCCCCTATGTTATTGTGAATTATAGTTAATTTTATTTAAGATACTCTGATTATATCTGATTCGACAAATATTGTGAATCTTTTAAATCATCCAATTAATCCAATTATTACTTGTGCATTTTTAAAAATCATTTTTTGTAATCATTTAATATAAGTTCTGACATTCTATTTTGAAGCCACTTACTCATATTAATTGAGTTTCTATTGCAGTATTCCTCAAAGTCTTTAGCTACCTTTGCATCGATACTATATGTTTTCTTTTTAAGCAACTGTTGGCACCTCCTAAAAATCTTAAATTATATTACATATCATATAATATGAGCGGAAGACTTATTATGTTATGAAATATTTACACCCAAAGAGCTTTCTCATAATTGTAACGTAAAAAAGGGTAATAAAAAAGGGCATATGCCCCAAGTCATGTATCCAACTATTTAAATCATTTTTTCTATTTTCTTTAACAATTCCTCGGCTGTATCTGCCTGTATCATTTCATCATTTACTAAGGCATAAGGTCCTGTAGCACAATCGCCACAATACCCTAGACAAGATTCTACGGATACATCAGCATTACTGTGGTTTTCTTTTAGTTTTTTCATAGTTTCATCTGTTCCAAAGTTAAAGTTATTTTCACAAAATTTTATTTCTGACATGTTTTTACCTCCATCATTAATAAGGAGAATTTCTTATAGCTCCTTATAGTATTGCACCTACTATCTTATTATTTCTTTTTAATATTTTCTTATACAGTTTTAAGTTAAAATTTCTAAATAGTAGTAATAGCTTTTCCAATTTTACGTAGAATAGTCTTTACCTAGAAGACATTACTTACTTTTTTTCTTGCATATTTATATAAATTATTATATAATAATAATTATCAACCAACAATTAACAACTCTAAAAGAATAAGGGAGTATAGATTAATTCTAAAGGAGGTAAAGTATATGAGTACAAAAATATTTGTTATTTTACCAGTAAAGAATTTGAATAAATCCATGGATTTCTTTAAAAAACTTGGCTTTGGTTTCGATTCCCAATTTACAAAGGAAAGAGGTAATTTATATGCAGAAAATAACCCCATTTTTATGGTTTGATAATCAAGCTGAAGAGGCTGTGAATTTATACACCTCAGTTTTTAAAAATTCAAAGATAGTAAGCGTGAACCGCTATGAAGGGGAAGGGTCGGAGGTTTCAGGAATGGCATATGGAACAGTAATGACAATGGCATTCCAGCTTCAAGGACAAGAGTTTATGGCGTTAAATGGTGGTCCAGTATTCAGCTTCTCTCCAGCAATATCATTTTTTGTTGACTGTGAGAGTCAGGAGGAAGTAGATGAGCTTTGGGATAAACTTTCTGAAGGTGGAGAAAAGGGACAATGTGGCTGGCTTAAAGACAAATATGGCGTGTCATGGCAAATAGTTCCAACTGTCCTAGGAGATTTAATGAATGATCCTGATCCTGTAAAATCCCAGAGAGTTATGGAAGCCATGCTTCAAATGAATAAATTGGACATTAAAAAATTAAAGCAAGCATATGACCAACAATAAAATAAATCATTGAAAGCAGGAGTTGTTTAATACTCCTGCTTTTGGGTACAAAAAATACTGGATGGATGAAGTTATAATATCTTGACATAAGTTTATATTCTGGTACAATATACCCAATATGGGTACACGCCTATATTAGATTCAAATAATTAATATAAGGTGGATAAGCTTATGCAAAGAGGTTTAATTGACGAAGGAAAAAGGTGCTTAAAATGCGCCAACCCAAGATGTAGTAAAGGATGTCCTGTAAATACATCCATAAAAGATATGATTAATATGTTTTTAAATGGTGAAATTCAAGCAGCAGGTGAAATGCTTTTTGAGAATAATCCACTTTCACTAGTATGCTCTTTAGTTTGTCCACATGAAAGACAATGTGAAGGGAATTGTGTGCTTGGCATTAAAGGAACCCCTGTTAATATAAGTGCCATAGAGAATTATATTTCCGATTACTATATGAATTTCATGAAACCTAGTTATGAAAAAATCAAAGGAAAGAAAGTTGCAATTATTGGCTCTGGGCCAGCTGGTATAACTATTGCCTTTATATTAGCATCTAGGGGTTATGATGTAACAGTTTTTGAAGCTCACGACAAAATTGGTGGAGTACTTATGTATGGTATTCCTGAATTCAGGCTGCCTAAAGCTATACTTTCTAGATTCAAGAACAAGATGGTAGAAATGGGTATAAAAATTAGACCGAACACTATGATAGGGCCTGTATTAACTATTGATGATCTTTTTAGAGATGGTTATAAAGCTGTCTTTATTGGAACTGGAGTTTGGAAACCAAAAGCATTAGCTATAAAAGGAGAAAGTTTAGGTCATGTTCACTATGCGATTGACTATTTGAAAAATCCTGATGTATATGATTTAGGGAATAGTTTGTGTATTATCGGTGCTGGAAATGTTGCCATGGATGTGGCAAGAACAGCCCTTAGAAATGGTGTTAAGACAGTGTCCATAATGTATAGAGGAGACATGGGGAGTATAACTGCGGATAAAAATGAGGTTGAACTTGCTAAAGTAGATGGAGTTAAGTTTGAGTTATATAAATTACCTATGGAAATAACAGATGAGGGTGTAATTTATCAGGAAACTGTTACTTACCAAGCTGAGAATGGTGTTGAAGTCTTTGTTCCTATAGAGGATACTAAGGAATTGTTTAAAACCGACTCTGTGATTATTTCTATTAGTCAAGGCCCAAGAGCTAATATTATCTCAACTACAAAAGGAATTGAAATTGATAATAAAGGTCTTGTAGCCACTGATTTAAGTGGAAGAACTACAAGAGCCGGGGTATTTGCATCTGGGGATGTAGTTACTGGAGCTAAGACAGTGGTTGAAGCAGTTAGGCTTTCTAAAAATGTTGCGGATGCCATTGACGAATATGTATTAAGTAATATGGATAAATAAATTTATTCATATAAACTAATAAATCAGTGATGATTATCAAAAAAACAGTAGTATAATAATCAGTGGTTCACTTAATTAAATCAAGAGTGAACCGCTGGTTTTTATTTTTTTGTCACAATTAGTCCACATCCTTATCTTTGATAGTGTTAACACTATCAATTATTTATTTTTTTAAACCCTTGCTTTAGCAAGGGTTTAACCTGTTTTTTGTATAAAAAAACAATGACCCCCTCTTTCTGATATAATTGTTGTATCTGAACCCAACAAAAATTCCAAAAGGAAGGTGTCATTGTGAGTTCAATTATATCAATATTAGTTACATATAATCAACAATTACTTTCTCAGATAAACCAATTACTTGTTTTCATTGTGAAAAATATACCTTTAAATTCTTCGAAATATGATATTACAAGTCCTAAATATAAAAAACTTACGGTAGATAAACTACCTGTTATCAAAACCTTTGAAAAGCTTGATTTTAAAAAACTTTTAAAAGAGTACAGTGCCACTAATGGTAAGGATAAGAAACCTGTAAATCCCCGTGGCAAGAATCCTGTATCTCCTGACACTGTGTGCCCTCGCTGTGGTGCGCCTCATATCTATATCTACGATAACGCTGGCGGTCGTGGGCAGCTCTGTTGTAAGGTTTGCGATCTACATTTCAGCAAAAACAAAGTTGACTTTAAAACCGAGACCTTCATTTGTCCCTTTTGTGGACATGCTTTGATTAAAAAGAAAAACCGCAAGAATTTTTATATCCATAAGTGCATTAATAAAAAATGTAGTTTTTACCTGAATTCACTTGCAAAGCTTTCTCTACGAGATCTTGAGGAATACATGAAAGATAAATCCAAATTCAAACTGCATTACATCTACCGTGAATTCATCACTGATTTCTTTGATATAGATTTATATTCTATGCCAAAGGGTGCTACTAGCCTGAAGTTCAGAAATTTTTCTTCACATGTGATGGCACTTTGTTTAACATACAAC
>JACMJL010000222.1 GCA_014380625.1 Clostridiaceae bacterium
CCGGAAATTAGGCATCTTCATAATGAGAATAAACTTTTATATAGTCAGAAATATAAGTATCCAGATGCAAACGGTATAAAAACAGGCTATACTATTAAGGCTAAGCACACATATATTGGCTCAGCTACTAGAAATGGAAAAACACTAGTTGTTGTTCTTTTATCTGGTGTAAAGGGCTATTAT
Organism: Clostridiaceae bacterium; assembly: GCA_014380625.1. Classification (GTDB taxonomy): domain Bacteria; phylum Bacillota; class Clostridia; order Clostridiales; family Clostridiaceae; genus JACMJL01. Next base: position 184 of record JACMJL010000222.1, read on the forward strand.
AAAGATGCTGCGAGCTTATTAGATTATGGTTTTGAAAAATTAAAGATAAGTACTATTAAAAGATCTGAATTACAGAATTAATTTTTTTTGGAAGAGTTCATATTGAGCTCTTTTTATTATGATTAATATACCCAATGTAAAAGATTAATCAAATGCAACATTTATGTCAAAGGGCCTGTTATTAACTAGCATCTCAACAACTGTTATTCCAAGCTAAGGAAATATACTCATCTCTATTTTTGCCCCTGTGTTTTGTTGAAGAGGTCGATATGTTTATTGTCTTTGTAGTTGTGACCTGGGATGAACTTAGTTTAAATACCCTTTGCTTTATAGAATTTTGGAACTTAAATAAATAATCTTTATTGCTATTAAATTTAAAATCAATGCCTTGAAATTTTATATAATATACATCTTTCATTAAATCTATATTATATAATCCTCGCTTAGTGATATTTAAAATTACTTTATTTTTTGAATTAAGGATGGTCATATTACAGAATATGGGTAATTTTTGAATTTGTAGAGTGTATTTTGAATTTTTAATTACATCTAATTTAAAGTAATCAATATCGTCAGCATAATCAATATATCCCTTGAATAGTTGATCTTGCTTTATTCCAACTGCATATTTTTCACCATCATTATATTCGTTTTTATCCTTAAAGAAGTTAATGGCATCATCAACTAATCCTTTATATCTCATAGCAATAAATGGTTTACCCTTATCACCATCTTTTATTGAATCCCAGCTTCTATAATTAATTATAGTTTTCTCACTGTTATTAGAGTACTTATCATAGGAAGCTTCCATAGTAATTATGCCTTTTTTATCCGGTGTTTCTTTTAAATAGATAAAAACATGCTTAGTCCTACAGTTTAGAATATCCATTGGTTTTAAATCTTTCATCTTAATGATATTAAAGTAATCATTAAGAGTATCTGTACCATATTTTCCTGGCATTTTAAAAACTGCACATACAAAGCCAGAACAATCAAGACCTGCAGTTAGATTCTTATAATTACCAACACAATATATATTACCAGTTGTATAGCCCTTTTTAATAGCATCATTAAAGCTAATCACATATGGTTGGTCGCTTATATCAAGGGAAGTATAACCACCCCAGCAATAGGGTATCCCAGCGATTTTAACTTGCTTTACGCTTTTTAGATACGTAGGAAGTGATATTTGGTCATTACTTTTTATTCCATTTAGATTAGCATTATATGTCCAAACATAATTTATAATGTCCATTCCTCTCTTATAGGCTTGGTTTCGGGAAATCTTACCTACAACTATTTTGTTAAGGTTTGTTTTCTTAACCACCTTAGGAGTCGGGAGTAATTTCTTAGGAACTATTACTTTAGGCACAGCTTTTTTGACAGTTTTAGGAATTGGTGTGATTTTCTCTGATACTATCTTATAAGGTATATTGTTTTTGGTAACCTTAGCATTAGGCTCTATTTTTTTTACAGACTTAGTACTAGATTCAACTTTATTTATAACAGCTTTGACATTTGGGATATCTGGCTTTATTCCTTTAATTGCTATATCATTAGCCTTAGGCAAAGTAGTTAAGTAGATGGATGAGGTTACAATTAAAATTGTCATAATGAAATATGCAATTATATTTTCTTTAGTCGATGATTTTTTGTGATTTATTTTTCTATGCATAAAATATCCCCTGTTTTTCAGTTTTTATATTACTATTCATAAATTTCTAAATTATGAAAA
>JACMJL010000024.1 GCA_014380625.1 Clostridiaceae bacterium
TGCATAGCATAAAGACCCAATATCTAGATTTATAGATGGTTAAACGAACTGAAAGATAGTAATTACCTAAAAACCAAGAAAAGACTTCGCTAAAGAAACCTTTTGCGCAGGGTTTACTTTTGTTTATATAGATAAAGATATAGTATATTTAATCATCGTATAACTTGAAAATATTGTTATTTTCTGAAGTATTGTTATGAATTATACAGATGGTAATTTCCGAGGTTAGGGCGTTATGTGTCGGAGGGAAGTCGGGTGATTCCAGGCTGCTCGACCATTAATTTTGATGCGATTTCCAAAAAGAAGATTTATACCTCCATCGATTTGTGTTTATTAACTACGAAAAGGCAGAAGCTGTAATAGCCTCCATCAATCACAAAGATCATTTCATATCACCTTCTTCTATTCAAAGGATGTACAAGCTGCCTACAATGCAAAAAGATTGGGCATTTCTATGGAGTTATTTGTCAGAAAGAACAAGGACGATAAAATTTCCAAAGAGGTTTACTATTTGGGGGAAATGAAGACAACAGAGAGAATTTCTACCGCCTGAAATGGCGGTAATTTTTATATCAGTACTTATGGTTTACCGTTTACTAATATTGCATTGATTTGTCACCAAAATGTAATATGACAATTGAAAATTAGTTATATTTATGGTGTAAAATAAGAAGTGCTTAGTGATGAAACGAATTAAAGAAAAAAATCTTAAAGGAAGTAGTCAAAATCTGTCGAAATATGTATTATAATAACCTATAAAGAGGTGTAACTATGTCAATTTTAAAGAATTTAAAGCTTGGAGCAAAACTTTCAGTTGGATTTGGTTCAATTATTCTGTTATTACTGATTACAGTCTTATTTGGATATTTTGGGTTAAGTCGAATAAATGGGAACTTTTCATCTTATAGAACTATTTCTGTAGATACCTTACTTATTGGTGACATCCAAGAAAATTTACTTGAAAGCCGTATAAACTTCAAGAATTTTGTACAAGTAGGTGATGAAAAGTATAAGATAGAGTTTGAAGAGCACTCTTCTAAAATAAAGGGGTTTATTAATGATTTACAAATGGATTTTCAGGGAACAGAGCAAGAACAGTCCATAAGGGATATGTCAAGTTATTTTGAACAATATAGTGAGGGATTTTTACAAGTAGTTGAGTATAGAAAACAAAGAAACGATATCTATAATAATGTTTTAATTACTATTGGTCCGGAGCTTGAACAAAACTTAAACTATATTATGGAAACCTCTTATGAGAATAATGACGAAGATCTGTACTATGTATCTTCTAAGGCATATCAATTTTTATTACTTTCAAGAGTATACGTAGCCAAATTTTTAGAAACTAATAGTACTCAGGACGCAGAAGCGGCAAAAGCATATTTTGTAGAAATGGATGAATGGCTTATTCAATGCCAACAATTTTTAAATGATGAACAACTTAGAGATGTCATTAATCAAGTATTTAATAGAAAACAAGAATATTCTGATGGCTTTGATAAAATTGTTGATGTTATTGAGGCTAGAAATCAGATAATAAGTAGAATGGATGAAATAGGTCCTAAGATAACAACGCTATCAGATGACATTAAAACACTTATGACACACCTTCAAGAACAAATGGTATCAAAGGTAAAACAAAGTAACGATCGAGCAATGATCGCGATGTTTATCCTTGTTTTATCCGCGTTTATCTTATCTGTTTTTATTACGATTATCATAGTAAGGTTAGTAGTAGCGCCAGTAAGGACAGTAACTAGCACTTTTAAAGATATTTCAGAAGGGGATGCTAACTTAGAGGTTCGATTAAAAGCCAATTCTGAAGATGAGTTAGGAGATATGGCTAAATATTTTAATATATTTATGTGCAAACTTCAAACAATTATTCAATTTAACAAAGATCAGAACTGGTTAAAAACAGGACAGGCTGAGCTTAATGAGCTGATTCAGAATGAGCAAGACATATACGCTATATCAAATAGGATTATTACATATATATCAAATTATGTTAATGCGCAAGTAGGTGCATTATTCGTTAAAGCAGATGATAACCAATATAAAATGCTCGGAAGTTACGCGTATAAGAGAAGAAAGAATATGTCCAATAGTATAAGTATTGGTGAAGGTTTAGTAGGACAGGTCGCTTTAGAAAAGCAGACAATTATCCTATCTAATGTTCCGCAGGATTATATAAAGATAACTTCAGGTACTGGTGAAGCCTTACCAAAAAGTTTATTGTTGACGCCCTGTTTTAATGATAATGAAGTTAAGTGTATAATTGAACTGGGCTCTTTTGAAGGCTTTAGTGATATTCAATTAGAATTTATAGAACAAGTTAGTGATAACATCGCTAATAGAATTCAAGCAGTTGAATCAAGACAAAAAATGAAGGAGCTTCTTGATAAGAGCCTTGAGCTAGCTGAGGAATTACAGGTTCAACAAGAAGAATTGCAACAAAGTAATGAGGAACTTGAGGAGCAGGCGAGAGCTTTAAAGGAATCAGAAGCACGATTACAAGCGCAACAAGAGGAACTAAGACAAAATAATGAGGAATTGGAAGAACAAGCAAAAGCATTAAAGGAATCTGAAGCAGGGATGCAATCTCAACAAGAAGAGCTCAGAGTTATAAATGAAGAACTTGAAGAACGAACGAAGAGTTTAGAAGCACAAAAAAACAATGTTAATCAAAAAAATGAAAGATTAATAAATGCACAAAAGATAATCGAAGAAAAAGCTCAAGCACTTGAGGTTACAAGTAAGTATAAATCTGAGTTTTTAGCGAATATGTCACACGAATTAAGGACACCCTTAAATAGTATTCTAGTGCTATCGCAAATGCTAGCACAAAAGAAAGACAATACGCCATTATCAGATAAACAACTAGAATTTGCCAAAGTAATTCATGCCTCAGGTGAAGATTTATTGAAATTGATAAATGATATATTGGACTTATCCAAGGTAGAAGCAGGAAAAATGGATATAGTTCAAGAAGAGATTTATATTGACAATTTGGTGCAGGATATAAATAGGCTTTTTAGTCCTATAGCAGCGAAGAAAGACTTAGAATTCATTATTACTGTACATCCTGAGGCACCCATAAAAATAATTTCAGATTATCAAAGATTACAACAGGTTATAAGAAATCTATTATCAAATGCCTTTAAATTTACAGAAAAAGGTAGTGTGCTAATGATAATAGATAAGGGAATAAAAGAGGATAAAGCGATCCACCAAGATTTTATTAAAATATCTATAATAGATACAGGAATCGGTATTGCAAAAGATAAGCAAAAAGTTATTTTTGAAGCTTTTAAACAATCAGACGGGACAACTAGCAGGAAATATGGCGGCACTGGACTAGGGTTATCCATATCTAGAGATCTTGCAAGTCTACTTGGAGGTAGTATTGAATTAAGTAGTGCTGAAAGTGAAGGCAGTACATTTACTCTAATTATACCCACAAAATTAGAAAATTCTGAGGTGGGTTTTAACAGTATCACAGAGGTTGCTGTGACAAAAGAAGTTGAAACAGTCACTTCTTTACCAGTATTAGAACTGGAAGAACCTAATGATGATAGAAAAACAATAGGTTCAAAGGATAAGGTTTTATTAGTGATTGAGGACGATCCCAACTTTGCTTTAATTCTACTTAATTTAGCATATGAAAAAGGATATAAGTGTATTATTGCAAATGATGGAGAAACGGGTTTGAAGATGGCGTTTGATTATAAGCCCAATGCTATTTTGTTAGATATTGGTCTTCCAGATATATTAGGTTGGAAGGTCATTGAGCGACTAAAAGCCAATGAAGTTACTGCTGCCATTCCTATTCACGTCGTGTCAGGTGGTGAAGTTCAAATGGAGTCAAAAGCTTTAGAGAGTATAATTGGATACCTTAAAAAGCCAGCCAGTATTGAGAATCTTGATTTAGCTTTTGAAAAGTTTGAAGTCATGATATCAAAACCATTTAAGAAGATTTTAATTGCAGATGAAAGCAATGAGGAAGTAGAAGAGATAAGGAATATCTTAGAAAATAAAGGCATTCAAATTGTTTCAGCAAATAACGGCTCGGACGTATTAAATATTTTAGAGTCAGAATCAGTAGATTGTATTATTTTAGATTTAAAACTAAAAGACATGTCTGGTTTTGAACTGCTCCAAAAACTGAAGGATGCAAGAATTAGCCATATGCCGATTATTATTCATACGGATAAAGTTTTAACTCAAGGTGATGAAGAGGATTTAAGAAAATATGCGGATAGCATCATCATCAAAGGAACAAGATCGGTAGATAGACTTGTGGATGAAGCATCGTTATTCCTACATGATATTGAATCTAAGATAGGTTTAAGGAAAATAAAAGCTATTAAATCCGAACAAGATAAAGAAGATGCTTTAAAGGATAAAAAAGTTTTGGTGGTTGATGATGATATGAGAAATGTATTTGCTCTATCGAGTATACTTGAAGAGAAAGGCATGAAGGTCATCATTGGAAGAAATGGAAAAGAAGGCATAAAAAAATTACAAGAAAATAGCGATATAGATTTAATACTCATGGACATTATGATGCCTGAAATGGATGGATATGATGCTATGAGAGCTATAAGAAAAGATGCGAAGTATAGAAATCTTCCGATTATTGCGCTTACAGCTAAAGCAATGAAAGAAGATAAACAAAAATGTATTGAAGCAGGGGCTAGTGATTACTTAACTAAGCCTTTAGACATTGATAAACTTACTTCATTATTAAGGGTGTGGTTGTACTAATGATAAACGGATTTATGAATGATGAAATAAACAATCAAATAAACAATGAGGATATAGAAATTCGTCTTCTCCTTGATGCCATATTTTTAAAGTATGGGTATGATTTTAGAGGCTATTCTGATGCACATATGAAAAGGCGTATCTTACGTAGAATGGGTACCCAGGGTATTAAAAGTATAACAGATATGCAATACAGGGTATTATATGATAAAGAATTTTTTGATTCATTGCTCACAGATTTTTCTGTTAATGTGACAGAAATGTTTCGGGATCCGCATTTTTATAAAGCCTTTAGGACTGAGGTTGTTCCAATATTAAAAACATATCCTTTTATAAAAATCTGGCATGCTGGCTGCTCCACTGGAGAAGAAGTTTATTCGATGGCTATTTTGTTAAAGGAAGAAGGTTTGTATGATAGAACTCAAATCTATGCAACAGACTTTAACGAAATAGTCCTTCAAAAGGCAAAAGAAGGTATATATTCGATTGATGCTATCAAAGAGTATACCTATAATTATCAGAAGGCAGGTGGAAAAGCATCCTTTTCAGATTATTATAGGGCTAAGTATGATTCGGTAATCCTAGACCATAACCTAAAGGAAAAAATCATCTTTGCAGGACACAATCTTGTTACAGATGGGGTCTTTGGTGAAATGAATGTAATATTTTGTAGAAATGTATTGATATATTTCAATAGAGATCTTCAAAGTAGAGTTATTAAGTTGTTTTTAGATAGTTTAGTGAATGGTTGTTTCTTATGTTTAGGTTCAAAAGAAAGTGTTAAGTTTACCTCTTCGGCGCTTTATTTTGAAACCTTTATTGAAGAAGAAAAGATATATCGTAGAAAGTTTAATGTTATATTATAGGTAACAGATCATTGGAACTATTGTCATATCTAAAAAAGGTACAGGTATTATGAATGGTAAGCCTAAAATTAATTACAAAGCAGTTGTAATTGGAGCATCCATGGGTGGTTTAGAAGCATTAAGAGTAATCCTTTCATCAATCCCTAATAATTTTGCAGCTCCAATTATAATTGTTCAGCATATTAGCCCCCAATCGGACAACTATATGATTGAATATTTCAACCATAAATGCTCACTTATTGTTAAGGAAGCAGAAGAGAAGGAGCAGATATGCCCTGGTATTGTATACATTGCCCCACCTAATTATCATTTATTGATAGAAAAGGATGGGACTATGTCTCTTACGGTTGAGCCGAGAGTGAATTATTCAAGACCTTCAATTGATGTATTGTTTGAAACAGCAGCAGATGCCTATAGGGAAGGATTAGTAGGGGTTATCTTAACAGGAGCTAATAGTGATGGTAGTAATGGACTAAAGAAAATCAAGGATCGTGGTGGATTGGCTATAGTACAAGATCCAATAACAGCTGTTTCAGACAATATGCCAAAAGCTGCTATAAAAAATACAAATGTTGATTTCGTTTTAAACCTTCAGAAGATATCTTGTAAATTAATAGAAATTTTTCAAGAATAAAACTAAGAATAGGATGATATAATGAATATTCTAATCGTCGATGATCGGCCAGAAAACTTACTGGTTCTAGAAAGTATACTTGATAACATGGGTTGTAATATTATAAAAGCAACTTCTGGTATAGAAGCACTTAGCTTAATACTCGATTATGATTTTGGTCTAGTTCTTTTAGATGTACAGATGCCTGAAATGGATGGATTCGAGACAGCAGAGCTAATGAGAGGTAATGAAAAAACTCGGTATATTCCGATCATTTTTGTTACTGCAATCAGTATGGAACAAAAATGTATTTTTAAAGGGTATGAAGTAGGGGCTGTGGATTACTTATTTAAGCCAATAGAAGCAGTAATTCTTAAAAGCAAAGTGAGAGTTTTTTTAGATCTTTATAATCAAAAGAAGATGATACAAGAACAAGCTACACTTCTTGAATTTAAGGTTAGAGAGCTTATTGAACTTCGTGAAACAAATTCTGTACTTGAGGGCCTATCTCTGAATGATGGACTAACAGGAATTTCAAATAGAAGAAACTTTAATCAATATATTGATATTTGTTGGAAAAGCGCAATAAGATCAGGTAAACCTATCTCACTAATAATGGCAGATATAGACTACTTCAAGGCTTATAATGATAACTATGGTCATTTACAAGGAGATGATTGTTTAATAAAAGTAGCTAAAGCCATGTCATCCTGTGTAAAGAGACCAACTGATTTACTTGCCAGATATGGTGGCGAAGAGTTCGCAGTAATATTACCTGAGACAGAGATAGAAGGGGCGTACATAGTAGCACAAGAAATAAGAAGGACTATAGAAACCTTAAAAATAAATCATGAACATTCGAGTGCAGGACATTTTGTAACCTTAAGTTTAGGTGTAAAAACAATGACCCCAAACTATTCAGATTCAGTGGAAGCCATTATAAATAAAGCAGATATTGCTCTTTATCAAGCAAAACAAGATGGACGTAATCAAACTAAATTTCATTTAGAATAATAATGATAGAATAGTAATTATAAATGGTGAGATCAATAGTGTATTTCACTAAATACTGCGATTTCTTGATGTTCTTATCAAAGGGGTTGAATTCTATTCTGCAGTAGGCTTTATACATGCTCCTGACGGCGCGGGTGGTGGTGCTAGTACTTTTTTAGTTCAAATTTACTGTTCAGTTGTTCAGCAAGTATGAAACACTTACTTTAATGTACAAACATGGCAGATATTTATTTGTTTCGCATAAGGAGCAGGGTTTTTAGAATGATTCAATTTCCAGCTATTTCTGGATTATCTAAAAGTCGCGACATTGTCGCGACAATTAACATGGTTGCATTTTGTTATCAATTGATGATGAACTTAAACGAGATTTTTATGTCACAATGTGTAAAAATCTAAGACTAAAAGATATTTACAGTGAAAAAGATTTAGAGAACGCAATTTTGGCAGAACTTGAAAAATTTATACTTGAAATGGGTTCCGATTTTGCGTTCTTAGCCCGTCAGAAATATTTTGTACTTGGTAGCAAAGACTAGCTCATGGACTTGCTATTTTATCATAGGACATTAAAACGTTTAGTATTAATAGAAATAATGCTAGGAGAATTTGAGCCCGATTATACTAAGATTGCTTAATAAATATGAAAAGGCTGAAGGTGAAGAAAGTCTGATCGCTTTAATTTTATGTGCTGAAATATCACATGAAACGATAGAATTATTGGAAATAGATAAAGGACATATTCACGTTGGTCAGTATATGACCAAGATGCCATCGAAAGAATTGTTAGAAGCAAAATTGTCATAGGCTATTAAGAATGCCAGAAAACAGCTAGAACAAAGGGCTGATTAATCAAGTTCACAGAATTCTGAAACACTACTAATTTTTAGTCCTAACTTGACACAATCAGAAGGACTGGATTTGCCGCTGGTAGATACCTTGCTGTTCCTTCGTCCGACTGAATCAGCGACGGTTTTTCTGCAACAGTTGGGTAGAGGACTCCGTAAGGCTAAAGGTAAA
>JACMJL010000223.1 GCA_014380625.1 Clostridiaceae bacterium
CTGTATCATTTAAAGATGGATAGAAGATCAAAATAATAAACCTGGACAATTAATAACAGGAAGTTAAACCAAATTAGCCATTTGGCAACAGGTTGCACCGCCTTTGAAATAAATAGTATTAGACAGGCCATATGTGGTGAATTTAATAAAGACAAACCTGTTATAGAAAAATTAATAGAGCAACCAGTAGAAGTTATTCCGGCAATAGTTAAGTACTTTGCACCTGATGGGGTTACAGAGCTGCAGCCAGTAATTACAAATACAATACAATAATTTTAAGCCTGAGGTTAGAGAAATCTAGCTTCAGGCTTTTTTATTTTGCAACAATTTAATACTATTTTTAACATATTATAAATTTAATTTTAAATAAAATAGTAATGTATATTAAAATTTATATCTATAAAAATGATATAGTTCTACAGAAATATAATTATTATCTATATATTGTAAGAATAATCTACATTTTCAATATAATACTTTGATGGATTATTTGTACTTAAGGGAGTAAGATGGATTTTAAAGCGTTTATTATTTATGTTTTGGGTATGGAGTTGGTATGTCTGTCCTATTTAACAAATAGTCAACAGATACATTAAAGTAGTCAGCAATTTTATTTAGAATTTCAAAGCCTGGTTCAACATCTGCACTCTCGTAACCAGAAATTGTAGTTCTACTTATATTTAAAATTTTAGATAATTCAATTTGTGTTAAGTCACCATCTTGTCTAAGTGCCTTTAACCTATCTTTAAACAATACTATCACCCCATAAACATATTAACTTACATAGTGAAGTATTATTTAATTATGACGATATAGTCGTCATAAAACGTAATTAGGAGGAGTTTATTTGAGGAATGAGGAAATTTTAGAACGACAAAAAGAGTTATTGATTATGATAGAAATAATAGTAAATAAAAAACTAAAAATACTTCATACTAATAATAGTAAGAGTATTTCAAGTTTACAAGGCACGTATTAAATTATATAAAAATCTAGTAGTATATATTATATTAAGGAAGGGATATTTATCTTAACATCTAACATGTTATGCGAAATGAAATATCACTAATGGATGTTTTAAGTAGTGAAGAGGATACAATAATTGATATAGTTGAAAATAGAATGCAAGTAAAAAAGCTTTATAGCAAAATAAATACAAGTTTGAAAGGTCGAGAAAAGCTAATTGTTCAGATGCGATATGGTTTAATTGATGGAAAATCTAAAACTCAAAGGGAAATTGCAATATTATTAGGGATTTCTAGATCTTATGTTTCAAGAATTGAAAAAAGAGCTCTAAAAAAGTTGTATAAAGAATTAATTAATTGGAGTAAGTAGATAAATATTTCAAATTATGTTAAAATAAAAATATGATGTTTTTTATCATAATTATATGAATTAGATTTAATTTTAACGAATTTAGAAAAAAAGATAAGAAGCAAATGCATAAATACTAAGGAGGTTATTATTTGATTACATTAGTTGAGTTATTGAATATGACAGTAAATGAGGGAGCCTCAGATCTTCACCTTACAGTAGGTTTACCACCTGTAATTAGAGTAAATGGTGAATTAATAAACATCGATGCTGAGAAATTAAATGGTGAGGATACATTAAAATATACTGAAGAAGTATTAGGTGACTACTTTGAAGATTATATAAATACTGGTGAAGCAGATATGTCTTATTCTGCATTTGGATTAGGTAGATTTAGGGTAAATGCATATAAGCAAAGAGGAAGTCATGCATTAGCTTTCAGAGCAGTCTCTCTGAAAATCCCTACCTTAGCTGAATTGAAGTTTCCAACTGTTGTTAAAGACCTTATTACTAAAAGACGTGGTTTAGTTCTCGTAACAGGACCAACTGGTAGTGGTAAAAGTACTACCCTTGCTGCAATGATAAATCAAATAAATATAGAACGATCTGCGCATATAATTACTTTAGAAGATCCAATAGAATATTTACATAAACATAATAAATCTATGATAAATCAAAGAGAAATAGGTAAGGATACTAAAAGTTATGGCAATGCTTTAAGAGCTATTCTAAGAGAGGATCCAGATGTAATTTTAGTTGGAGAAATGAGAGATCTTGAAACAATATCAATAGCAATTACAGCGGCAGAAACTGGACATTTGGTTTTTTCTACCTTACATACTATAGGAGCAGCCAAAACTGTTGATAGAATTGTAGACGTTTTCCCTCCTTTTCAACAGCAACAAATAAAAGTGCAGTTAGCAGCAGTTCTTCAAGGTATAATCTCACAACAATTAATACCTAAGAAGGATATGGCTGGTAGAGTTGGTGCTTTAGAAATAATGATAGTAACTTCAGCAATACAAAACTTAATTAGAGAAGGTAAGACCCATCAGATTGAGTCATCTGTACAAACTGGTGGGAAATATGGCATGAGAACTATGGATATGGCTCTGGTTGATCTTTATAGAAAAGGTGAAATTTCCTACGATTCTGCATTGACATATTCAGTAGACAAAGAAATGTTAATTAGAATGATGTCATTATAATTTATTATAATGAGTTATAATTTATTATAATGAGTTATAGTATAAAGGGCATTGGAATACAATGCCCTTTGTGTTATACTAAAACGAAGCATAATAATATCTTTCTGTAGTAAATAAACTGTTTTCCTTATTTAAAAAAAATACTATGGTATTTCTAAAGTATTTGTGCTAAAATAATTTTGAACTAGGGGGGATAATTTTTGAATATAGTTGAAACAGTATTATATTATATTGCAAAAATATTTACGAATACAGTGTTCGTAATTTCTATTTATTATTTAGGTATATCTTTTTTTGGTATAGTAAGAATTAAGAACAAGAAAATTTATAAAAATGAAAAACGATTTGCGCTTGTTGTTGCTGCCCATAATGAAGAAAGAGTTATTAAGGATATTGTAAAAAGTCTTAATCAAGTGGATTATCCTAAAGAATTATACGATATTTTCGTAATCGCCGATAACTGTACAGATAAAACTGCTATGAAGGCTAGAGAATACGGAGCTAAGGTATTTGAACGAAATGATAAGGAAAAACGTGGAAAAGGATATGCACTTGAATGGATGTTTAATAAAATATTCGAAATGGAAAAGAAATATGATTCTGTAGCAATTTTTGATGCTGATAATTTAGTATCGAAAAACTTTTTAACCGAAATGAATAAAAAGCTTATGGAGGGTTATAAAGTAGTTCAAGGATATGTTGATAGTAAAAATCCAAAGGATTCATGGATTACTGGATCATATTCAATATCCTTTTGGACCACTAACAGAATGTTTCAGCTATCACGAAATAATCTTAGATTATCAAGTCAATTGTGTGGCACTGGATTTTGTGTGGATACAGCACTACTTAAAGAAGTTGGATGGGGAGCTACTTGTCTTACAGAAGATTTAGAGTTTACCTGTAAACTTGTAATGAATAATCAAAAGGTTGGTTGGGCACACGATGCTATATTATATGATGAGAAGCCATTAACAATAGCACAATCTTGGTGGCAAAGAAAGAGATGGATGCAAGGTTTTTCTGATGTTTGTTCAAGATACTTCTTCAAATTAATTAGAAAAGCTATTAAGGATAGAGACTTTATTGCATTAGACTGTGCATTGTATACAGTACAGCCAATTACAATTATACTTATTGGTTGTTCAATGATTATTAGTGCAATAAGCTATGGTGCACAAGCTTTGGATATAATTTCTTCTGTTAATACTGCATATATATTTAGTCCATCAAAGTTAGCTATTTTGACAATTCTAATTGGATTTTTAGAATTTATTTATACTCCATTTATATTAATTTTAGAAAAGAAACTAGATTTGCAGATTTTCTGGTATTACATAATTTATCCTATTTATAGTCTAAGTTGGTTACCAATATCAATTCAAGGCATAATTGATAAGGATAATAAAGAATGGAGTCATACAGAACATACAAGAAGTATTAGTATTGAAGAATTAGAAAAAGCTAATTAAAATATAAATAGAGGAAGATATTAATTATCTATCCTCTTTTTATATGTAAAATCCAATTAAATCTTTAATTAGGATAAAAAATACAAAAAAATAGGAGGAATAAAAGTTTTTTTGTTGAATATATAAATCTAAGGATTCTCTTAAGGGGGGGAAAAACTTAATGAACAATTATATTGTTGGAATAGATATTGGATCATCTAAAGTTTGCGGCTCAGTTGGTAAAATTGATAAATACGGTAAATTACAAATTCTGGGTATTACATCAGTTATTTGTTCAGGAATAAAGAAAGCTGAAGTCGTTGATATAGACAATACATCAGAAGCAATACGTAATTGTGTTAGACAACTAGAGAACATGGTTGATATTGAAATTAATCATGTCTTTATATCATTACCTGCCGGTATTTGTGAGTTGGTTTCTAACAAAGGTATAATTGCTATATCAGCTGAGGATAAGGAAGTAAAAGGAACGGATGTAAAAAGAGTTCTTGAGGCTGCGCAATTAATTTCTGTAAATCCTGATAAGGAGATTGTTGGAATTGTTCCTATTCAGTATATTATTGATGGTACTGATAGTGTAAAAGATCCTATAGGAATGAATTGCAAAAGGCTAGAAGTTGATGCTCAAATAATTACTTCGGAAACAAAGATTATAACAAATTTATTTAAAAGCTTTAATAGAGTAAATATTAAAATTGAAGGAACTGTGCTTCAGTCATTGGGAGCAGCGGAAGTATTGCTGGAGAAAGAAGAAATGGAAAGAGGAGTTGCTCTTGTTGATATTGGAGCAGATACTACAACCATTTCGATATTTAAAGAAGGACATCTTTCTTTTACAGAAATGTTTTATCTTGGAGGTAATAGTATTACCAATGACATAGCGATGGTTCTCAAGATACCGTTAGCCGAGGCTGAAAGAATAAAAATTAAGTTTGGTAATGTAATTCGAGTATCATCGGATAAGGAAGAATTAATTAAGGTTTCCAATGGGGTAGAAAGTAGTATAGATGTAAAGTACAGTGTTCTATCTGAAATTATTGAGGCCAGAGTTGAGGAAATACTTTCTTTTGTATATAAAAGCTTGCAAAAGAGTGAATTTTATAATGGAATTTCTGGTTTGGTTTTGTCTGGTGGAGGTATTTCATTATTAAATGGAATTACTGAAATTAGCAAAGAAATTATTGGTAAAAATGTCAGGGTTGGATCTCCGAAATATGTAGGAGCATCTAGTCCATTGTATTCTAATTGTATAGGAATACTTAAACATGTTTCAAGTAAAACTAAATTTAACAATAATGTAGAAGAAAATTTCAAAGAACCAAAGGAAGACAAATTAAAAAGTTACTCAAGTAAATCAGAAAAGGGTAATAAAGGAATACTATTGAAAATAAAAAACTTTTTAGGCGATTTTTTTTAATGAGGAGGTAATATTGTGCTAGATTTTGATGTAGATGTTCAACAGTTCGCTCAAATAAAAGTAGTTGGTTGTGGTGGTGGCGGTGGCAATGCTGTAAATAGAATGATAAAAGAAGGACTTAGAAATGTTGAGTTTATAGTAGTTAATACAGATAAACAAGCATTAGCACTTTCACAGGCTTCACAAAAAATTCAAATTGGAGACAAATTAACTAAGGGATTAGGTGCTGGAGCAAACCCTGAAATAGGTCATAAAGCAGCAGAAGAGAGCAAAGACGAAATTTCCAAAGCTATTAAGGGTGCTGATATGGTTTTTATTACAGCTGGAATGGGTGGAGGTACTGGAACCGGTGCCGCACCAGTAGTTGCAGAAATAGCTAAGTCAATGGGTATTTTGACTGTTGGAGTAGTTACTAAACCATTTCCTTTTGAAGGAAGAAAAAGAATGTTACATGCTGAACAGGGTATTTCTACATTAAAGGAAAGAGTAGATACTCTAGTAACAATACCAAATGAAAGATTGTTAACTATGGTTGATAGAAAAACTACCTTAGTTGATTCATTCAAACTTGCGGATGATGTTTTAATGCAGGGTGTTCAAGGAATTTCAGATTTAATTACAATTCCAGGACTTGTAAACCTAGATTTTGCTGATGTAAGAACAATAATGGTAGATAAGGGCTTAGCTCACATGGGAGTTGGAAGAGGATCAGGAGACAATAGAGCTCAAGATGCAGCGAGACAAGCCATTTCAAGTCCTTTACTTGAGACTTCTATAGTAGGTGCAACAGGGGTTTTACTTAATGTAACAGGTGGAGCAGACTTAGGATTATTGGAAATAAATGAAGCAGCAGAGATTGTTCAGGATGCAGCAGATCCTGATGCAAACATAATTTTTGGAGCTGTTATTGATGAAAACTTAAAAGATGAAATTAGAATTACTGTAATTGCTACAGGTTTTGAAGCAGATATGAAAAAAATGGTAAAAAGAACTGAAAGTGTTGTAAACACAAAAGAAGTATCTAAATCCTTTATTGAAGCAGCCATAGCTGAAGAGGTTGTAGATAATGACCTGGAAATACCTGCCTTTTTAAGGAGACATAGCAATAGAAAATAAAAATGCCGAAAGGCATTTTTTTTTATGTTAAAATAATAAAAGTTGAGAATAAAGTAATATATTGGCATAAATAAAATTTATATTTCCAATAGGAATTGACAAAATTTTAAAGAATATAGTTATATAATATTTTTTATGGGAGGGTTTTGATTTGGTTGTAAATTTAGATATATTAATTTTTGAGAATTTTATAGTGAATTTTTTTATACTTTTTATTACAGCTCAAACTTTAAGGTTAAAATTGTGTACAAAATTGGCGGTTCTAGCATCAGCGCTAGCAAGTTGTTATGTAATTACAAAGCTACTACCATCCTTAAGATTTTTTACTTTAGTACCTTTTAAGATTGCAGTTCCATTATTAATTATATTGATTACTTTTAGAAAAAAAAGCGTAGTTTTTAATATTAAAGCCACAGTTATCTATATGTTGTATTCTATGCTACTTGCAGGAATGTGCTGTTTTATACTCTTTAGTAGTCCTTCAGTTAATGGTTTTTGGGGTTTTATAATATTTACATATAAAAAACTATTTCTTTCAGTAATGATAATTTATATAATAATTAACAGATTAATTATATATATAAAAGAACGAAAAGAGATAACTCAATTAATTTATTTAGTAGATATATTTATAAATAAGAATAAAAAAAGTGTGAGAGCTTTTTTAGATACAGGAAATGAATTAAGAGAGCCTGCAACTAACTTACCAGTAATAATTGTAGATAGTTATGTGTTTAAAGAAATAGATTTTACCAATTTTGATATCTTTTATATACCTTATAGGGTGGTAGATGGCACCTTGGGTAGATTACAAGGTTTTATACCTGATTATATTACAATAAATGTTGGTGGGGAGGTACTAAAAAGGAATGTTGTAGTAGCCTGTTGTAAAAATGATTTAAGTGATCTTAAAGATTACCAAGCATTATTATCTAGAGGTATTATTTAATTAAATGGAGGTAGCGTATGTTGAAGCTTAAGTTAATATTGAATAGGATTTTCATCAAAATGAAGCTTTTTAGGGGAAATATTTATTATATTGGTGGTAATGATGCTCTTCCTCCTCCATTAAGTAAGGACGAAGAAGAAAATTTGGTGGCAAGACTAGTACTTGGCGATGAAAGTATCAGATCTATTTTAATTGAAAGAAACCTTAGATTAGTGGTTTATATTGCTCGAAAGTTTGAAAACACAGGAGTTGGAGTAGAGGATCTTATATCAGTTGGAACTATAGGTCTGATAAAAGCTGTAAATACCTTTGATCCTAGTAAAAATATAAAACTTGCAACCTATGGATCTAGATGTATAGAAAATGAGATACTTATGTATTTAAGAAGAAATAGCAAAGTTAAGGCTGAAATATCTTTTTATGAGCCTCTTAATATAGATTGGGATGGAAATGAACTATTACTATCTGATATATTAGGTACAGAGAATGATGTGGTTTATAATTTAATTGAAGATGAGGTAGATAAACAATTATTGTTAATTGCAATGAAAAAATTAAGTACTAGAGAAAAAGAAATTGTTCAATTAAGGTTTGGATTAAATAGTACAGAAGAAAAAACACAAAAGGAAGTTGCTGATTTGCTTGGTATATCTCAATCTTATATTTCTAGATTAGAAAAAAGAATTATTAAAAGATTAAAAAAAGAAATTAATAAAATGTTATGAGTTTGTCTCTAGTATAAAATTCCCCTCATAGGAGATAATTTAAATGGAATTACTCTGAAGGGGCTGATGTGACTTATGATGATTAACAAGGTAGAAATATGCGGTGTAAATACATCAAAACTTCCGGTTTTAAAGGAAGCTGAGATGAAAGCATTACTTTTGCTGATGAAGGACGGTGACGATGAATCTAGAGAAAAATTTATTAGAGGTAATCTAAGGTTAGTATTGAGTGTTATTCAGAGATTTAGCAATAGAGGAGAAAATGTTGATGATCTATTTCAAGTTGGTTGCATTGGTTTAATAAAGGCAATAGATAATTTTGATTTATCACAGAACGTAAGGTTTTCAACATATGCAGTACCTATGATTATCGGAGAAATAAGGAGATATTTAAGAGATAATAATTCAATTAGAGTTAGTAGATCCTTAAGAGATATAGCCTATAGGGCCTTACAAGTTCGAGATAAACTTATTAATGAAAATAATAAAGAACCAACGGTATCACAAATCGCAAAAGAATTAATGGTACCTAGGGAGGAAGTAGTATTTGCCTTAGACGCAATACAGGACCCAGTATCCTTATTCGAACCAATTTATCATGATGGCGGAGATGCAATTTATGTAATGGATCAGGTTAGTGATACTAAAAACCTGGATGAAAGTTGGCTTGAAAATATCTCAATTAAAGAAGCTATGAAAAAACTTAATGATAGAGAAAAATTGATTTTAAATTTAAGGTTTTTCGATGGTAGAACTCAAATGGAAGTAGCAGAAGAAATTGGAATTTCACAAGCTCAAGTTTCAAGATTGGAAAAAACCGCATTAAAACATATGAGAAAGTACGTATAGAGTCTATTTATAGGCTCTATTTTTTTGTAATAATATATAAAAAGAATTCATAAATATATAAAAATATAATTAAAATCAAGGAGGATTAAAATGGAAATACAAATGCATTCAATTGGAAACTTAAAATCTATGGAGGTAATTGATGTAAATACTGGTGCTAAAATAGGATTCATAAAAGATTTAAAAATTGATTGTGATGGATTTAGAATAATTTCAATAATTATTCCTGCTATGAAGATTACTTGGTTTAATAAAAATAACTTTATAGAGATACCCTGGGATAGAGTTAGAAAAGTTGGTGTAGACGTTATATTAGTTGATGGAAGTGATTTCCTACTCGCCGCTGAAGAATAGGTTTCAAAGAGCAATAGTAGAATAATCAATGTTAATAGTGTATAATGAACATTATCAAAGTTTATAAGATAAGGGAAGTGATAGTTTGAAGTGTCCATTTTGTGGTTATGAAGAAAGTAAAGTAATAGACTCTAGATCTACAGAAGACAATCTAGCAATTAGAAGAAGAAGAGAGTGTTTAAAATGCTCAAAGAGGTACACTACCTATGAGAAAATTGAAGATATCCCAATTTTAGTTATTAAAAAGGATTCCAGTAGAGAGTACTTTGATAAATCAAAAATTATTAATGGGTTAATTAAAGCTTGTCAAAAGAGACCTGTTTCAAGAAAACAAGTTGAAGAAATAACTGATGATATAGAAAAGCAACTTAGTAATCAGATGTTAACAGAAATTAAATCAGATTATATCGGGGAATTAATAATGGATAGATTGAAGTTCATTGATGAGGTTTCCTATGTAAGATTTGCTTCGGTATATAGGCAATTTAAGGATATTAATACTTTTATGGAAGAAATTAAAAATTTAATGTCCGATAAGTAAAAAATGCTTGCGGGCATTATTTTTATGTTTTATATTTATTAAAATACGGTTAAAGTGTTAGAATATAATAGAGGTGGTAATATGAAGTCGTTAACTTTTGAAGATAATAAATTCTTATCTATGGAAATTGGTAATGCAACCTTTATCTTTTCAACTGCTGAAAATAATTTAAACTTCAATAAGGCTTTACCTAAGGGAGTAGAAAATTTAAAAAGACTTAAGGTATGGTTTAAATTAGATGGAGTTGGGTATTGCAACCAGATACATAGTGACATTGTAAAAATTTATAAAGTTAATAATGAAGACGGAGATGGTATCATAACAGATCTTAAAAATTTTGCAATTGGAGTTTTTACAGCTGATTGTGTTCCAATATTATTATATGATACTGTAAATAATGTAATAGGAGCAGTTCACAGTGGTTGGAGGAGCACGGTTAGTGGAATAGTAATTAATGCAATTGAGAAAATGAGTCTGGAATACAATACAAATCCAGAAGATATAGTAGCTTGCATTGGACCTCATAATAGAGACTGTTGTTATGAAGTTGGAGAAGAAGTACTTGCGCAGTTTAGAAATTGTAACACCTTTGAAGGCTTACACTATGTTACAGGAAGACAAATAAATCTTAAGGCTTGCATTGAGAAACAATTAATAATGGGTGGGCTTCTAAAAGTAAACATTAAGGATATAGGATTATGCACTTATTGTTCAAAAGATTATAAATTACATTCTTACAGAAAAGGAAGTTTAGATTACGGTAGAATGTATTCATTTATTTTTATAAAGGATTGAGGGGGAAGAAATGGCAGAAGAAAAAATTCTAGTAGTAGATGATGAAGAACATATTCAAGAACTATTGAGATTTAACTTGGAAAACAATGGGTATAGGGTTTTGTGTGCAGACAACGGAATTGATGCACTTAAAGTAGCTAGAGAAGAAATTCCACATTTGGTCCTATTGGATTTAATGCTACCTAAAATGGATGGTTATGAAGTTTGTAAAGAAATTCGAAAAGATAATTCTATATCTAATATGCCAATAATTATGCTAACAGCAAAAGGCGAAGAATTTGATAAAATTCTAGGATTAGAATTAGGGGCGGATGATTATTTAACAAAGCCTTTTTCCGTAAGAGAATTATTAGCACGAGTAAAAGCTATCCTTCGTAGGACAAAAATCCAACAGGTTGATAGAACCTTTAGTTTTGGGAATATAGTAATAGACTTTCCAAAACATGAGGTTATTAATGCTGGTGAAAAAGTAGAATTAACTCTGAAAGAATTTGAACTACTAGAAATATTAATTCAGAATAAAGGGAGAGTAATGACTCGTGATTTTCTTTT
The DNA here is from genome assembly GCA_014380625.1 of Clostridiaceae bacterium. Classification (GTDB taxonomy): domain Bacteria; phylum Bacillota; class Clostridia; order Clostridiales; family Clostridiaceae; genus JACMJL01. The sequence continues at coordinate 11,293 of JACMJL010000223.1, forward strand.
AGATAAAATATGGGGATACGAGTATGTGGGAGAAACAAGAACCGTTGATGTGCATATAAGGCATCTTAGGCAGAAAATTGAAGAAGATGATAAGAATCCGAGATTTATTGAGACTGTAAGAGGAATTGGTTATAGGTTTAATTTGGGGGAATAATATGAGAAGAAAACTAATGATAGCTATTATGGGAACTGTAGTACTTAGTATAATACTCATTACTATTTTATTTACTGTTGTTGTAGACTTTGAACATGAGCTAATAATAAAACAAACTTTAAAGGATAATAATCAAAAGGTAATAAATTTAATTCATTCAAATAATATTGTTAACTTAAAGAGTTTCTTTGAAAATGACCTTAAAGGTACCGCAACTAGGATTACATATATTAATAACTTGGGAAATGTTATTTATGATTCGGAAGCCAACACTGATAACATGGAAAATCATAATAATCGACCTGAAGTTAAAGAGGCTAGAGAAAAAGGTATTGGAAGTAGCATTAGATACAGCGAGTCAGTAAAAACTAATATGATGTATTTTGCTACTGTTTTTCATGAAGATAATATAATAAGAAGTTCAATGGCTATGAAAGAAATAAGTAGTTTTGAAAGTAGTTTTTTTAAGTACTATTTAGTTATTTTATTTGTGGTACTAATAATATCAATACTTATTTCATATAAGTTAATAAATTTAATGATAAGGCCTATTAAAGATTTAGAAAATGTTACTTCAGAAATAGCACAGGGGGATCTAAATAAAAGAGCTAGAGTTACGTCCTCTGATGAAATAGGACATTTAGGTAATACCTTTAATGAGATGGCGGATAAGCTTCAGAATACTATTAACACTTCTTTAGAACAACATAATAGGCTAGAAGCTATTTTAACAAGTATGGATAGTGGAATTATAGCAGTAGATAAAAATAAAAAGATTATAATGATAAATCCTTATGCTGAAAAGATATTTGACATAATATCTAATGTTATTGGAGAAAACTTTTTAGATATTATTAGAGACCATGAGTTAGAATATATATTTTCTCATGAAAACTATGATACAAAAGAGTCGGCAACAATAAGCTTTAGAGGTAAAACTTTAAGGCTACGGACTGCAGATATAATAGATGGTGGAGTTCAAATGGGAACCGTGGCTGTAATTCAAGACATCACTGATTTAAGGAAACTAGAAAATATGAGATCTCAATTTGTGGCAAATGTTTCACATGAATTAAAGACACCCCTTACATCTATAAAAGGTTTTGCAGAAACCTTAAAGGATGTGGAGGATCAGCAAATTAGAGAGAAATTCCTAAATATTATTAATGATGAAGCTGAAAGGCTAACAAGGTTAATAAATGATATACTTATTCTATCTGACATTGAACAACATAGGGAAGAGAAAATTGAAAACCTTAATGTTAAAGATATTATAGCCGATGTATATTATCTAATGAAAAATACTGCTGTAAGCAAGAATATTTCACTTTCTATAATTAGCGATAGATCAATTCAAATAGTTGGAAATTCAGATAGGCTTAAGCAAATGTTAATCAATTTAGTGGATAATGCTATAAAATATTCCGAAAATGGTGATTGTGTGTTTATAGGTTGTGAAGAAAAGGATAATAATTGTATTATTTGGGTGGAAGACACTGGCTTTGGAATACCTGAAAAGCATATTTCTAGGTTATTTGAGAGGTTTTATAGAGTTGATAAGGCAAGATCTAGATCTAAAGGTGGAACTGGATTAGGTTTAGCCATAGTAAAACATATAGTATTAAGTTTTGGTGGATCTATAGAAGTTAAAAGTACTGTGGGTGAAGGAAGCAAGTTTATAGTATGTCTACCTATGAAAGTGAAGATATAGTCTTTATTTTCCTTGTTATATTAATAAAATAATACATCAATAAATGGATTGTTTCAAAATTATTTGAGACAGTTCTGTTTTTTTGTCAATTAAATGAATTAGACTATATTAGGTAGATTTAGAAAAAATTGATTTAGAGGATTAGAGAAAAAGCACTTAATATACTAATGTTAATTCTATGTTAAATAAAGTTAACATAGAATTAACAAAAAAGCTTGAACTTAACAGGTTGATTTTATTTAAACATATGATATACTAAATCTGTTGTGAAAAATCATTATGAATTGATATTTTACTTTTTTTTTAATATAAGGAGGAATAATATGTTTAAATTTTCACCAAAAGAAGACAAGTTCTACACACTTTTTGTTAATAATGCGGAAATCGCTCATGAAGCTGCAATAATGCTAAATGAATATGTTGGTAATATTAGTGAAAAACAAGAGTTACTAATAGGACTTAAAGAAACTAAAAAAAGGGGAGATCTGAAGGTTCGAGAAATAATAGAGGAACTAAATAAGACTTTTTTAACTCCTTTTGATAGAGAGGATATTTATGCAATTGCAAAGGAAATGGATAATTTAATTCATTATATCGAAAGATCTGCTAGCAGATTTGATATGTTTAATGTAGTAACATTAAGGACTGGAACTAAAGAATTAAGTGAAATGATTGTTAAGATTACATACGAACAAGTTAAAATGATGAAAAGCTTTAGTAAGATGAATAAAGACGGTTTAGCAATAGCAACAGTCCAAGAAATAAATAAGATTGAAGACGATGGCGATACGGTTTCTAGAAGTGCTATTAAAGTTCTATTCTCAGAAAATGTAGAGGCCATTGATGTAATAAAATGGAGAGAACTCTATAAGCTTCTTGAAAACACTTTAGACGCATGTCAACATGTTGCTAATTTAGTAGAAGGAGTTGTAATGAAGAATGCCTAGTTCTACTTTTATTTTCACATGTATTATAGTAGTGATGGCATTATCCTTTGACTTCATAAATGGATTTCATGACTGTGCTAATGCCATAGCAACTTCTGTAACAACAAAAGTTTTAACTATGAGACAGGCGATTGTAATGTCAGCAAGTTTAAACTTTGTTGGAGCATTAATGGGTGTAGGTGTTGCAAAAACAATTGGAAGCGACATGATGAATAAAGATTTTGTTACTCAAAATGTAGTATTAGCTGCATTAATTGCTGCAATTATATGGGACTTATTAACTTGGTATTATGGACTTCCAAGTTCTTCATCTCATGCGCTTATTGGCGGTTTAATAGGAGCAGCTATATTGGCAAATGGATCTTTTGCTATAATCCATTGGGGCACTTTCCTAAATAAAATTGTTAAATGGTTGATTTTATCACCAGTAATTGGGTTAGTTGCAGGATATATTATAATGAAGCTAATAAATGTTATATTTAAAAATACAAAACCAACTACAGTTTCTAAATTGTTTTCAAAAGCTCAGATAATTTCAGCAGGAGCAATGGCATTTATGCATGGTTCAAATGATGCTCAAAAGTCTATGGGTGTTATTACAATGGCTTTAGTTAGTGCAGGAACATTAACTACTTTTGATGTGCCTCTTTGGGTAATACTTGCATGTGCAACTGCTATGGCGCTAGGAACTTCCTTAGGTGGAGCTAAAATTATTAAAACTGTTGGTTCAAAAATGGCTAAACTTGCGCCCGTAAATGGTTTTGCAGCTGAAACAGCAGGGGCATTGGTAATTTCCTTTGCTACATATATCTCGCATGCTCCAGTAAGTACCACACATACTATAACCTCATCAATAATGGGTGTAGGTGCTTCAAAGAGAATAAACTCAGTTAAATGGTCAGTGGTTAATAACATACTTATAGCTTGGGTATTAACAATTCCTGCCTGTGCTTTAATCGCTGGAATTATAACTGTTATAATAAAATTAATATAACATTTTAAAGCTGTTGCATTTCAACAGCTTTTTTATTTGACTAAAGCTTTTTATTGATGTATCATGATATGATGTGTTAATTGTGTAACGAGATATAGGAGTGAAAATATGAGCAGCAAAATATCAAAGATTAAAATTGGAAGTATTGCTGAGGAATTAGAAATAGAATCTGGAGATATATTAATCAGTATAAATGGAACTGAAATTAAAGATATCATAGATTACAAGTTTTTATTGGCAGATGATTACGTGGAAGTTGAAATAGAAAAAAAAGATGGAGAGGTTTGGACTCTAGAAGTTGAAAAAGACTATGAAGAAGATCTAGGTATGGAATTTGAAAAAGAAATTATGGATGAAGCTTTGAGTTGCTGTAATAATTGTCTTTTTTGCTTTGTAGATCAGCTACCAAGAGGAATGAGAAAAACCTTGTATTTCAAAGATGATGACTCAAGATTATCTTTTCTGCAGGGGAATTTTGTAACTTTAACTAATATGACCGATGAGGATATAGATAGAATAATTAGATATAGAATTAGCCCTATAAATGTTTCGGTACATACAACAAACCCTTCACTTAGAGTAAAGATGCTAAACAATAGGTTTGCAGGAAACATCTACCAAAGGCTTCAAAAATTAGCGGCTGCAGGTATTAAAATGAACTGTCAAATAGTATTATGTCCTGGTTACAATAATGGAGAAGAATTAATTAAAACTGTTAAGGACTTATATCTGTTATATCCTTCTGTTGAAAATGTAGCAGCAGTACCTGTTGGAGTTACTAGTTTTAGAAAAAACTTAAATGAAATAACCTTATACGATGCTGAAAGCTCAAAGGCAGAACTCAATAATATCTTTGATTTTCAAAAAAACTCTATAAAGGAGATTTCCACCCCCTTTATACGATTATCAGATGAATTTTATGTACTATCAGGGAATGAGGTTCCAAAAGCTGAATTTTATAGTGAATTTGATCAAGTTGAAGATGGCGTAGGAATGATTAGGCTTTTTAGAGATAGTATCTCTAAGGACTTAAAAAAACTCAAAATAGAAGGTAAAGGCTCTTTTACTTTAATTACTGGGACCTTAGCCTACAATGAAATATTAAAGGCTGCAATAGCTATAGAAGCTAGAAATAATAATTTAAAGTTAAATGTTCATAAAGTGATAAACAATTTTTTTGGAGAAACAATTACCGTAGCTGGCCTCTTGACAGGTCAGGATATTATGAAACAAATAAAAGTTGATAGTGTATTAGATTATATAATAATGCCTAGAAATATGTTTAAGAGTGGAGAAAACATAATGCTAGACGATGTTACTATAGATGAACTAGAAAAATATTTTAAAAAGAAGATAATAATATGCGATTACAAAGGTGAAGATCTAATTCAGCTTATTAATGAACATATTTAGGAGGATTTATTTATGAAAAAACAAATAGTTGCAATAGTTGGTAGACCCAATGTTGGGAAATCCACATTATTTAACAAATTAGCAGGTAAGAGAATTTCTATCGTGGAAGATACACCAGGTGTTACTCGTGATAGAGTTTACGCTCAAGCTGAATGGCTTAGGCATGAATTTACAATTATTGATACAGGTGGTATTGAACCTGAAAGTCAAGATATTATTGTTGCACAGATGAGAAGGCAGGCACAAATTGCCATTGAAACTGCAAATGTTATTGTATTTATTGTTGATGCAAAAGAAGGAATTACAGGAGCAGATGCAGAAGTTGCACAGATGCTTAGAAAAAGTAAGAAACCTATAGTTCTTGTTGTAAATAAGGTGGATTCCTTAAAAGATGAGGCTAGTGCTTTTGAGTTTTATAATTTAGGTATTGGAACTCCAATTACAATATCTTCAACTCAGGGACTTGGACTTGGAGACTTATTAGATGAAATTGTGTCACATTTTGAAAAAGGTGATATAGAAAAATCAGATGAGGGGGATATTAGGATTGCAATAGTTGGGAAACCAAATGTAGGTAAGTCATCCCTAGTAAATAGACTCCTTGGCGAAGAGAGGGTTATTGTAAGCAATATTCCTGGAACTACTAGAGATTCAATAGATAGTTATTTAGATAATGAATTAGGTAAATTTATATTAGTAGATACGGCTGGAATAAGAAGAAAAAGTAAGGTTAAAGAAGATATTGAAAGATATAGTGTTATTAGAGCTCTAGCTTCAGTAGAAAATGCTGATGTAGTTATTCTTATGATAGATGCAGAAGAGGGAATTAGCGAACAGGATGAAAAGATAGTTGGGTATGCGCATGAAATGAACAAGGCTATCATGGTAATAGTTAATAAGTGGGACTTAGTTGAAAAAGATGATAAGACCATGAATGAGTATAAAAAAGAGCTTCAAAGAAACTTGAATTTCATGAGTTATGCACCTTACCTATTTATATCAGCAAAAACAGGTCAAAGAGTTCATAAAATATTAGCCTTAGCTAAATCTTGTTTTGATAATTATTCAAAGAGAATTGCTACAGGAGTATTAAATGATGTTGTTAATAGAGCTGTTTTGATGAAAGAACCACCAACTGTAGGATTAAAGAGATTAAAGATTTATTATTTAACTCAAACTGGAGTTAAGCCTCCTACTTTTGTTTTCTTTGTTAATAGTTATAATGCTTTACATTTTTCTTATGAGCGTTATTTAGAAAATCAGATTAGAGATAGTTTTGACTTTAGTGGTACGGGAATAAAGTTTGAATTTAGAGAAAAGAGGGATTAATATGCCTACTATTACATTTTTAGGTGGTGGAAGTTTCGGAACGGCTCTTTCAGTAATGCTTGGTAAAAAAGGCTTTGATATTAGAGTTTGGGATAGAAGTGAAGCTACAATTCACGACATAAATGTAAAAAGAGAAAATATTAATTACTTGCCAAATATAGTAATACCTTCAACTGTAAATGCCTTCATAGATATCGAAGAAGCTTTAAAGGATAGCGAGTTTATTGTAATCGCTGTTCCTTCTCATGCAATTAGGCAAGTCTGTTCCTTAGCTTCAAGGTTTATTAAGGATAATATGATTATTGTTAACATTGCAAAGGGTATAGAAGAGAGTACCTTTAAACGTCTTTCAGTTGTAATCGGCGAAGAATTGCCTAGAAACCCTGTAGTGGTTTTATCTGGACCCAGTCATGCAGAGGAAGTCGCTCAAGATATTCCAACCACACTTGTGGCCTCTTCAGTTAATATGGAGTATGCAAAAAAGGTTCAGGATATATTTATGACTAATAAAATCAGAGTTTACACTAATGAAGATATAATTGGAATAGAAATTGGTGGAGCTGTTAAAAATATTATAGCCCTTGCTGCAGGTATTTCCGATGGTATTGGTTACGGTGACAACTCTAAAGCTGCTCTGATGACAAGAGGCATAAGTGAAATAATAAGAATAGGAACTAAGTTAGGTGGAAAAGTTGAGACTTTTTCTGGACTAACAGGAATTGGTGATTTAATTGTTACTTGTACCAGTATGCATAGTAGAAATAGACGTGCGGGTATTTTAATAGGAAAGGGTGCTACCACCGAGGAAGCATGTAATGAAGTTGGAATGGTTGTAGAAGGTGTAAAGGCCTGTCACGCTTTCTATGAGTTAAAAGAACAGCTAGGAATATCAATGCCAATAACTGATGCACTTTATAGTGTGCTTTTTAAAGGCGTCGAGGCAAAATATGTTGTTTATGAATTGATGACTAGAGATAAACGTGATGAAATAGATAGGTATAATTAAATAATATTAAGAAAGAACAGATGTAAAAATCTGTTCTTTTTTAATATTATAATTTAATTGTAATAATTATTTTTAAATCTCAATATATATATAGTGTTAATAAGAGTATAGGGAGGATATATCTTGGAAAATTTTGATATATACAAAGATATAGCAGAAAGAACTCAAGGGGATATATACGTGGGAGTGGTTGGACCTGTAAGAACGGGTAAATCTACTTTTATAAAAAGATTTATGGATTTAATGGTTATCCCTAATATTGAAAATTCGTATAAAAAACAAAGAGCAAAGGATGAACTTCCACAGAGTGCCTCAGGAAAATCAATTCATACAACAGAACCAAAGTTTATTCCTAATGAAGCAATTGAGATAAAGTTAAAAGATGGGATTAAGTTTAAAGTTAGAATGGTTGATTGTGTAGGATATATAGTTAAAGGTGCTTTAGGGTATAATGAAGGCGAAGCACCTAAAATGGTTAGTACTCCTTGGTATGATCACGAGATTCCTTTTGAGGAGGCAGCAGAGTTTGGTACGAAAAAGGTAATAAATGAACATTCTACTATTGGCTTACTAGTCACTACGGATGGTTCTATTACTGATATTTCAAGGGAAGAATATGTAGAAGCAGAGGAAAGAGTAGTAAATGAGTTAAAGTCAATAAATAAGCCCTTCATTATACTACTTAATTCTAGTAATATGTATAATCCTAAAAGTGTTTCTCTTAGAAAAGAATTAGAAGAGAAGTATGATGTCCCTGTTCAATTAATGGATGCGCTTAATATGAAGGAAGATGACATAATGACAGTTTTTCAAAGAGTACTTAAAGAATTTCCAATTAAAGAAATAAATATTGATATGCCTGAATGGATAGAAAAACTTGAGGCCAGCCATTGGCTTAAGGTTAATTTTATAAATCTAGTAAAGGATATGTGCATAAAAATTTCTAGGGTTAGAGATATTAAGAAGGTAGTTGATGGTTTTGAAACTATTGAATTTTTAAAGGATTCAAAGTTAAGAGAAATGAATATGGGAGAGGGTACTGCTTCCATTAATTTATATCCAAAAGGGGAAATTTTTTATAAAGTGCTTAGTGAACTTGCGGGCGATGAAATTCACGGAGAAAGTGAACTATTATCTTTAATGAAGATTCTAAGCTTTTCTAAGAGGGAATATGACAAGGTATCATCAGCCCTAATAGATGTTAGAGAGACGGGATATGGCCTTGTAGCACCTCAATTAATTGAAATGAAACTCGAGGAACCAGAAATAGTTAGGCAAGGTAATAGATATGGTGTCAAGCTTAAGGCCAGTGCTCCTTCTTTACACTTCATTAAAGCAAATATTGAGACGGAAATTTCTCCTATCATGGGGACTGAGAGAGAAAGTGAGGAATTAGTAAACTCCTTGCTTGAACAGTTTGAAAGTGATCCTTCAAAGATATGGCAGAGTAATATGTTTGGTAAATCTCTAGAAGTGTTAGTAAAGGAAGGGCTACAAAACAAATTGTACAAAATGCCAGAGGACGTTCAAGTAAAAATTCAGCGAACTCTACAGAAAATTATAAATGAGGGTAATGGTGGTTTAATCTGTATAATACTATAGTTCAAATCTAAAAAGTTCCTGAAAATTAAACAAGGTCTATCACCAACATTATAATTATTAAACATATAATGTTATATATTTTTAAAATAAGAGGGGATTTGTTAAAATAATTTGATAAAAACTGCTTGTTTTTACCTTTTATTATATAATGTAATGAAAATTTGTGAAACTTTTGTAATATTTTAA
>JACMJL010000025.1 GCA_014380625.1 Clostridiaceae bacterium
TTATAAAGTTTGTATACTCTATATATTCGACATCGATGGTCTAAAATCCTTTTTGCCTAATAAAAAAATACCCAAATTAAAAATTTGAGTATTTTCCATTTTATGTTTGTCAACACTCTGAGATAGTGTTAACACTATCTATTTTTTATTTTCCTAAAACCTTGCTTTAGCAAGGTTTTCACCAGACCACTAAATGAAATTACTACTAATTAATTGTAAAAATAAGTCTAAATAGGTCTAAATAAGTCTAAATAGGTTGAAAATTAATGGAGAAAATGGTAAAGTATAAAAACAATATAGTAAATCATAATTATTCAAATGGAGGGGTTATTAAAAGTGTTAAAAAAGTTCAAATTAGCAACAAAAATAAGTATTTTAACAGGTATAATTGTTCTAGTAGGTATTTTCATAGCAGGTTCTATAATACTAAGTAGCATTTATACAAACAGCTATAATCAAGCTCTAACATTGGCCCAAGAAGTATCCAAGGGTTATGCTAAGGATATTGCTGGAGATATGGATGAGGCACATGCTACAGTTAATGGAATCTATAATTCAATAACATTTGCTCAACAAGCAGGTAATATGAGCAGAGAAAGATTAATAGCGGAGCTTAAAACAACCTTAGAAAAAACTCCATCAGTCCTAGGTGTTTACACCTTATGGGAACCAGATAAATTTGATGGTAAAGACAAGGATTACGTTAATAAAGAAGGTCATGATGAAACTGGAAGATTTATACCATACATTGTTAGATCTGGAAGTGACATAAGTTTAGTCCCTCTTACAGATTATACTGCTGAAGGTACAGGAGATTATTACCTATTACCTAAAAAAACTAAAAAAGCAATGTTAATAGAGCCATTCAAGTATAAAGTTGATAATAAGGATGTATTATTGACTTCTATAATAATGCCCATTACGGATAAGTCAGGTAATTTTATTGGGATTGTTGGTGCTGATATAGCTTTGAATACGCTACAAACAAAGGTAAACAAAGCAAAACCTATGGGTGGTTATGCATCAACAATTACTGATAAGGGTCAAGTTGTAGCCCATGGATTAGATGAAAGCATTATTATGAAAAATATTGTTGAACTTGATAAAGAACAATTAGATATAGTGAAAAAAATATCTAATGGTGAAAGTTTTACAAAAAGTTCTAAAGCTTCAGATACGGGATTGATGTCATTAAAGGTTTATGAACCGATAACAACAAATTGGACAGATAGTAATTGGTCTTTTGTCTCAGTTATCCCTTACTCAAGTGTTTATGCTCAATATAATATACTTTTGAACAGAATATTAATAGTGTTTAGTATGGTTATCTTAATAATTGTTATTCTTATGTATATGTTTATTAAAAGGTCTATTAAACCTATTGGAGATATATCAAATCATCTAATATTATTAGCTGATGCAGATTTTACTAAAGAAATTTCTAATAAATACTCCAAAAGAGAGGATGAAGTTGGAATTTTAGCAAAATCAGTTACTAAGATGCAACAATCTGTAAAAGATATAGTTAGAAATGTTAAACTTGAAGCAGAAAATGTTAATAATTCAGTTGAGTCTACCGGCAATATACTTAGTGAATTAACATCACAGATTGAGGAAGTTTCTGCAAGTACAGAGCAATTGGCTGCTGGGATGCAAGAAACAGCTGCTTCTTCAGAAGAGATGAATGCATCATCCTTAGAAATAGAAAGAGCAATTTCAAACATAGCTGCTAAAGCAATAGAAGGTTCAATTTCCTCTAAAGAGATTAGTATTAGGGCTAATGAGCTAAAGCTAAATGCATCAGCATCAATGAGGACTGCTAATGAGGTGTATTCATCTACTAATAAAAAGTTAAAAGAGGCACTAGAGCAATCAAAATCAGTTGAACAAATAAATGCTTTGTTAAGTGCTATATTGTCAATATCCTCACAAACTAATTTACTTGCACTTAACGCAGCCATAGAAGCAGCTAGAGCTGGTGAGTATGGAAAAGGCTTTGCAGTAGTAGCAGATGAGATTAGAAAATTAGCAGAACAATCAAACAAGACAGCAAGTGAAATACAAGGAATAACTAAGCTGGTTATTGATTCCGTTGATAATCTTTCTGAAAGTTCGGAACAAATATTGGAATTTGTGGACAAGCAAATAATACAAGATTATGAAGAACTAGTTCAAACTGGCGAAAAATATAGTAAGGATGCTGAATTTATAGACTCACTTGTTTCTAATTTCAGTAGTACCTCAGAAGAACTAAGGATATCAATAAAAGATGTAATGAATGCAATAAATGGGGTAACTCTCTCTGCAAATGATGGAGCTGCAGGTACAACAAACATTGCACAAAAGGCATCCATAATTGTGGAAAAGGCAGATGAAGTTTTACACCAAACAAAAAAAGTGAAAGAAAGTTCAGACAATCTGAAACGCTTAGTCTCTAAGATTAAGGTATAATTAAATCTGCATAATGTGAGACAAACTGTACATACAAACATAGTTATGCTCCCTGTTTGAATTGATAAAAGCATTAATATATTTCTTTGAAAATTATAATGCTTTTATTAGGTACTTGCATATAATTATATTAAAAGTAATTCTAAATGGAGGTAACCTATGTTTGACGTAACATTGAAAATTAATGTTAAAAATCACGATGAATTAAAAGAAAAGTATTCCGGAGAATTAAAAAGTGAAAGCTTTTCAGATGCCAATATAAATGAAAAAATTGAGAGTGAAATTAAAAGGCAAATAGAAGAAGCTCTAGATAATAGTATAAAGAGAGAATTTCTAAAAAATAAGGTTAAGGCCAAGATTCTAATAAAATAGTCTTATATATCTGAAAAATATAGCGAGGGGGAACTTAGCTTGATAGAAATTAAAATTCAAGTTCAGATAGAAAATCATAAGGAAATTGCAAAAGGTCAAGGCTCACTGTTCAAGTTTGTCCCATCATTTGTGTTAAATGGTAAGGTTGAAGAAGAGATAAAAAAACAACTTAAAAAAGCTTTAAATGTAAGTTTAAAAGATGAGTTATCTCAA
>JACMJL010000224.1 GCA_014380625.1 Clostridiaceae bacterium
AATGGTGGGAACAATAGGGATCGAACCTATGACCCTCTGCTTGTAAGGCAGATGCTCTCCCAGCTGAGCTATGCTCCCATGTAAATAAAAATGGTGACCCATACGGGAATCGAACCCATGTTACCACCGTGAAAGGGTGGTGTCTTGACCGCTTGACCAATGGGCCATAAATGTAAGGTGTCACGACCCAACATTAAATATAATACATAAAATTTAATGTTGTGTCAACGTTTTTTTTTAATATTTATTAAAATCTTATCTTTTTGACAACTCTACCAGGGCACATCCCTCTATTGCTTCTATCCCATTCTCTTGACAAAAGGTAAGGATTTCAGGGCTTTGCGCTCCAGGTTGGATAAGTATCTTATCTATTTTTAACCTACTTGCTTCTTGCATAATTTTAATACCTTTATAGGGATTAATACATAAATCTAAGATTTCTATCTTGTATGGCACATCACTTAAACTATTAAAAACTCCTTCTTCTTTAGCTGATGGATTTACTCCAGATACGTTAAATTCATTTATTTTTAGTTCCTCCAATATTTTATAAGCAAACTTTGAAGAGTTTAATACGTCTCCAACTACAACCCAATTCTTATAATTCAAAAATTCACTAGCCCTCAAATTTATCATCTCCTAATAAAATTATTATATCTCCATTCCTCAAATTTATCAAAATATTTTACATAGTATGAACCTCTTATATTCAAATCTATGTAATTAAGATACAATATTAATTAACGATTTGAAAAGGAGGATTTAACTTTGAAGCATGATTTAATTATTATAGGTGGTGGCGCCGCAGGTTTAATTGCTGCAATAACCGCAAAAGATTTAGGCATAGATGTAGCTATTATGGAAGGCACCGATAGAATCGGCAAAAAAATATTAACTACTGGTAATGGTCGATGTAACATTACAAATATAAATACTTCGCCTAGGATGTATCATAGCAATAACCATAGCTTCTATGAGCCTGCCTTAAAGGCTTTTGGTTATATTGATACAGAAAACTTTTTTACCAGCCTAGGATTACCTCTAGTGAGCTTAGAAGATGGCAAGTTATATCCTATGTCTTTGCAAGCTTCAGCAGTTCTAGATATTTTTAGGTTAACCCTTATAGAAAAAGCAATCCCTATTTATTTAAGTACAAAGGCTAAAGAGGTTCTCCCTTTAAAAGAAGGTTTTAAGATATATACTTGTTGTGATCAGGTCTTTGAAGCAAAAAAAATTATTTTATCAACTGGTGGAGTTTCAGCTCCTAAAACAGGTTCAGATGGATCCGGTTACTCTATTGCAAAGCAATTAGGTCACAAGCTAATTACACCCCTCCCTGCTCTTGTGCAACTTAAACTTTCATTTAAAAACCTAAAGGCTTTAGCTGGGATAAAATTTCAGGGTACTGCTGAAGTATTTGCTAATGGTAATTCATTAAGAAAGGAAGTTGGAGAAATCTTATTTACAGACTATGGTATTTCCGGTCCTCCTATCCTTCAGCTTAGCAGAACTGCAGCCTATGCACTTAAACTGAAAAATAAGGTAATTATAAAAATAGATTTAATGAACACTTTCTCAAGCGAAAGTTTAGTAGATTTTTTTGAAAACCATTGGGCTACCTTTTCTTATAGAAGTGTCCATGATTCTCTAATCGGCATTTTAAATAAAAAACTAATCCCTATTTTGCTAAAGGAGTCAGGGCTAGTTTCTATACACAAACCCTGTAGTGATTTAGAATGGGAAGAAAAGAAAAATATACTAACTCTACTGAAGGAATGGGAATTTGAGATTACTGCCACAAATTCCTTTAATGATGCTCAAATTACCGCAGGTGGTATAGATTCAGCTTTTATCATTCCAGAAACCTTAGAATCTAAGTTGATTCCTAATTTATACTTTGCTGGAGAGATAATAGATGTGGATGGTGATTGTGGTGGCTTTAATCTACAATGGGCTTGGAGCTCCGGTTATGTTGCAGCAAAAAATGTAGCTGTCTCAAAATAAAATTAATTATTTTGAGACAGCCCCTTATTCCCACTGACTTTTAACCAAAGTAATTCTTTTTCCGTACTCATCCTCTATCTTATGCAGAAAGGTCACCTTACCCACTTCCCTAAAAACCTCAGTAGAAGTCTTAATTCGTTCTCCATAATTTGTTTCCTTCTCGTAAATTACCTTTATATTTTTCAAGCTATATTTTAGCACTACATCTATTGGCACAGTTTCAATACACCATTCTATGTACTTAGAATTATTTACATGTCTATTTGTATCAATATCACTATACCTTACATCAAAGTATTTTGATTCATGAATCTCTTGTAAAGCCTCTATTTTTCCAAAGTCTATAACTTCATTGGAATCCTTTGCTATTCCATAGGTCTCATACATCTCATCACTTATTTTAGTTGGTTTCCTTATCTTAATATCTATTAAAAACCATATTGCATCTGCTGTGCAAATAACTTTACCTTCCGTATCTAATATATCATACTGTCTATATGCATAGAATTTCCTCATTGAATATGGCCAAGTTCTCACTGTAATCTTTTCGTTGATTTTAGGATATCTTATCATATTAATATTCCATTTATATATAACCCAGGCTAAATCTCTTTCAAGTAGCCAATCTAATCCTACCCCCAATTCATCGGATTGTCTTATTGATATATCACCCAGAAAATTAACTATACTTGTTATAAGTGCTTTTCTGTTATAATCTATTTCATAAAAGTGGATTTCATATTCTTTTGATGTTATTAATCTGTTCATTTTAACATTACCTCCAAAATACACTATTTATATGATATCATAAATTATGGGAACTTAACAATGTATGAAAGGTTTGATTATTTTATGAAAAAATTATTGATTATATTTAGTCTCTTAGCTTTACTTACTGCTTCATTGCTTATCAATTATAAAATATATTTTCCAGTTAAAGTATCAAGAACACAAACCTTTAAGCCTAAGCCTATGAATGAAAAACCCCTAATTCAACCTACTAGGCTTCCACCCACTTTACCTGAA
>JACMJL010000225.1 GCA_014380625.1 Clostridiaceae bacterium
ACGGGTGTTCCATTTACAGTTAGACCCACTGATTCATTTCCAACTCTATCAACTGTTGTTAGAATAAATGAGTAAGCAACACCATTTGTTAGCCCTGCTACTGTAAATATTTGAACCTCGTTTTCATATACAGTTGCGTATACTGAAGATCCTACTGCATTACTACCGCTATAAATTTTTACTCTGTCAAAGTCCACATCTCCCGGTTTAATCCAGTTTATCACCAATTGTCTGTCCCCTTGGACTACATTTACTCCAGTTACTTGCCCCGGTGCCGTTGTATCTGGGATTACATGTGCTACGGGTGTTCCATTTGCAGTTACACCCACTGATTCATTTCCTAGTGTATCTACTGTCTTTATGACAAAAGTATACCCTACACCATTTGTTAAATTGCCTGCAGTGAATGTCTGTGGTTGGTTGGAATAAACAGTTCCTACCACGGTCTGATCTGCGCTATAAATTTTTACTCTGTCAAAGTCCACATCTCCCGGTTTAATCCAGTTTATAACCAATTGTCTGTCCCCTTGGACTACATTTACTCCAGTTACTTGCCCCGGTGCCGTTGTATCTGGAATTACATGTACTACGGGTGCTACGGGTGTTCCATTTACAGTTAGACCCACTGATTCATTTCCAACTCTATCAACTGTTGTTAGAATAAATGAGTAAGCAACACCATTTGTTAGCCCTGCTACTGTAAATATTTGAACCTCATTTGCATATACAGTTGCGTATACTGAAGATCCTACTGCATTACTACCGCTATAAATTTTCACTTTCTCAAAGTCCACATCTCCCGGTTTTGTCCAGTTTATCACCAACTGTCTGTCCCCTTGGACTACATTTACTCCAGTTACTTGCCCCGGTGCCGTATTATCTAGTATCAATGTCGCCTTAAATACATCAACGGCTACTCTTAAATCTTCAAGTGCTTTATCTATTTCTGTCTGCGTTGCAGCTACTTTTTTTGCTACTGCGTCAGCTTTAGTGATTTCAGCTTGAAGTACAGCTTTTGTTCCAACAGGGTAGTTGCCTTTTTTTGTACCTTCGACTGCTGCATCGTGAATTGCTTGTGCTTCTGCGATAGCAGTTACTAGTGCTGTCTTATCAGCTTTTGCTGGCATTAATATCATAGCTCTGTACTTTGCTATGTCCTTTACGCCACCTATACCAGAACCCCATTCTAAATACCCTTCTCTTTGAGTGGCATCATTCTCGTTGACTACCATAGAGAAGCTTATAACAGGAGTTTCTATAGGACTCATAGGCATAAGTTCAGTCCATGGTAGAGCTAATCTATATGTTGTAGTTTTATTTTCTTCATCTCTTACAACAGCTAAATTGCCATTATTTACTACACCTATTTCTACGCCAAACGGTGCTGACCATCTATAAATTTGTGGTCCTACAGGTGTCTGTGAAATACCATATTCATACCAGCCTTTTGCTTCACCAGGTATTCCTGCAGAAACTCCAAACTGAATACTATCATTTTGCCATATATCTCCATCCTTAGCTACGAATGAATTTATATCGTCAACAAACTTTGCTGTAAGATAGAAGTTGTCATCATCCCAGTTTATCCAAGCATTTCCGCTGATGTCGCTTGTTCCGTTATATCCTGAACCTTTTACAGTTGCAGTTGCGAGATCAATCTGGGTTGTAGATGTATCTAACGGTGCATTAGAGTCTATAGTCTTTTTGGGAATCGGATTAAAGTCCAGATTTCCTGAATAGCTTAGTGTAGCTTGACCAGTTACAAAAAGTGCAACCGTAACAGCATATGACTTCCAGTAATCTACTCCACTTACAGGTATCTCAAAAGCTTGAATTGTATTTGGGGCTATATCTGAATTTAAATCCACCGTACCAGATAAGGTTCCTAGGCTCCAATCAATTTTTGTTGCTGTAATTGCATTTAATCTTGACTGATTTTTTACTTCCACTTTAATACTTACTTGCTTTTCATCTTCATTTACAATATTAGGTCTTACCTTAAAGTCAATCAATTTTTTTACATTTACAGTTGCTTGAAGTTTACCAACAGGATTTCCGTCTACAATAATATCCGAGAATACTGTTGATGTACCTGCTGATTGCATACTTCCTAATGTAATATCTCTAGAAGTATTTTCTCCTGCTAAAGCGGATAATGAATATTCTATACCGTTAATTTTAAATATGGCATTTATAGGTGAAGCAGTTACATTATTTATTCCTAACTTGATATCAATATTTTCTCCTATGACTGAATCATAAGCAGTAAGACTTACCATTCCTCCTGTGGAGATTCCATCGATAGCACCTTTAATATATACAGGCTCTTCATTCAGTGTGAAATAAATCTCACCACCAACTGGAAAATACGTTTTTGAATTTCCCATATAGTCAGTTATTACAGTGGGATTTGAGGTTTTTATTACTACATTTTCAGGTTTAACCCCCCATGCAACTCTTACATTCTGACCACCTTTATTAAACAAGAAGCTGTAAATGTTGCTGTTTACAGTGTCTTTTAAAACAAAGTCGGCTCCTGTCAATTCTCTTGTCATTACTCCATAAGAAGCATACGCAGGTTTTGCTACATAACTTCCCTTTGAATCTTTCCCATTTCTGATAATCCCGAAATTAGGTTCATTAACAGCTGGGTCAGTTCCATCGTTCAACAAGTCGTACCAGAAATACTTCTCAACGCCCTTAGAAAGTGCCAGAGTATATGATCTTACAATATAATTAGATTGAGTTTTTTCACTAACACCACTACTTGTGGTATGTGTGGGCCAACCCGTTTCTGTAATCCAAATAGGTTTTGTTTGACCATTATTGTATCTTTTCACCAATTCATTTATGCTATCTAAATCTTTAGCCAAATTTTCAGGATTCGCTGGGTACCTGTATGGATGTACAGATATTACATCTAAGTATTGCATGCCCCCAAGCTTAAATATTTCCTCTACCCATGCAATAGGAATACCAAAACCGGCTGGTGCAGGACCTACGATCGCAACATCCGGATGAGCAGCTTTAACCACTTCGTATGTTGTCTTCAATAATTTGTAGTAATAGCTTGGCAACGAATTAGCAGGTCCATCTCCACGGTCACCAAAGCCTATGTTAAACTCATTATATACTTCTAACCATTTTATCTGATCGGGATATTTATCTATTTGAGCTTTCGCATAGTTTGCAAAGCCTAAACGCCCTTCATCGGTATATGGTGTCGAATTATTATCATAATACTGGTTATTATAGGCTGCTATCATTAATGTATTAATATCATGTTCCTTATATGCTGCCATCATATTTTCAGCTTCTGCCGGAAATTTATATACTCCTTTTGGACCCTCTTGTGTAGCCCATGAAATGTCATCTCTGGCTGTTTTAACACCTAACCTGTCGACCAATTCTGCAAGCTGTGGTCCCCAAGTTGATTCAGTTCGTCTTAAATGGTCATTTATTCCAAATATTGAATCATTAATATCACTTACATCTACTGGTGAGAAAATAGTAAAATCTGTCTTATAGACTATATCTGCGCTACCTGCTTTCTCAACATAAATATTTACGTCAAAATAGCCCTTTTGTGAAATTGGAAGATTTAACAACAATTCTCCATTAGTTATAGCTTCTCTTCCCTCTGCTGTTTTTGCTCCCCAAATATCAATAACTTCCCATCTTAAAGAGCTTCTTCCTGTTATCACTCTTATTTGAGCCTGCTCAGTATCAAAGAATACATTACCAATTTTAACCTGTTGAAAACTTGTTGCTTTTGTTTGAGCATAAACAAATGGTCCATCATTAGTAGTATTTCCATCTTGATCAACTGCTTCTATTTTGAAAGTATACTTTGTGTTTAATAATAGACTGCTTGCTGTATATGTATTTTCTGATGTAGTAGTCATAAGACCGCCATTCATAAATAGTTTATACTGCACAGCCCCAGTATCTACAGCTGAAGACCAATTAACTGTCATATCATTTTCCCCTACATTCGATACTTGCACTAAGCTACCAGTTGGCCATGTAGGAGCATTAACATTAGGTTTATTTGGTGAAATCTGTAAATATGGATAATTTAAAGCATCTTCTTTACTTTTATAGCTTGTCATCTTACCAGGAGTAGTATCCTGAAGGATTACAATACTGGCGTTCTTATCCATGCTATACTGTTGCTTTATGTATGATGTAATGTCTACCTTTTTCCAAGTACTACCCTCTGCTTTATTCATAGTAATCTTGCCAATATAGCTGGACGCACTAGGCTTATTGTTCCAAGTAATGCCAGTCTCAAGCCAGGTGTCACTCTCTACTCCATAAAGTATATTATCTATACTTGTACCTGATGCATCTGAATAAACTCCATATAAATTTATTTCCGCAGTACCGATATCATCTATCGAATTAATTTGACTTAAATCAAACTTTAAAAAAGCTTGTCGAGTCAAATCAGCTGTATCTGTTTTAACAGCCAAGTCTGTAGTTGTCCCATAATTTATACCCACATTCGCAGTGCCATTTCTAACATATGCATCGGCAGTTGGTATAATTTTTAATTGTTGTTCTATTACCGTTGGCGTAGGTGATGGTAATGGTGACGGTGTTGGTGTTGGTGTTGCTGACGGTGTAGAAGTTAAAAATCCAATATCTCGAAGTTCTGGGTCAGTATACCCCAAAGCTAGAAATTGATTATATGTATAATTGCTGAGTATTTCTGTTTTTACATTTGTACCAAGCGTTCCTACATCAAGCTTAACTGAAGAAAAGAAGCTTTTATCCAGATAAAATGCAGGACGAACATTTACATCTGCAATGTTTGCAGGAGTTCCAAAAGTCTGACCTAAATTTCCAACAGGATCTACCGATATACCTAAGACTGTATTTGCATTACCGGATATTCCTCTTCCGGTTCTTAACCACCAGCCCCAAGTACTAATACTATCTTTTTGCCCAAATTTTGTAATGTTATTGTACCATTCTGTCTGTGACATTACAGTAATTCCACAGGTAGTAGAATAATCAGTCGGGCAATTTCCTGTTGCCCATCCACCTTCTGTAGCCCATACATGGTTATTATCAATATGTGCAATTATTTCAGAAGGTAATATAAGTCCTGTACCATTACCAATTGTTTTAAAATCATTATTCAGCCAATACGCTATATTATTGGCATCGGTAATATCAAATTTTTGAGTGTTATTGGGATCATATGCGCGTTTCCCATATGCATCCTTTGCCAGTACGAAATACTTTGAGTTTTCATCTGTGGTTGTATTCAGTAAAATAAACTCCTTCGCAGAGCCTGCCACTTTGAAAACATTAGCAGCTGGTGTTGTAGCTACAAACCCCGGAACAGCTGTACTGTATCTGTTTACCGCTGCAAATGCCACCATAGCATTTGCCAGTATCATTATAATTAGCCCAATGCTAATTATAATTTTCTTTGTCTTGTTGACCTTCATACTTTTTACCTCTTTCCTTAAATAATAATACTCTCGAAAACTTGAAACGCTTTCGAGATTTATGTTTTAAGATGTGAGTTTTTTTCTCACACTCCTAACATTCTCGATATATTTACTTTAAATTTTCCATTTCTTTTCCCATATACAACCATATATGGTTATGGTATATCTTGACAAAAGCTGTAAATTTTTTTAAAACCGTATTGTATGGTATTTTTTACAGTAACATTGGTTTTGGAGGCTTTATTCATGTTGTGTAATTAGGAATCTCATGAGGACTATCAGAGAAAACTTCTGCTTAATTTGATTTTGTTTTGTGAAATTGAGAAGAGCAGGGTGGTCTCTCTGGATAAGTCTCTCTCCAAACTCTACCTAATGTTGATGTAAATGATAATTCTGTGCTGGACTCATTAATGCCGTGGTCAGAAAATATACCCAACTATTGCAAACTTGTGATTGATGTTTCAAAAGAAAAAGAAAAGCCGCCACGACTGGCAACAGTTTAAAGCTTACGAT
>JACMJL010000226.1 GCA_014380625.1 Clostridiaceae bacterium
ACTGTAACTTTATCACCTGGCAAAATTCTTATAAAATTCATTCTTAATTTTCCTGATATATGTGCAAGTATCGTCTGTCCGCTTTCTAGTTGTACTTGAAACATAGCATTTGGTAGGGTCTCTAACACAACACCCTGCATTTCAATAATATCATCCTTTGACATAAGGTAATCAAACCTCCTTATTAATGTCCTCAGACCGCAAAAACTTTTTAATTTGTGAATTGCTAACTTTAAGTCCTGAAAATATATCATTTCTTATTTCATCAGTATACTTATCAGTTAAGTTTAAATGTTTTACTTTCTTCTTCTTAGGATTTTCAATTTTCCGTAAGGTTCCATCACAGATGTATACATATTCTTCATTAAATACTGAAGTAATTATATAATACCTTCCGGCATCCCTTCCAGCTTTAGAATATACTACTCTTCCAATTTCCGAATTATCTTGCAAAACATTCACCTCTTATTTGCTCCAAGTCAGTATTTCAGGTCCATCTCTTAATATAGCTACTGTATTTTCATAGTGTGCTGAAAGACTTCCATCTTCAGTCACAACTGTCCAATCATTCGCTTCAACCTTTACTGTATAATCCCCTATATTAACCATAGGCTCTATTGCCAATACCATTCCATGAAGTAACTTCGGTCCTCTTCCTGGTCTCCCATAATTCGGTACCTCTGGATCTTCATGCATTTGCTCACCAATTCCATGTCCTACGTAATCACGTACTACAGAATATCCAAAACCCTCAACATATTGTTGAATTCTAGAGGAAATATCAGTAAGTTTATTGCCAACCCTTGCACTTTCCACACCCTGAAAGAAGCTCTCTCTAGTAACATCTATTAGCTTTTGTGCTTCTTTAGAGATATTTCCAACTGCAAAGGTTCGAGCAGCATCTCCATTATAACCATTTATTAATGCTCCGCAGTCCACGCTTATTATATCACCTTCTTGAAGAAAAATCTTCTTTGATGGTATTCCATGAACTACTTCACTATTAAGGGAAGTACATATCGATGCAGGAAATCCATAATAACCTTTAAAGGATGGTTTAGCACCACACTTTAAGATATAATCTTCTGCTATCTTATCTAGTTCTGCTGTCGTCATACCTGGTTTTATTACTTCTTCTAGTTTTAGAAGCGTATCTCTAACTATGCTTCCTGCTAGTCTCATATATTCTATTTGTAAATCAGTTTTGACAATAATCATATTACTTCACTCCCAAGGATATCACAGATACTTTTAGATACTTCTTTGATGTTTAAAGTTCCATCAATTATATGAAGTAACTTCTTTCCTTCGTAAAATCTTATTAAAGGTTGCGTCTGTTCATCATAAATACGTAATCTTCGTTTTACCGTTTCATCTTGGTCATCCACTCTTTGAACAACCTGATTTCCACAAACGTCACACTTTCCTTCAACCTTTGTAGGGTTAAAATGGATGTGATAAGACGCACCACAATTTAAACAAACTCTCCTACCTGTCATTCTTTCCAGAATTTCAGACCTTGGAACTTCTACTAATATAACTGCATCTAATTTATCACTTTTATGTTGAAGATATGATTCTAACGCTAAGGCCTGAACCACTGTCCTTGGAAAACCATCCAGTAGGAAACCTACCTTACAATCTTCTAATTCAATTCTTTCTTCAACAATATGAATTGTAATATCATCAGGTGCTAATTGCCCTTTGTCAATAGTCTCCTTTGCCTTTATACCTAAGGGGGTATTTTGAGAAATTTGCTTTCTGAAAATATCTCCAGTTGATATATGAGGTATGGAATACATATTGCTGATCAATTTGGCTTGAGTTCCTTTTCCTGCTCCAGGCGGACCCATTAATACTATTTTCATGAGCACCAACTCCGATTATCTTATTTTAAGAATCCCTTATAATGACGCATCACTAATTGTGATTCTATCTGTCTCATTGTTTCCAGTGCAACACTAACCATAATTAATAATGAAGTTCCTCCAAGTTGAACATTTACGAATGCTGGAATTCTCATACCTATTATTATAGGCACAACTGCTATCATACCTGCAAATATTCCACCAAACAGAGAAATCTTACCTAGAACTTTTTCTATATATTTTGCAGTTGGTTCTCCTGGCCTAATCCCTGGTATAAAACCAGAAGACTTATGCATATTTTCTGCCATTTCATCAGGCTTAAATGTTATCTGTGTATAGAACCAAGTAAAGAATAATATCAATAAAAGATTCGTTACTACATTTAAGTAAGTATTGTCATTAAAAACACTATACTTACTAGATTCAACCCATATACTAAGTGGGGCTTTTGGCCAAAACTTAGCTAATGTAGGTGGGAACTGTAACACAGACATTGCGAAAATAATAGCAATAACTCCTGAATTGTTTATATTTATAGGAATATGAGTTGATTGCCCTCTGTAAGTTTTATTACCTACAGTTTTACCTGCATACTGTACTTGAATTCTTCTTTCAGCCAAGGCTGATATAACTACTGCTAAAAACATTGCTAAGATAACTACTATAAACACTACAACCTGAACTATATTTACTGTCTCATTTTTTGCAGGAGTTACAACGCTACTTACTTGAAGAGGAAATCTGGACATAATATTAATAAAGATCAAAAGTGAAATACCATTTCCAATTCCAAATTGTGTAATTTTATCACCAAGCCACATAAGGAATACTGTTCCTGTAGTCAATGTCAAAATTATCAAAATCATATTAATATTTGATGTATCTGTCAATGAACCAAGTTGCCTAATTATAGCATATTGGCTAACTGCTTGAAGCACAGCCAATGGAACCGTAGCATATCTTGTATACTTTTGAATTTTCTTTCGTCCGTCTTCCCCTTCTTTAGATAATTGCTCTAAATAAGGAATCGCTATTGTAAGTAACTGCATAATAATGGATGCATTGATGTATGGAATAACACCAATGGCAAATATAGTCGATTTACTAAATGCTCCACCTGAAATTAAATCATAAAAACTAAGTAACCCCGTTTTAGCTGCGTTAGCCACTTTAGTAGGGTCAACTCCAGCTAATGGAATTGAATTACCTATTCTGTAGATTAAAACAGCAAAGACTAAAAACAATAGTCTTTTCTTTAGTTCGGGTACCTTCCAAGCATTGCGTAGGGTTGATAACATTTATACCACCTCAACTCTTCCTCCAGCAGCTTCTATCTTCTCTATTGCTGATTTGGAAAAACTATTAGCTTTTACTGTTAAGCTCTTTTGAATTTCTCCATTACCTAAGATCTTAACTCCATCTTTTGCTTTTCTTGTTATTCCTAATCCTATTAGTAGTTCCGGAGTAATTTCAGTTCCATTTTCAAAAACATTTAATCTATCTACATTGATAGCAGAAATTTCCTTAGCGAAAATATTTGTAAATCCTCTCTTAGGAAGTCTTCTGTACAATGGCATCTGACCACCTTCAAAACCTGGTCTTGTTCCACCACCTGATCTTGAATTTTGACCTTTTTC
>JACMJL010000227.1 GCA_014380625.1 Clostridiaceae bacterium
GGTGTTATTTGGGATTTTCGCAGATTCAATTATAACAGAAAAAGGGGGGCATTGTTTTTTTTATTCAAAAAAACTCTGTAACCCTTGATATATAAAGATTAAATTAAAAAAATAGTGTAAAAAACTTTACACTATCTATTTTTTATAGGAGGAAATAAAAATGAAAAAAATTAGTACAAAGATAATATTAATGGTTGTTTCAATAGTAGTTTTAACTTCATTAATTATAGGAGCCTTTGTAATTGTACAAAATTATAATACAAATAAATCTATGATAGCAAGTTTAGAAAAAACTATGAGAGATAGCTTTGATAGTGAAATCAAGTATCAGGTTCAAAATGCTGTATCTATGTTAGAGGGCATTAATAAAAGGGTTGAAAAGAATGAGATTACCCTTGCAGAAGCTAAAAAGCTTGCTGCGGATGGATTAAGAGGATTGAAGTATGGTAATGGTGGATATTTTTGGGCAGACAGTGAAGATGGAACTAATATAGTTTTAAATGGGACAAGCACTGAGGGAACAAATAGATTTAATTCTCAGGATGCCAAGGGTAAATTTTTAATAAAAGAAATTATTGCAAATGGTATGAAAAATGATGGAGGATTTACTGATTATTGGTTTCCTAAAAAAGGTGAAACTATTCCACTTCCTAAGAGAGGATATAGCCTAGAATTTAAAGCCTTTAAATGGGTTGTTGGTACAGGTAATTATGTTAATGATATCGATAACGCCGTAGATGCAAAACACAAAGAGCTAAATGATAAATTTAGTAAGGGCTTAATTTTACTTATAGGAATTATTTTCGGTATAATAATTTTTGCTTCAGCTTTTGCACTTTATTTTAGTAAAAAGATATCTAAGCCAATCTTGATTATTACAGAACTTGTAAATAAAACTGCAAATCTTGATTTAATTTTTGATGAAAAATTATCTAAACAAATTAATGGTTATAAAGATGAAACTGGACAGATAGGAAGAGCTGTAGCTCATTTAAGAGAAGAGCTTAGAACTATTACTACATTAATTAAAAGTGATTCAAATGAGATTTTAAACTTTACGGGTGAATTATCTAAAGTTACAGGCGAAAGTGTTATTTCAATTAGAGCAGTTACTGAAACTATGGAGGAGTTAGCTAAAGGTTCTGTGACACAAGCAAGTGATTCTCAGGAAATAGCTGAAAACTTATCTAGCTTAGCAGCTGAAATAGATATCTCAGTAGAAAGTTCCTTACAGGTGAAAAACTTATCTGAAGAAGTTAAAACAGTAAATCAATGTAGCAAGGATACTTTCAAGGTGTTAAAAAGTAAACTCCAAGAAAATAACTTAGCATCACAGGAGGTTTCTAAAAATATTGGTACTCTTTCAACTAAATCAATTTCTATTGGTGAAATAGTAAGCTCTATTCAAGCTATAGCGGCTCAGACCAATCTTTTGGCACTAAATGCAGCAATAGAGGCAGCTAGGGCTGGAGAGTCAGGAAAAGGATTTGCTGTAGTAGCGGATGAAGTAAGAAAACTCGCAGAACAAACGGCTGTTTCAACTAAGGAAATAGGTACGGTAATTGATGAAATTCAAAAGGAAATAGATAAAGCAAAGAATAGCATGAACATTGGAAGTAATATAGTAAAAGATGTAGACATAGCTTTAGAAGAGACAGAAAAATCCTTTGTAATTATAGAAAAATCCATTGGTAATACACTGATGAAGATTGGTGAACTAACTGAAAATATTTCAAAAGTAGATGAGGATAAGAATAAGATTATACTTTCTATTGAATCAATTTCGTCAGTATCAGAAGAAGCGGCTGCGGCTACTGAAGAGGTTTCAGCATCAATGGATCAACAACTTGAAAGTATGAAAAGTATATCTATTAACAGTGAAGAACTTAAAGATATATCAAGCAGACTTGAAGAACTAATAAGTAAATTTAAAGTTTAAGATGTAAAAGCCCGTATAAAGCCGTTTATAGCTTTATACGGGCTATATTTATTTGCTTAATTTAATAAATTCATCAATATCTTTTTCAATTAACTTCAAGGAGTTTCTCCAAAAGTCTATAGAATTAATATTAATGCCTACCAGTTTCGTAATATCAGAAATATTATTTTTACCTGTAATACTAAGGAGCTTGTCATAAGTATCTATAAAAGCAGTCCCCTTTTCTAAATACTCTGCATATAGTCCTTTCGCAAATAAAAGCCCAAAGGCATAAGGAAAATTATAAAAATGTGAGTCTGTGTAGTAGTAATGAGGCTTACATAGCCACATATAAGGGTGAAGGAACTCTTGATCAAGACCTTCTCCATAGACCTCCTTTTGAGCTGCCAGCATTATTCCTTTAAGTTCATCAGCAGAAAGGGAATTTTTTTCTCTTCTTTTAAACAATTCAGTTTCAAAAATATATCTACTATATATATCAACAATTACTTGGCCACAGTCGCTAATATCTGCTTCAAGGATAGTAAAGGCCTCATCTTTATTAGCCCTTTTAATTGCAGCCTTTTTTATTATTGTTTCGCAGAAGGTAGAAGCAGTTTCTGCTATTGGCATAGGGTAGGAGCTATTTAACTCAGTTTGTGTATTTAAACAATAACCATGATACCCATGGCCTAGTTCATGAGCCAAGGTTATAACATCACTGAAGCTACCACTAAAGTTAGTCATGATACGACTTTCGCCAATAGAGTGAAGGTTGTAGCAAAAGGCACCACCAACTTTACCTTCTCTTGGCTCGGCATCAATCCAATTTTTATTAAAGGCGGTCTGAGCAAAATCTGCTAACTTATCACTGAAGGTGCGAAAGTTTGAAACTATGAAATCTCTTGCTTCCTCATAAGTATAGGTCATATTTACCTCCCCCATAGGAGCAAATAAATCATAGAACGGAAGCGCTTTTGAATTACCAAGTAATTCTGACTTTCGTTTGTAAAACCGCCTAAAGGCCGGAAGTGATTCCTTTAAGGCACTTAACATGACGTTTAAAGATTCCAATTGCATTCTAGAGTTTATTAAAGTCTCATCAAGAATGGATTCATATCCCCTGATTTTATTAATGGTTAAGGATTCTCCTTTTATTGAATTAAGACACGCTGCAACAGAATCTTCAATGGTTTTGTAAGCATTAAGTTCCACTTCATAGGCTTTTTTTCTTAATCCAGCATCTTTTTCATGCGCCATATTTCTTATGACTGGAAGGGGCAGCTTTTTATCCTCTCCAGCTATGTTTATGTCTATCAATAAATTAGATACCAATAAATTTTTTAATTTACTCCAGGAATTAGAACCTGTATTTTTTAATTTTGATATTAGTACTTCTTCCTTTTCATCAAGTATGTATTTACTTTGTCTTTGATTTTCCATCAATATAAACTTATGTTCTTTAAGCAAATCTGATTTTTCTAACTTATCATTAAGATTATCAATAGTCCCAAGCCATTTTATAAATTTAGAACTTGGGGCTGCTAAATTAGTAAGTTTTTTTTCGAGTATTTCTAAGTTATGAAGAGCTTGTTGGTTTTTTGTATCTACATTTAAAGTCAAATTACAAAAGGCAAGTAACCTTCCTGTTAATTCTGATAAGTCATTATTAATTTTAATATATTCCTCAAGTTTTTTTACTACTTTTTTTGTGTCAGTAGTATTTTTTATTACCCATAAATTAAAGGTAGATATGGTTGTATCTGATTTAACTAAGTCCCTTATAAATTCTTTTGAATCAAAAGCTGTATAAAGGTTATCTAAACTCCATCTTAATTCCATTTTAAATCTCCTTACATAGAAATTTTATTTTATATGCCTAAAAATATTTTACCATATTTAATAAAAAATATTTATATTTTTAGGGAACTTTTTGTATATATAATACGTCTAATAGTTAGAATATGAAATAAATATTTAAATGTGTCTTTAAATAAAAATAATAAGCAGGAGGGGACTTTTTTGAAAGTAAATGAAACTGAGAAAAATGAGAATTTAGGGTTAGGTATGGGGCTTTGTTTCGGAGCGCTTGGAGGATTGCTTGTTGGTGTTATAATAAATAATATTTTAATTGGGTTCACCTCCGGAGCTGCTATTGGAGTAGTAATTGGAAATGTTTATGATGAAATTATAGGCTTTAAAAATAGATGATTCTAAAAATTGACATATTATTTTCACTATTGTATAATTCAAATAATACATAATTTGGGTATTAGACAATAGTGATAATAATATATGAAATCCAGTTAGAATTATAAAGAATTTTATTAAGGGGGGTGCTCCTTTTTTATTTTTGTTACGTAATACTAATATAAGGATTCAGAAACAAAAATGGGGTGGTTAAATGAAATTATTAAAGGGGAAATTTCTAGGTAAGGCATCAATTATAATGGGGATATTTAGTTTGATATATTTTATTGCGGCTAAATGTTATGCAATTACTTTTGCAAACTTTTTTGCGCTTTTAGGGGTTTTACTAATTGCATTTGGTTTCTTTGAAAGGCATGAAGGCAAAGATGCTTTTATTAAAAAATTTCCAAAACTTATGCTCTTTGCTAGAGGGATATTTTTGAGTTTATTAGTATCCTTCATAATTATTGAGACCTTAATAATTTATAATGGAGCTATAAAATCTACTCTAAAGCCTGACTATATTGTCATCTTAGGAGCTATGGTGAGGGGTGAAACGCCATCCTTAATTTTAAGTGAGAGATTAGAGACAAGTCTAAATTACATTAAGAAATATCCTGATATAAAGGTTATTCTTTCTGGTGGAAAAGGTCCAGGAGAAGATATATCAGAAGCTGAAGCTATGAAGAGATATTTGGTTAGTAATGGAATTGAAGAAAAAAGGTTAATAAAAGAAGATAAATCTAAGAGTACAATGGAGAACTTGAAATTTACAAGCCAGATTATTAGTAAACTAGAAAATAAAAAAAACATTAATTTATTAATTGTAACAAGTGATTTTCACATGTTTAGAGCCAAGTTCCTGGCACAGCGTAATGGTTTTAAACCATTAGGTATACCTTCTTACACAATTTTATCGATTAAACCTACTTATTATATAAGAGAATACTTTGGGGTTATAAAATCCTTTTTCTTGGATAAGGATTAATGGGGGTGAAACGATGAGGAAATTGGGTGTAACTATAATAATAAGTGTATTTATTTTATTTACTAGTTGTACAAAAACTACTGTTATAGATAATAAATCTCCCCTAAATAAAGCTACTATTGGTGTAGATAAAAAAGATGATATAAAGGTAGAGGCTATAGGGGATGAAATAGATTCCTATAAAGGTGTAAAAGTTTATAACAATGGAAAAGACTATGTTAAAAATTATGGGAAGAATTCTAGTAAAGATGGGTATTATTATGGATACAAGTGGCAGTGTGTGGAGTTTATTAAACGGTTTTATTATGATGTAAAGGCACATAAAATGCCTGATGGTTTTGGGAATGCTAAGGATTTTTTTGATGTATCACTAAAGGATGGAGCTCTAAATAAAAAAAGAGGTCTGTTACAATTTAAAAATGGTGGGAAGACAAAACCTGAGAGTGATGACTTAATAGTGTTTAATGATACTAAATATGGACATGTAGCTATTGTCACAGAAGTTGGTGCAGATTACATAGAGATAGTTCAGCAAAATATTTATAATACACCAAGGGCTAAACTAATGCTGTCAGAAAAAGATGGTAATTATTTATTAGGGGATACCAGAAAGCCTGCAGGCTGGCTCAGAAAGTGAAAAAGAGGATATGCTTTATCCCTTAAAGCGATATCCTGCTCCCCAAATTGTTTCTATATATTGTGGCTCAGAGGAAAAGGTTTCAATTTTTTCTCTTACTTTTCTAACATGCACTGTTACAGTGGCGATATCACCATAGGCATCCATCCCCCAAAGCTTATCGAAAAGTTCTTCTTTACTGAAAACATGATTAGGATTCATAGCTAAAAAGGTTAATAATTCAAATTCTTTAGTTGTAAAAGAAACTTCTTTTTCATTAACAAATACCCGTCTAGAGGTTCTATCTATACGAATTCCACCTATCTTTATTTCTTCTACCTTATTTTCTCCATTACCAATCAATCGTTCGTATCTACTCAAATGTGCTTTAACTCTTGCAACTAGTTCACTTGGGCTAAAGGGTTTTGTTATGTAGTCATCTGCACCTAGACCGAGGCCCCTTATTTTATCAATATCCTCTTTTTTAGCTGAAACCATTAAAATAGGAATATCTTTTTTACTTCTAATTTGTCTACATATTTCAAATCCATCAATTCTTGGGAGCATTAAATCAAGAATTATTAAATCAAAAGGTTCATCTAGGGCTTTTTTTAGACCTTCCTCACCACTTATTTCAATTTCAGCATAGAAACCGTTTATTTGAAGATAGTCTCTTTCTAACTCAGCGATTGAGCTTTCATCTTCTATAATCAGAATTTTTTTCATAATGCACTCTCCTTAGAATTATAATTTTTTAGTGTTACAAAAATGGAGGTGCCCAGACCTTCTAGGCTTTCAGCCCAGATTTCCCCGCCTAGTTCTTCAATTATTAACTTACTAATGGCGAGACCCAAACCACTTCCACCGGTTAAAGTATTTCTGGAAGCATCAGCTCTGTAAAACCTATCAAATACGAAAGGTAGGGCTTCTTTAGAAATTCCTTTTCCATTATCATGAATCTTAATTACAGTAAATTTATCTGAATTACTTAGTTCAATTTGAATTTTCCCTTGACTTTTATCCATATATTTAACTGAATTAGCAATAATATTTGTTATTACTCTTTTTAATTTTTCGCGGTCGCCAAGTATTAATTGAGCTGAGTTACTGTTTTTTATAGAGTACTCAAATTTAATCTGATTCTCTTCAAGGTCTAACTGCAACTCCTCACAACAATCTTCAATATATTTCTTTATATTTATTTCTTCTAAATTAAAAGAAAGTTTATTTAAATCAAGTTTAGAAAACAAGAATAATTCATCTATAAGTCTTTCCATATCCCTAGATTTTAATGAGATGGTTTTGATATATTTGTCCATTTTTTCAGGTGAATCTGCAACACCGTCAATAATACCCTCAACATAACCTTTAATTGCAGTAATAGGAGTTTTTAGATCATGAGAGATGTTTGATATAAGTTCTTTTCTGTTATTTTCATATTGTTGTTGGAGTTTTAGAGATTCTTTAAGTTTTAATCTCATTTCTTCAAAAGCAGAATAAACTTCTCCAATCTCATCCTTAGAGCTGCTTTTAAAATTGAAGTCTAAGTTTCCATTTTTTATTTGAATAGCACCTTCTTTTAGTGCCTCAAGTGGACTAACTATACTTCTTGTGGTTAAAAATGTTAAAAATGCAGTTGTAATTATCATTATAGTAATTATTGAAATAATTACTATAATTAAGAACTCAATTATTGTTTTCTTTATAAATGAAACATCTGTGATTAAGAATACACTTCCTTGTCTGCCGTCTTTAAAATAAAAGTCTATTTGTTTTAAAATTTGGTTCCCTACTACAGGATGAAATCGTTTATCTGGATTCAAGTCCACAAAGTTTGGAAGAATAGGAGAAATACCTTCTGGGTTAATTAATTTAGAGACATAAATAATAGTATTAGCTTTTCTAACAATCATTCCACTATGAATTTTGTTTAATTCTATAGCTATGTTGTCAAGATAATTAGTATTTTCAAGTAGTGAGGGGTTTAGTATTGAGGTCTCTCTGATACTTGAGAGTATTGGAGCTCCGCCATCCATTAACTGTTCAACGGTTGCTTTTTTGTTATATTTAAAATTGTAAGCAGTTTCAAGATCATTTATAAAGAATTTACTTATAATTAGAGTAGAAATTATAGATAAAATTATTGGTATTAAGACCATAGACATATGGGATAAACGCAACCTATTTCGTATGGACATTTTAATCTCCTTCATGTAATATATTCCTCATTATTATTTTTATTATAGCATATTATTTTTACACTATGTTATCTACATAGTGTACACCTATTATATAAACTCATAATAAAGTAATCCTTAAATAAATATTAAACGCTAATTATTTTTTATTGACAAGTAAATAGAAAAATGTTAAGATTTCATTACGTTAGCGCACTAAAGCGTTAAAATAATTAATTGGAGATGGCAATATGTATAAGTGGAAAAAATATATACCTGAGGGCATGAGAGATATATTATTTGAAGAGTGTATTTCTAAAGTTAAAATAGAAAATGAGTTTAGAAGTCTTTATTTAAATGCAGGCTTTGAAGAGGTAATTTCCCCTACCATTGAGTTCTATGATGTTTTTAATGGTGAGGATCAACCTATGGAACAGGAAAAGATGTATAAGCTATTTGATAATCAGGGAAGAATACTTGTACTTAGACCAGATATGACTACTCCAATTGCTAGGATAGCAGCTACAAAACTTAAAGATAAAGGAATACCTTTGAAGTTATGTTATACTTCAAATATCTTCAGAATAAATGAAAATTTCAATGGAAAAATGAACGAAATAACTCAATCTGGCATTGAAATAATAGGAACAGATAATTTAAAAGCAGATGCACAGGTAATAATAATTGGAATTAATGCATTATTATCTGCAGGTTTAAAAAATTTCAAAATTGAATTAGGACAGGCAGAATTCTTTAAGGGATTAACTGAAGACGTGGATATGTCTTTTGAAGATATAGAGAAACTTAGAAACCTTATTGAAAACAAAAATTTTGCTTCACTTAAGACCTTTATAGATGGAAATATAGAATTTATAAGACCAAATGCCGAGGCAATATTAAGAGAACTACCAAGTTTATTTGGTGGCATAGAGGTAATCAAAAAAGCTAAGGAAATGACGGCAAACAAAAGTGCTTTAGAGGCCTTAGAAAGCCTTGAACAAGTTTATTTAATGCTTGATGAAATAGGACTAAGTTCCTACTTATCTATTGATTTGGGCATGGTACATCACATTAACTACTACACTGGAATAATCTTCAGAGGATATTCTAATGAGGTTGGAAATGAGATTTTAAGTGGTGGAAGGTATGATAAGCTTCTTGGTAGGTTTGGAGATGCCATGCCTGCTACAGGCCTTGCAATTAATGTAGATAATATACTGCTTTCATTAAAGAAACAATCTAATGAAACTAAAGTGCAAAAGACAAATTTTCTTATTTATTATGAAAAAGGTTTTTTGAAAGAGGCTTACAATACTGCAATACTAATAAGAAGAAGTAACCTTGAAGCAGAATTGAGTGTTTCTGAAGAATATGAGGAAGCTTTAAAATATGCAAAATCAAAAAATAAAAAATATTTTATAACTTTTTCTAATGATAAAAGACTTGTTATTAAAGATTTGAAGAATGATGAATTTGAAGAGCTAGAAATTAGTGAGTTTAAGGAATATTTGTTTAATGTTATTAGGAGGGGAATAAATTGAGCACAATAAAAATTGCCCTTACAAAAGGAAGATTAGAAAAATTTGCTATAGCTATATTTGAAAATATTGGAATAGATTGTACTGAACTAAAGGATAAAGGAAGAAAATTAATCTTCCATAGCAACAATTCGGATATTGACTTTGTTTTAGTAAAGGCAACGGATGTATTAACCTATGTAGAACACGGAGCAGTTGATATTGGAATCGTGGGTAAAGACACCTTAATGGAATATAATAAGGATTTTTATGAGGTAGTAGACTTAAAGGTTGGTAAATGTAAGTTTGCAGTAGCCTCTCTACCAGAAACAAATCTATATGAAGGGTATAACAGAAAAAAGATTGCTACAAAATATCCTCATGTGGCCTCCACCTATTTTAGAGAAAGAGGTATTGACGTAGAAATCATAAAAATAGAAGGCTCTGTAGAGCTTGCACCTATTCTACATCTAGCGGATGCTATAGTGGATATTGTAGAAACAGGAGATACTTTGAGAGAAAATGGGTTAGTGGTAAAAGAAGAGATTTGTGATATAAGTGCTAGGATGATAGTAAATATTGCTAGCATGAAAATGAAACAGAAGGAAATTGGGGAGATAATTAAAAAACTTACTTTGGTAAATGCCTAAGTTTTAGGGGGGATTTAAGTGAATATAATTAAAGCCAAAACTGCTGAAGGAAAAGAGTACATGGAGGGGTTAAAGAGCAGAGCAAATACTGTTCAGCAGGATGTTATAAAAGTTGTAGAGGAAATATTAGCGGATGTGAAAAATCTAGGTGATCAGGCACTTATAAAATACACTAAAAAGTTTGATGGGGTAGAGTTAACCTCAGAATCTATGAAGGTAACTTTAGAGGAAATAATTGAAGCTAGAAGTTTAGTAGATGAAGAATTTATGGAAGCTATTAAATTGGCAGCTGAAAATATATATGAATATCATGAAAAACAGAAAAAAAATTCTTGGATGCACACTAAGGAAGATGGTGTTATCCTCGGGCAAACCGTAAGAGGATTAGAAAAAGTTGGTATATATGTTCCTGGTGGAACCGCAGCGTATCCTTCCTCAGTTTTAATGAATGCAATTCCAGCTAAGGTTGCTGGGGTTGAAAGAATAGTTATGGTTACTCCTGTTTCAAAGGATGGAAGTATAAACCCATTTATTCTTGCAGCAGCAGAGGTGGCTGGAGTGGATGAAATATATAAACTTGGAGGTGCTCAGGCAATTGGAGCACTAGCTTTTGGTACAGAAACCGTTCCTAAGGTGGATAAGGTGGTGGGACCTGGGAATATGTATGTTGCCATGGCTAAGAGAAGTGTGTATGGATACCTTGATATTGATATGATAGCAGGACCAAGTGAGATTTTAGTTATAGCTGATGAGAACGCTAATGAAAAATATATAGCAGCAGATCTTATGTCACAGGCAGAACACGATGTGCTTTCCTCCTCTATATTAGTAACTACATCAGAAGAACTAGCTCTTAAAGTAGTTAAAGAAGTGGAAAGGCAAGTTAAAGAACTGAGTAGGAAGGACATTATTAAAAAATCCTTAGAGAATTACGGGGCAATAATTTTAGTGGATAATATTAATGAGGCTATTACTATAGCAAATAAAATTGCACCTGAACATTTAGAACTTTTAATAAAAGATCCTTTCGCTAAACTTGGTGAAATTAAAAATGCTGGTTCAATTTTTCTCGGAGAATATGCTCCTGAGCCACTTGGTGATTATATGGCTGGAACAAACCATGTACTTCCTACCAGTGGTACTGCAAGATTCTTCTC
This sequence comes from Clostridiaceae bacterium, assembly GCA_014380625.1. Classification (GTDB taxonomy): domain Bacteria; phylum Bacillota; class Clostridia; order Clostridiales; family Clostridiaceae; genus JACMJL01. The sequence continues at coordinate 11,214 of JACMJL010000227.1, forward strand.
ACCGCTTTCTGTAGATGATTTTATTAAGAAATCTAGTTTTATATATTACTCACAGACCTCGCTGAGTAAAGTTTCTAAAAAGATTATTAAGCTAGCAGAAACAGAAGGATTAACAGCTCATGCAAATTCAATAAAAGTGAGGTTTGAGTAATGAGTAGTAGATATTTAAGAAAAGAACTTGGAACTTTAAAACCTTATATTGTAGATAGAGCTAAGTATAGAATAAGATTAGATGCAAATGAAAGTTTTTTAAGACTAGAGGATTATCTGATAAATGAAATGAAAGACCAAATAAGTTCAGCGTTGTTTAATAGATACCCTGATGCGGATAGTGAGGCTGTATGCTCTCTTTATGCAAAATATGCAGGTGTTTCTCCTGAAAATATTATGGCTGGAAATGGTTCTGACGAATTGATTCAAGTAATGGTAAACACCTTTATAGAAAAGGGGGAAAAGGTAGTAGTTTTAAGCCCTGATTTTTCAATGTACTCCTTTTATACTGAAATAGGTGGTGGAATTCCCGTTGAGATTGAATCAGATGAAGAGTTTGATATAGACATAGATTATCTAATAAAAGAAGTAGCGAAAATTAGTCCTAAAATGGTTATACTATCAAATCCTAACAATCCAACGGGTGCAGTTATAAAGAGAGAGGATCTTATTAAACTCATAGAAAGCTGTAACTGTCTTGTGGTTATAGATGAGGCTTATTTTGAGTTTTTTAGGGAGACTTTAGTTGATAAAATTAGTAGTTATGATAACTTAATTATACTTAGAACTTGTTCTAAAGCTGCTGGAATGGCTGCAATAAGGTTAGGATTCTTAATTACAAACCATCAACTTCTATCAGAACTTAAAAGTGTGAAACCTCCTTTTAATGTTAATTCTATTTCTCAAAGTTTTGGAGAAGTTATATTAAAAAATGAGAATGTAATAAAGTTAAATTCTGATAAAATTGTTGAGCAAAGAGAGATACTAATTCAAGAGTTAAGGAAATTTAATGATTTAAAATTGTTTAAAACAAAGGCCAATTTTGTTCTTATAAAATTTGAGAAGGCAGAAGCTTTAAACAAGAGATTATTAGAAGAAGATATAAAGGTTAGAAGTTTTGGTGGTGGTAAGCTTACAAACTGTATGAGAATTACTGTTGGTAGTGAGATTGAAAATGCAGGGCTTTTAGAAGTAATAAAAGATTTTTTTCAAAAAGGTGGTAAGGAAAATGAATAAACGTTCCTCCGAAATAAAAAGAAAAACTGGTGAAACAGATATTGAAATTTCCTTTAACATTCAAGGCGAAGGGAATTCTAATATAGACACTGGAGTAGGTTTTTTGGATCATATGCTAACACTATTTTCCAAACATGGCGGCTTTGACTTAAGTGTAAAAGCTAAAGGAGACCTATATGTGGATAGTCACCATACCATAGAAGATATTGGTATAGTTTTAGGTCAATGTATAAAGGAAGCCTCCGGAGATCGAAAGGGAATAAAACGTTACGGTACATCTTTTTTGCCTATGGATGAATCTATGGCAATGGTTTCAGTGGATGTAAGCGGAAGACCCTATCTAGTTTTTGATGCGGCGCTTACAGTAGAAAAACTTGGAAACTTTGATACTGAAATGACGGAAGAGTTTTTCAGAGCCCTTGCCTTTAATGCAGGTATAACCTTGCATGCTAAAATACTTTATGGTAAAAACACTCATCACATGATAGAAGCTCTATTTAAAGGAACCGCAAGGGCTTTAAAGGAAGCATTAACTGAGGATGAAACCATAAAGGGAGTAATGTCTACAAAAGGAATTCTTTAATATGAGGTGAGATTATGATAGCAATTATTGATTATGGAATAGGAAATTTAAGAAGTGTACAGAAGGCCTTGGAGTATATAGGTTTAGAGGGTACTATTACTTCTGATAAGGAGATTATACTTAATAGCCAAGGGGTTATCCTTCCAGGGGTAGGAGCTTTTCCTGATGCAATGGATAATCTTAAAGCTGAAGGCTTAGATTTAATTCTTAAAAAAGTAAAAGATGAAAATAAGCCTATCCTTGGTATCTGCCTTGGAATGCAGCTATTGTTTCAGGTCAGTGAAGAGATTAGATCTTGCCCGGGTCTTGGATTTATTCCTGGAAAAATAAAGAAACTATATGGTGAGGTTAAAATTCCTCATATGGGATGGAATTCTTTAAATATTGTTAACAACAATCCTTTAATTAAAGGGATTAAAGAAGCGGATTATGTGTATTTTGTTCATTCTTTCTATGCTGAAATGGGGGTTAAAGAGGATCTGATTGCAGAATGTAGTTATGGAATCCAAGTGCCCGCAGTGGTAGGGAGAGGAAATGTGTATGGAACTCAATTTCATCCTGAGAAGAGTGGGGATATTGGAATACAGATACTTAAAAATTTTGGGGAGCTGATAAAATGATTATATTTCCAGCTATGGATTTAAGAGATGGTAAGTGTGTAAGGCTTTATCAAGGGGATTTTAATACTACTAGTGTAGTAGGAGAAGAACCTTTAGTAACAGCAAGGGGTTTTAAAGAAAAGGGTGCTGAATTTTTTCATATGGTGGACTTAGATGGTGCATTAAAAGGAAATGTTCAAAATTTAAATACAGTTATAGGTATTATTAAGGATACCAAAATACCTGTGCAATTAGGTGGCGGTATTAGAAATATTGAAACTATAGAAAAACTTATAGAGAATGGAGTAGCTAGGGTTATACTTGGCACTGCAGCATTAAATAATCCTAGCCTTGTGAAAACAGCCATAAAAGAATATGGGGATAAGATTGCTGTGGGTATTGATGCTAGAGACGGATTTGTAGCGGCAGAGGGTTGGCTTGAAGTTAGTAAGGTAAATTATATAGATTTCGGTAAGCAAATGGAGAGTATTGGGGTAAAGACTATAATCTTTACGGATATAAGTAGGGACGGAACTCTAAAAGGACCAAATTTTGAACAGACCTTTAAGCTAAATGAAAGTGTAAGCTGCGACATTGTAGCTTCGGGCGGGATGAAAGATATAGAGGATTTAATTATTTTAAGAAAAGAAAATCTATATGGTGCAATAGTTGGTAAGTCCATTTACAGTGGAACTATTTATTTAGAGGAAGCTATAAAAGTGGGGAGGTAAAAGAAATGCTGACAAAAAGAATTATACCTTGCCTGGATGTAAAGATGGGAAGAGTGGTAAAAGGAATAAATTTTATTAACCTTAAAGATGTGGGAGACCCTGTGGAGATAGCAGAGTTTTATAATAAAGAGGGTGCTGACGAGTTAGTTTTTTTGGACATTACAGCTACACATGAGGGTAGAAAAACCATGCTAGATGTTGTAAAAAGAACCGCTGAAAAGATATTTATTCCTTTGACCATTGGAGGAGGAATAAGCTGCCTTGAGGATTTTAAAGAGATACTAAGAGCTGGAGCAGATAAAATATCAATAAATTCTGCAGCTGTTAGAAATCCAGAGCTTATTACTAAGGCTGCAGAACGTTTTGGAACACAGTGCGTTGTAGTTGCAATTGATGGTAGAAAAAGAAATGATGAAACAGGGTGGAATGTTGTAATAAACGGTGGTAGAATTGATACAGGATTAGATGCCATAGAGTGGGCAAAAAAAGTAGAAAAACTGGGCGCAGGAGAAATACTTTTGACTAGTATGGATGCAGATGGTACTAAGGCAGGTTTTGATATAGAATTTACTTCTAAGTTGTCAGAAAGCGTTAATATACCAGTTATTGCTTCAGGGGGTTGCGGTAAACTTGAACATTTCAAAGAGGTATTTGAAAAAACTGGGGCGGATGCGGCTTTAGCGGCTTCCTTGTTTCATTACAAAGAGCTTACAATAAGACAGGTAAAAGAATACTTACAAGAAGGTCAGGTGGCAGTTAGATTATGATAGATTTCAGTAAAGGGCTCGTGCCGGCAATTATTCAAGATTATATTAGTAATGAAGTTCTAATGCTAGCTTATATGAACGAAGAGTCTTTAATAAAGACTTTATCCACTGGAACTACTTGGTTTTGGAGTAGATCTCGAAGTGAATATTGGAATAAGGGGGCAACCTCAGGAAACTTTCAGTATGTAAAGGAAATAAAGGCTGACTGTGACGAGGATACAATATTAATAAAGGTAGAACAAATTGGGCCTGCTTGCCATACTGGCAGTAGGAGTTGTTTTCATAAAGATATAAGGAGTGGAGAAAATGAATGATGTTAATTTTTTATATGAACTTTATACAGTAATTCAAGAACGAAAGGGTAATCCAATTGAGGGGTCTTATACAGATTACTTATTTGAGCAGGGTCTAGATAAGATACTTAAAAAATTGGGAGAAGAGGCCTCAGAAGTAATCATAGCTTCTAAAAATAATAACCAAGAGGAAATGGTAGGGGAAATTAGCGATTTATTATACCACCTTTTAGTCTTAATGGTTAATCAAGGGGTTAAAATCGAGGACATAGCCCACGAGTTAGAAAAAAGAAGAATGAAAATTTGTAACAAAAAAGTTGTGAGAAAATTAGATAGTATTCATTAGGGGGACGGTTATTGAATTTTGACGTTGTAAATCAAGTTTTAATATTATTTATAGTTATTTTCATTGGTATTATTGCAAGAAAGAAGAATTATCTAAGTAAAGAAGTTAATAAAGGATTATCCGAAATTCTTGTGAATATTACTTTGCCACTACTGGTGATTTCATCTTTTACCTTTAAATATTCTGAAGATATGCTTATTAATATAGGTAAAGTATTTATATTTTCTATGTTAATAAATCTAATTCTCGTATTTCTAAGTAAAATTATATTTTCTAAGTTTCCGCAAAATGAACGTAATATTTTAAAGTTTGTCACTGTATTTTCAAATTGTGGATTCATGGGCTTTCCTGTACTTCAAAGCTTATATGGTAAAACCGCAGTGTTTTATGGTTCTATATTTAATATAACCTTTAATCTATTTATGTTTACTTACGGTATAATGCTTTTTACAAACAAAAAAGACATAATGGCCTTCAAAAGAATTTTAATAAATCCAGTGATAATTTGTACTGGTATTGGTTTGCTGATTTTTAGATTCTCAATTATACTACCAATACCCATTGATAGAGCAATTAATATGGTAGGTTCAATGACTACACCAATATCAATGCTAATCATTGGAGCAATGCTAGCAGATATAAATATTAAAGAGGCTGTACTAGGGTATAAGGTTTATTTAGTGAGTTTCTTAAGATTGATTATAGCACCTTTAATAACTTTATTTATATTAAAACTTTTAGGTGCTGAGGGTCTTATTCTTAAGGTTTTAGTGGTTATCCAAGCTATGCCCGCTGCAGCCACGGCAGCGGTATTTACAGAAAAATATGGAGGCAATGAAAGTCTAACTTCTAGGTGTATTTTAATGACCACTGCTTTTTCCATTATAACAATACCTTTGATAATTCAATTACTGAACTAAGGCATCTTATTTTCTTTCCGATGCCTTAGTAATTTCTTCGGGTTATTTGACTGTGTTTAATAAATGTGTTGTTAAGAATATGATAAATGAAGTATCATGATATATCTAATCTCTGCTTACCAATAGATGAATTTACCTCACAAATATACACAGTACTAATAACCTTTATGAGTTTTGTTATTCCTTTAGTTGTATCATTAAAATTTAATCTACTTATGAACTTATACCATGACAAGTAGCTATTTGTATATTTACTTGCAATTCCTTTAAATCTTAACATCCAATTCAAGAAATTATTCAAATGATTCCTTCCTGAATTAATATTAAATTCTTTAATTGAACTATTATAAAAAAGTATTTTTTTATCCTTACAAAATGAAGAATATGCTGGTTTCTGATTAAATAATAAAGTATTTTCATTATTTACTAGATTCCCTATAGCAGCATCTACACACCTTTTGTTAAATCCTAAATTTAAGGTTGCTCTAGAGGCTGTATTTTCTGATTCATCAATTGCCATTATGATACAAACCTTTTCGCCAGATAAATACTCATACTTTGTCCCACTCGTTCTAGGTGCTCTGTTCTCAATACTTTTTTGTCCTTTGAGAGAGTAGGGTAAAAAGGTATCAGCTACTTCTACTAATCCAGTAAATTCGGTATTTTTAATATTCTTTAAAGCAATAAGAAGCTTATGCCTCCAATAAAAAAGTGTTATATATGAAACATTAAGTAATCTAGCCGATTCCCTTAACGATAAACCCTTTATAGTACACTTAAGGAACTCTGGCCATTTTCCTGGGAAGTGGCACATATTTAGTGGACTATTTGTAAAATCCGTAAAGGTTTTTTTACAGGTTTTACACTTATAACGTTGTTTTTTATTATAAGTTCCATAACGAATCACAGCTTCTCCTTTACAATGGGGGCAGATAAGTCCATCTAAAGATCTATTGGTTCTGAAAATTTCTAATATGTTTATTGCTCTGTTTATAAGCTCCATTTTATAACCTCCATCTATTTTAAAAAGTAACTAAATTATTGACAAAGGTATCTAAATATAATCACCAACATATTTGTTAAACACAGCTTAATGATGCCAAGTAAACAGACTAACACCCTAATAAGGATTTTCTAATTTATGGGAAATAAAAATACCACTGCAGAAAATAAAGTGCAGTGGTATTTTTATAACAATAATGATATCATATAGAAATATATCGAATAAAAGCATAAATTGGAGGTAACAAATTGAATTCAGGTCTATTGAATCAGGTAATTATTCTATTTTTATTAATGTCAGTTGGAATTTACGCTAGAAAGAAAAACTATATTAATAAAAAAGTAAACAAAGGTCTTTCTGAAATATTGTTAAATATAACATTTCCTTTACTAATTATTTCATCCTTAAATATAGAATTTTCAAAAGAAATGTTAAATACTGCAACACATTTATTTATTTATGGAGTAATATTAACTCTTGTTCTAATAATTGTAAGTAAATTAATATATTTAAAGATGACTAAGAGGCAACAAGCTGTTCTGAAGTTTAGTTCGGTTTTTTCTAATTGTAGTTTTATGGGATTTCCAATATTGATACAACAATTAGGAAGTACTGGTAGTTTTTATGGGTCTGTATTTACCATAGTTTTTAATCTATTTGCTTTCACTTATGGTGTAATGCTATTTACTGGAGAAAAAGATATAAAGGGATTTAAGAAATCAATTCTAAATCCTAATATAATAGCCATTTTTATAGGACTTATTATTTTTATTTTTTCTATAAAGTTACCTTATCCAATTTCAAAGAGTATTTCTTTGGTGGGATCTATGACTACACCTTTATCCATGTTAATCTTAGGAGCTTTAATTGCAGAAATGAAGGTAAAGGAAGTTTTTTCTGACCAAGCAGTTTATTTTGCTGCAATAGTAAGATTAATAATAGCTCCATTAATATCAATTTTAATTTTAAAGTCCTTAGGTGCAAGTGATATTATAATTAAAGTTTTAGTTATAGCAGAAGCTATGCCTACAGCTGCTAATACTGCAGTTTTTGCAGAAAAGTATAATGGAGATGACGGACTTGCATCAAAATGTGTATTTATTACTACAGCTCTTTCATTATTAACAATCCCATTTATAATTTCATTAATATGAAATAGTATGAAGGAAATGCTGCGTTGCGCCAAGCTAACGTGGCATTTCTTCTATATTATGACAAATTATAATTATACATTCACAATTAAGCGAAATATGAATGTAATAATTCATATTTCGTTTAATTGTGAATGTATCAAGTTATTCTTAGGAATAACTCATAAATAATCAATTTTTTTAAAATAAAACTTGCATATTTATAAGTGAAATGATAAAATAGGCTACATTAAATACATAATTATTAAGAGTTTATTAGGTCTATTACTTTGGGGGATGCATAGTAATAAATAAATTATTGGCAATTATGTTTAGAAAGTTATAAATTTAAGGGGGGCAAATCAATATGAAAAGAAAATTTCTTGCTATTATGATGACAGGAGTACTTGCTTTAACTGCACTCACAGGTTGTGGTTCTAGTTCAACAAGTAGCACAACAAAAACTGCAGCACCAAAGACAATAGTTTTTTCCCAAGGAGCAGATCCTAGAGGTCTTGATCCAGCTTTTGTAGACGATGGTGAGTCAGCAAAGGTAATGTGTAATGTTTATGAAGGTTTAGTTAAATACAAAGATGGTTCTACAGACATCGCACCGAGCTTAGCAACTGATTGGAAGATTAGTGATGATGGAAAAGAATATACTTTTAATTTAAGAAAGGATGTTAAGTTCCAAGACGGAACACCTTTTAATGCAGATGCTGTTGTATTTAATGTGGAAAGACAAATTCCTCCAAAGGCAACAGAGGATATGCCATATGCATCCTTTACTTATGGACCAGTAGTTAAAGTTGAAAAAGTAAGTGATTTATCAGTTAAATTCACATTGTCTGGTAAATACACTCCATTCCTTGCAAATCTTGCAATGACATTAGCTGCTCCAGTTTTAAGTCCAACTGCATTAGCAAAATATAACGGTAAACTAATGGAAAATCCAGTTGGAACTGGACCATATAGCTTTGTATCTTGGGACAAGAATCAATCATTAAAACTTACAAAATTCGCTGGATACTGGGGAGACAAACCAAAGGCTGATAATATAGTATTTAAGTTTACTAAAGAAAATTCAGTTCGTGCCAGTGATTTAATGACTGCTGGAACAGATATAATTGATGGCGTTGATCCTAATGATATTGCAAAATTAAAATCTAGTAACATGAAAATATATCAAGCAGATGGTATGAATATCAATTATATGGCATTTAATTGTTCAAGAGCACCATTTAATGATCCTAAACTTAGAGAAGCTATTTCTCATGCTATTGATAGAGATGAATTAGTTAAATTCTTATATCAGGGATACGCAAGTGTAGCAAACAGCCCACTTCCATCTTTTATTCCTGGTTATGACAAGACAGTACAACCATATAAATATGATGTAGAAAAAGCAAAATCATTACTTAAAGAGGCTGGAAAGTCTGACTTAAAGATAAAGATTATTACTTATTCAAATCCTAGACCATATAATTCAGTTGGTGGACAAAAACTTGCAGAAGCAGTTCAAAACTATTTAGCTAAAATTGGTGTAACTGCAACAATAGATTCCTACAATTGGACGGATTATAAAACAAAGGTTGCTAATGGAGAAGGAGATTTATTCTTCTATGGTTGGACAGGAGATAATGGTGATGCAGATAATTTCCTTTCACTATTTGATTCACATGAAATTAAATCTACTTTGAATTCAGCTAAATATTCAAATCCTGCAGTTGATGCTTTACTTGTAAAGGGTAGAGAATTACCTAATGGAGCCGATAGAGATAAAGTTTATGCAGAGCTTCAGCAGATTGTTGCAAAGGATGCAGCATGGCTTCCAATATCTCATTCACAGGTTCTTGCTGCATATTCACCTAAGGTTACTGGTTTTTCAGTACATCCAACAGGATCAGTATTCTTTGAAGGTGTAGATAAATAATTTTATTTAAGAACAATTTTCAGGTGGAACATCGCCAAAAGCGGTTTTCCACTTTTTTAAGATTTTAAGAGGAGGGTACTCATGGTTAAATATATTATTAAAAGACTTATTTTGCTTATACCAGTTATTATTGGAGTATCAATACTTGTTTTTGTAGTTATGCACATGTTCACTACGGATCCAGCTGCAACAATTCTTGGACAGCACGCTAAACAGGA
>JACMJL010000228.1 GCA_014380625.1 Clostridiaceae bacterium
AAGGCAGGTTACTTTAATTTATGATATATCAAATTGTTTTGGCACATTAAATGAAGTAGTGGATAAAGGCGTTGATGTGATTAAGGTAGATATAGCTTCTTCCAATAATAGGGATGTCTCAATTGTAAACAGCATTAAAGCTATAATTTCTGAAAACTATAAAGAGGAAGAATTTAGTGTTAATGCAATTGCAGACAAGCTCTATTACACTAGTGCCTATGTTTGTATGGTATTTAAGAAAATTACAGGTATAACTATTAATGATTATATAAACCACTACAGACTCAGTAAAGCTAAAAAGCTCCTATTAAATATGGAACTTAAACTATATGATATTGCGAGATTAGTAGGTTATAGCAATGATAACTATTTTTCAAAGGTTTTTAAGAAGTATGAGGGGATGACACCTTCAGAATTTCGAAGGGAGCTTTTATTAAATGAGATTAAATAGAACAGCTTCACTACTTGTTAAATTTTACAGGAATATTAAGTTAAGAACAAAGATTTTTCTTGCTTACTCTATTTTAATGATAGTTTCCATAGGTGTACTTGGGTTTTATGCATATAATGAAAATGTAAAAGTTGCAGAGGAGAAAATATTAGATTCTATCACCGGTAGTATGGAACAATCCAGTGAGAATCTGGAAAGAATATTTTCTAATGCAGAAAGACAAATTAATTTGTTTTCAACCCACTATACGATCCAGGGAGCATTGTTAGATTACAGTAAAAAAGGCGTTGTGCAGAAATATAATGATTATAGAACAATAGAGAAATTAACCCTTCTCTTTGAGAAATCCTATGATATATTATCTATCAGATTGTTCTTTACCAATGAAGAAAAGTTCTGGAATGATAACTATACGTATTTCAATTATGATAAGCTATTTAACAAGAATGAAATGCAAAGGTTTTTAGAGCAGGAGGGTGTATACTGGAAAAGCATATATACATTGGAACATCCTTATTATGGTGTTAATAATGTAATTACACTAACTAAAAAGGTTGTAAATTTGAATGATAGTAGTGATGTATTAGCTGCTTTGGCCTTTGATATTAGTGAGCAATCCTTGCGAAAAACTATTAAAAACATACCTTCAGTACACAAGGCGGATATATTTATAATCGACAAGCAAGGAAGAGCTGTGTCTTCTTTAAATGGAAACTTAATTAAAAGTATTGTTGTAAACCCTGAAATTATTGAAAATGTCATTAATAAGAATATCCATACAATTAAACCTAATAACAATAGCAGTGGGAATTTAACGGCCATAAAAGAAATTTCTAATTACCCCTTTTATATAGTGGCAAATATCCCAAATGATGAAATAACTAAGGGCGGCTTACAGATACTAAAAAAGTTTTCGTTTATTGCTATTATTATATTAATAATCTCCTTTTTAATTGCCTATGTTATCTCTAACAGTATAACTAAAAGAATTAAGCAGCTAATTGATGTAATGGCAAATGTTGAGAATAGTAAATTCAGTGTACAGGTCCCTGTAATTTATAATGATGAAATAAGTGTTCTTAAAAGGAATTTCAACTGGATGATCGAGAGAATTCGAAATCTTATTGATGCTGTATACAAATCGAATATTGAGAAAAAGGAAGCAGAGCTTAAGCTTCTTCAAGCCCAGATTAATCCTCACTTTCTTTATAATACTTTGGATAGTATTAATTGGCTAGCAGTAAGAACAGACGCCAGTGAAATAAGTTATAT
>JACMJL010000229.1 GCA_014380625.1 Clostridiaceae bacterium
ATGGAAAAGATATAGTTTTAATTGGAGAACGAGAAGAAATAAAAGCTAATTCTGTAGTTGAATAAGTTGAGGGGTGATTGGGATGCTTAATAATTATATGGGTATTGTAAATTTAACTGAAAATGATGCTAACATAAAGAGTTTAGCTCATAAAAGATCTCTTGCTTCAATACCTGTTGCAGGTAGATATAGGATAATTGATTTTGTACTTTCAAATATGGTTAACTCAGGAATACAGAAGGTGGGGATTTTTACCCAAAACAACTCAAGATCTTTGATGGATCATCTCGGATCAGGAAAACCTTGGGATCTTGATAGAAAAATTAATGGATTATTTGTTTTTAATTTCGGAAGGATTGATTCTGATTTAAACGATATTGAAGTATTTAAGGATAATATGGAGTATTTTTATAATAGCTCTCAGGAAAATATAATTCTTTCTCCTTCATACATGGTTTGTAATATGAACTTTGAAGCTCCTGTGAAATATCATGAGGAATCCGGTTCTGATATAACCGTAGTATATAAAAAGATAGATAATGGAACTAAGTGTTTCTTAGAATGTGATGTATTAAATATAAATGAAGAGAATAAGGTTACAAGTGTAGGGAAAAACATGGGTATTGATAATAAACATAATATTTCAATGGAAATGTTTATTATGAACAAGGATACATTTATCAAACTTATATACAAAGCTGTTGAAACAGGTCTTTATAAAACAATTAAAGATGCAATTTACAATAGCATAAAGGAATTACAAATTAATGCTTATGAATTTAAAGGATATCTTGAATGTATTAATTCAATAGATTCATATTATAAAGCAAATATGGATATGCTAGATTTAAAGACCACAAAAGAATTGTTTTATAATAATGGATTAATTTATACAAAAGTAAAGGATGAAGCACCAACGAAATATGCAGAAGATTGCAATGTTTCTAACTGCCTTATTGCAAATGGTAGTATTATTAATGGGGATGTTCAAAATAGTATTATTTCTAGAAGAGTTAAAATCCATAAAGGTGCACAAGTTAAGAATTGTATTATAATGCAGAATTGCGTTATTGGAGAAAATACAAAATTAACTAATATTATTATTGATAAGAATGTAACAATAGAGAATGGAACAGAATTAAAGGGAGATAAAGAATTCCCTTTAGTAATTGAAAAGAAAGCTATATTTTAATTGTTAAGGAGTTGAAGACCATGAAAGTTTTATTCATCGCAGCTGAGTCTCATCCTTTCATAAAGGTTGGAGGACTAGGAGATGTTTCCTATGCACTCCCAAAGGCTTTAAGGAAGAATGGTATTGATGCCAGGGTTATTCTGCCTAAGTATGGTAAGATTGCTGAACAGTTTAAAGAAAATATGATTTCTTTAGCAGAGTTTCAAGTGCCTGTAGGTTGGAGAAATCAATATTGTGGGCTTCAATATTTAGAGTATGACGGAATTCCCTTTTACTTTATTGATAATGAGTACTACTTTAACAGGGAAAGTGCTTATGGATATTACGATGATGGTGAAAGATTTGCCTTTTTTGATAGGGCTGTTTTAGAAGCTATTAATTATATGGAGGACTTTATTCCCGATGTGTTGCATTGCAATGATTGGCATACTGGAATGGTTCCACCACTTCTTAAACAACACTATAGACATTTTTCAGACATTAAAACTATTTTTACTGTGCACAACCTTCAATACCAAGGGCTTTTTGCTAAGGAGATATTGGGAGAATTATTAGGCCTTGATGATAGTTATTTCAATGAAGCTGCCTTAAAACATTATGATGGTGTATCTTTTATGAAGGGTGGCTTAAACTTTGCAGATAAAATTTCTACCGTAAGTAGTTCATATGCAGAAGAAATTAAGACTCCATATTATGGAGAAGGACTTGAGGGACTATTAAATTACAGAAAAGAAGATTTATGTGGAATAGTAAATGGTGTTGATTTTGAACTATTTAATCCAGCAACAGATAAAGATATTTACCACAACTTTGATTTTAACAGTATAGATGGAAAGTCTGTAAATAAAATTGAACTTCAAAACTATTTAAAGTTGCCTGTTTGTAGTGACGTTCCTATGATTGGATTGGTAACTAGATTAGTTAAACAAAAGGGACTTAATCTTGTTGCTACTGTATTAGAAGAACTATTACAACAGGAAATTCAACTTGTAGTTGTGGGTACAGGGGATTTAGAATATGAAAATATGTTTAGATATTTTGCCTTTAAATACCCAGATAAAGTATCAGCAAATATGCTATTTGATAACGACCTAGCAAAAAAGGTTTATGCATCTTGTGATATGTTCTTAATGCCTTCTCTTTTTGAACCTTGTGGTATAGGACAGTTATTGGCACTTAGATATGGAACAATACCAATTGTTAGAGAAACGGGAGGTCTTAAAGACACAGTTAAATCCTACAATGAAATAGAAGACAATGGAAATGGATTTACTTTTGGGAATTATAATGCACATGATATGCTTTATACAATAAGAAGAGCAATCTACTATTATTATGACAAAACAGTATGGACAAATATGGTTATTAATGCAATGAAGGAAGATAATAGTTGGGCTAAATCAGCTAAATCATATGAAAATTTGTATAAAAGTTTGATGTAACACATTCTTCTGATTTGTATAAAAGGGGTGAATATATTGAAGATAAACAAAGAAGTTTTTAAAAATGAGTTTGCTATTAAATTAAGAAATATGTTTACTGAGGATGTAAGTGATGCATCAAATCTTCATAAATATCTTGCTTTAGGATCATTAGTTAAAGAATATTGTTCTCAAAACTGGCTGGATACTAGCAATCAATACACTGATAATCAGGAAAAACAAGTATACTATTTTTCTATGGAGTTTTTAATTGGAAGACTTCTTGGTAACAATTTGATAAATCTAGGTATTAGAGATGTAGTTTCAGATGCATTAGAAGATTTAGAAATTGACTTAAACGAGCTTGAAGATACTGAGATGGATGCGGGCCTTGGAAATGGTGGATTAGGAAGACTAGCAGCTTGTTTCCTGGATTCAATGGCTTCTTTAGGAATACCAGGACATGGAAATGGCATAAGATATGAATATGGATTATTTGAACAGAAGATTGTAGATGGCTACCAAGTTGAAATTCCTGATAATTGGTTAAGGGAGGGAAATGTTTGGGAGGCCAAAAAAGCAAATAAATCTGTAATTGTGAAGTTCGGTGGTAATGTTAGGGGCGTACAAGAAGTCGGAGCTCTAAAGTTTATACATGAAAACTTTGAGCCTGTGTTAGCTGTCCCTTATGATACACCAATTTTAGGCTATGATAATAAGACTGTAAATACCTTAAGATTATGGAGTGCTGAAACTATTGGAAGGGACTTTGATTTTTCTTCCTTTAGCAGAGGTGAATATTTAAAGGCTGTAGAATATAAATACTCAGTGCAAGCTATTTCACAGGTGTTATATCCTGATGATTCACGTTTTGAAGGTAGGCTTTTAAGATTAAAGCAACAATACTTTTTTGTTAGTGCTGGAGTTCAGAGTATAGTAAGAAGATATAGAAGAATGGGTATTCCACTTAAAGAGTTGGATAATCATATAGCTATTCATATAAATGATACTCATCCATCTATAGCAGTTGCTGAATTAATGCGAATACTAATAGATGAAGAAAATATGGATTGGGATGCTGCCTGGAAAATTACAGTAAATATAATGGCATATACAAATCATACTATTCTTTCTGAGGCCTTAGAAAGATGGCCAGTAGATATGTTTAGGAGTCTTTTACCAAGAGTGTATATGATAATTGAAGAGATTAATAGACGTTTCTGTGATGATTTAGTAATGGAGTACCCAGCTTTTTGGGATAGAATAAATTCAATGGCTATTATTCATAATGGTGAAATTAGAATGGCGAATCTTGCAATTGTAGGAAGTCATTCTGTAAATGGAGTAGCAAAACTTCATACTGAAATATTAAAGAAACAAGAACTTTCTAATTTTTATAACTATTTTCCTGAAAAGTTCAATAACAAAACTAATGGAATAACTCATAGAAGATGGTTAATTAAAGCCAATCCACAACTTACGGAGCTAATTACTGATACCATTGGGACCAAATGGTTAAAGAATCCCGACAAATTGGAAGATCTTTTAAAATATCAGAATGATTCCGTATTTGCTGATAGAATTGAAAAGGTTAAAACTAATAATAAGATAGGTTTTGCAAATGAAAATAGTAAAAAGTATGGAATAGAAATCGATCCTAATTCTATATTTGACTTTCAAGTAAAGCGGCTTCATGCCTACAAAAGGCAGGTTTTAAATGTATTTAACATTTTAGATTTGTATTATAGGCTAAAAGAAAACCCAGCCTTAGATATTGTTCCAAGGACATTTTTCTTTGGTGCAAAGGCTTCTCCAAGTTATTATCTTGCAAAGCAGACTATAAAGTTTATTAATAGTGTAGCAGCTAAAATTAATAATGATAAATCTATAAAAGGTAAAATCAAAATAGTTTTTCTGGAGAATTATAGAGTTTCCCTTGCTGAAAAGGTAGTTGCAGCTGCAGATGTTAGTGAACAGATTTCTACAACCACAAAGGAAGCCTCTGGAACAGGTAATATGAAGTTCATGATGAATGGTGCAATTACCGTTGCAACCATGGATGGAGCTAATGTAGAGATGTATGAAGCTGTTGGCCCAGAAAATATTGTTATTTTTGGAATGGATGATAAACAGGTACTTAACTATTACAGAAATGGTGGTTATTCTGCAACTGAAATGTGCAGGAATGACCCAAGACTCAGAAGGATATTAGATTCTTTAGTTGACGGATCTCTGGGAGTTTCAAATTATGAATTTAGAAACATCTATGATTCACTATTGCTTAATAATGATGAATATTTTGTTCTTAAGGATTTTGACTCTTATGTAAATGCTCAAGGAAAAATAGATTGGTTATATAGAGATAAAGCTAAATGGAATCAAATGTGTATAGCTAATATAGCTAAATCTGGTTTGTTTTCTAGTGACAATACAATTGAACAGTATTCAAAGGAAATTTGGGGAACTAAGAAAATACACATTAAATAAAAAAAAGGGACTATTTCAAAATAATTTGAGATAGTCCCTTTTAAGCTTTAGTCTAGTAGATTTTTACTATAAACTATATATAAATCTCTTAATTCTTTCATTTTAGCATCCATTTCAACTTGTAGGTTTGAAACTTCTTGAAGATTGTTTGCATCCGTAGCTTCTTTAATCTTAGTAAATAAGCTTTTAGTTGCATAACTATCTTTTAGTAAGCAAACCCTTAATTCTTGGATCCTTTGCCAATAGGAAATATCTAGGTCAAGGGCATTTTCTGTGCAGTGTAATTTTTTAAAACTCCTTATTTCATCAGAATAATTAGAAATTATTCTTGTGTTTATTTCAGTAAGCCATCTCTTCTCTGTTCCGATTCTAAAGCTGTTAATAATCTTTTCACTAAGTATGTCTCCAGCCCGAAGTGCTTTTAGCTTTTCAGGATATTTGTCAAAAGCTGAAAGATTTTCAAAAACTGTTGTAGGTGCAATTCCAAAGTATTTAGCTCTTTCTTCATCATTAAAATCTTCAAATACATCTTCTTCACTTCTATAAGCTCTTTCTGTTCCTAAGTAATCTGCCTTTTCACCAGGTTTTTTTGAAAGTTCTGAAAGCAAATCATCTTGAGATTTATTATTAGTGACTGCATAGGTTATTCCATCAAGCATAGCTAGATATAAGGTAGCCATAACTAGGTAAGTGTTTGAATGTGGATTTGGAGCTCTAAGTTCAAATCTCGTTCCTAAGGGGCTGTTGAGATCTCTAACAAGGCCCATAAGTACGCTTCTATTCCTAGAGGGCATTTCAACGCTGTGACCTAAAGAGGTTACTATACATACCGGTGCTTCAAAACCTGGTTTTAACCTCCTTAAGGAGTCGTTTGTGCGAGATACAAAGGGGTTGATTACTTCATAATTATTTAAAACTCCCATAACTGATGCATATCCGAATATACTTAAATAATGATTGTTTGGGGCTGTAAATAAATTGATTCTTTTTCCGTTTTTTAGTTTTAAAGCCATCCCTACATGGGTATGTTCGCCACTGCCGGCCACCCCTTCAATAGGTTTTGCAAGGAAGGTTACATCTAATCCGTTATTTCTAAATACTTCTTTAACTAAAGTTCTTACTAATAACTCATTATCAGCTGCTTGTAGTGCATTAGAAAACTTCCAGTCAATCTCTAACTGCTCCATAATATGGGTTAAATTACCAGCTTCATCAATTTTAGCTCTAACGCCACCAACTTCCTTGTGACCCATTTCTGGTTCAAGACCATAGGTATCCATTAATAATAAAGACTGTTCTAGGGCAGTCCTAACTGAACCTCTCACACGAGTCCAATATTGTTCCTGCAAAACTTGAGAAGTGGATAATTCTTCAATTTGAGCCTGATTATTTGGCGTTTTAACCCAAAATTCCAACTCAGTAGCAGAAGTTGCAACTACATCTTCAACTTCGTCTAGATTTATTCCTAAAGAAGAAAGTGAGGCAGGATACTTTGCAAATAGATCCATAAGTGTAGTTTTAAAATGTTCAATTGATTTTCTTAAAATATATCTTGAGTCAACAGGGATATTTTCATGAAAAAGAAAACAAGGAATTCTCAGAGTACCTACTGGTTTATCAGTCTCAGGGTCAAGTAGTTCATTGTTGTAATCTACATACCAATTTACATCTAAATCAGCAAGCATATCTACTTTGGCATTGTTTAAGGATGCAATTCCAGGTAAAACTACTGATGAGCCATCTGTTTGAATAGCACCTTTTAAAAATGTAGATATATCTTCTAAAAACACCTTTACTGGAATCTTTTCATCTGTATCATTTCCTGAAAGGTCTATACCTATAAGAGATACAAATTTAATTTCCGAATGTGAACTAAGAAGGTTTTGTAAATCCTCCTCAGAATGATTCCCCTTTGGGATGAGATAAATTAAATCCTTTAACATGGTTAACCTCCTCTAAATTGAAAAAAGCAGTAAGCAAAGTCTTTTTATGCCTTTTATAGTATACAATATACTGGAATTTTACAGTATATTAAGATTACTGTCAATAAAGGAATATGAAATATTTGGGATTTTATACTGCATTTTAAATCTTTTTTACTTTTCAATAATAGTTTGATAAGATATAAGTAGATACTATTATTGGGAAAAATGAGGTGATATAGTGGAGAACAATGAAATTCCAATTGGGTTTATAGATTCTGGAGTTGGTGGGATAAGTGTACTTAAGGAAGCAGTAAAACTTCTACCTATGGAAAATTACATATATTTTGGGGATTCTAAAAATGCGCCTTATGGTACAAAAGATGTAAAGGATGTTCAACAATTAACTTTTAATGCTTGTGAACTATTGATGAGTTATAATGTGAAGGCTTTAGTTATAGCTTGCAATACTGCTACCAGTGCTGCTATAAATGAAGTAAGAGAAAAATATAAATTCTTACCTGTTATAGGAATTGAACCTGCACTTAAACCAGCCGTGGAATTAGATAGAAAAGGAAAGATAATAATTATGGCAACTCCAATGACTTTAGTTGAGAAAAAGTTTAATAAATTAATGCTAAATTATGAAAAGGTTGCGGAAATTATATCACTCCCCTGTCCAGGATTGGTAGAACTTATAGAAAAAGGAATAATTGAAGGTGATGAGTTAGAAGATTATATTAGAACAAGGTTCTCAAGTCTAATAGAAGATGACATTGCAGCAGTGGTATTAGGTTGCACCCATTACCCTTTTATAAAAAAGCAACTATTAAAGTTACTTGGTGAAGATACACCAATTTTAGATGGTAGTATTGGTACCGTAAAACAACTGAGAAAACAGCTGGATAAACTTGGAATGTTAAATTCTAGGGAGGGTAGGGGAAAAATAGAGATACTAAATTCTCTGGATTGTCCTGAGCTTATTTCCTTAAGTTATAAATTATTTAATTTATAACTTATAATATTAAGGATAACTATTTATAATAAAGGGTTTTTAACATATAATAGTTTGTGTAATAAAAAATAAATCAACTTAAAAGGAGAAAAGAATATGAATCCAATAGTTACAATAAAAATTAAAGATGGCGGCGAAATTAAGGCTGAGTTATATCCAGAAATAGCGCCAAATACAGTGAATAATTTTATAGCATTAATAAACAAAGGATTTTATAATGGAATAACCTTTCACCGAGTAATCCCAGGTTTTATGATCCAAGGTGGATGCCCAGAGGGAACTGGTTCAGGTGGACCAGGATATTCTATTAAAGGAGAATTCAAATCAAATAAGTTTAAAAATGATTTAGTTCATTCAGAAGGTGTTTTGTCTATGGCAAGAACTTCAGCACCAAACTCTGCTGGAAGTCAGTTTTTTATAATGGCTGCAGATGCTTCTCATCTCGATGGTGAATATGCTGCTTTTGGAAAGGTTACAGAAGGCTTTGATATTGTTAAAAAAATTGTTTCAACTAAAAGAGATTATAGGGATAAGCCTGTAGTGGATCAAGTAATGGAAGAGGTTACAGTAGAAACCTTCCAAGTAGTTTATCCAGAACCAGAAAAAAGGTAAATTTGAAAAGAGAGTGATTTTTTGAATAATAATAAAGTAATGCTTATTTATGGGTTTCACATTGGAGAAATAGCTAAGTTAGATAAACTTATTGAAGCAAAAGAAATCCCAGGTTATAAGAAAATAAGTAGCGAAATGTCTAAGATGAAAATAAGTAGTATCCTTGAAGGCTACAAATTTGAAATATATAATGGTAACTTACCAAAAGAAAAACTGGTGGTTTTTAATAACTTTAATGATGTTGAAATTAATGTTGCTATAAAGTGCTTAAAGGAGATAAGTAAGGGGATAATAATGGCTGTAGTAACGCCTACCTCCATTGATTGGACCTTTGAATACTTGTTAGAACACTTAATTGAGGAAAGACAGTGGTACAAAGATAACAACCCAACAAAATAGGGATAGCAAAGAGTAAATACTGTTGTAAATTTGAGGGGTAAGAAATGAGTAGAATTTCGGATAATATAAAAAAAGCTAGATTAGACATTGGAATGAATCAAAAACAATTGGCTAAAAAGCTAGGGGTCTCTGAAAGTTTTGTTAATGAAATAGAGACTGGAAGAAGAGTTCTAAATGAAAGTACTATAAATAGAATAGCTAATGTGTTAAAGATTAATTTAAATGATATTAATATGTATGATGAGGATCCAAAGGAAGAGAAAATAAAGGAAGTAATTCCTGTTAAAAAAGAAAATAAAAAAAATGAACCCATTAATGAACTTTGGAATGATGCCTTCGGCTCCGTAATCAGAAATGTTCCAGTTTTTAATTATGAACTAACTAAAGCATTAGATACTAAACCTATGCCAATAATATCTAACAAGATCAATGGGTTTTCTCAAGATAAAGTGGCTTTCTTAAAGATAGAGGATGATGATATGATTGGCTATAGAATTTGTAAGGGCGACATTGCTTTTATTAATTTAAGTCATGAAATTGAAAATAGTTCTATTTGTTTAATTGAGTACAATTGTGAAAAGATTATTAGACAGATAAAAAAGTTAGATGCATCTAAAATATTATTAATAAAAAACAGTGGTACTTTGAAAACTCAAACTGTAAGCCCAAAGGAAATAAAAGTTTTAGCTAGATTAATTTCAGTAGAAGTATTATTGAAAGATTAAAATACATAAATAAGCAGTATGCTATTGTAGCTGTAAGAGAATATCTAATAAAAGGGACTCTCTCAAAATTAAATTATTTTGAGAGAGTCCCTTTTATACTTAGAAGTAACAGTATCTTGGAGGCTTCTTAACCAATTTTTTAATAAGATAACTTTTCGAAAAAACATCTTGATTTGCACTACTTTGACACATTACCATCTGTGTAACTTAATTTAGTAAAGTTAATATTTTTATAATATATATTAAGAATTTTTTTAAAGTCCCAGCCCTTTTTAGATAAATCCATAGCACCATACTGGCTCATACCAACACCATGGCCATAGCCACCTCCGTATATTATATAAGAATCATCAGATTTTTCTATTGCAAAAAATTTTGAGGGTAGACTAGAGGGGTTAGAGATGGCTGTAGAATTTAGTCTTAATAAACTTGTATCCCCTCCTGTAAATTCTTTGCTGAAATTTAAGGTTGTTCCTATACTTGATTCACCTTGAATTACCATATTAATATTTTCAAAAACCAGACCTATACCCATTACATTTCCACCAGGGCTTCTTTTTACCACTTGAAAACTTTTTAATTCACCAAGTTCTGGCAGTGTAGACACTACCTTATCATCTTTAGTCATCACTATATAATCTTTATTTTTATTATAAACACTAGGAAGTGTTTTGTTTAATGCTTTGGATAGTTGTTGTAATGATACTTTCATACTCCATCTGAAATAGGAAGAGGCGGAATCAATTGAAGGTATACTTGTATTTTTATAAAAGTTTAACCAAGATACCTCATCTTTAGGAAGAATATTAAGTGTAGCTGAAACAAAATTAACAGTTCTAAAATATGGTCTCGAATCACTGGAACCGTCGGGTTTAAACCATACATCTTCATACCTTGCTCCAGTTCCACAGGAGGTAGAAAAAAACTTAGCATCGATAGGAGTATTATTAAAACTCATTATTAAGCCACTTGTAGAATCGATTGCGGTATTTGATAAAGTGTTTGCCACTGAATTATTATAAACTTGACTTTTTGTGCTATCATCCACATAAAAACCAAGATTCCCAAATCTATTTGATAACATGTCTGAAATAGCATAAGTCCTTGCTGCAACTGCC
The DNA here is from genome assembly GCA_014380625.1 of Clostridiaceae bacterium. Classification (GTDB taxonomy): domain Bacteria; phylum Bacillota; class Clostridia; order Clostridiales; family Clostridiaceae; genus JACMJL01. The sequence goes on from JACMJL010000229.1 coordinate 10,892, forward strand.
TGGCATTTTAAAGATTCAAGTCCACCGGAATTTGGCATTTCAGAGGGCACAACTTTAGTTAAATAGTCTTCTACACTTAATTCATTGGTGACACATATACCTTTAGCAGAAAAACTGAATTCAAGGGTTCCACTGTACTCTGGAACATATTCAGGCGTGCCTCTTTTTAGATTTAGGATTTTAATACTACCACCATTTAAGTATAGTCTATCTATGTATACCGAGGTTTTGCCCTTTATTGTAGCACGAACACCTTGTGGAGTTTTATCGATTTCTATTAAGGTGTTTTCAGGAACTTCTTCAGAGGTTTTTTTTAGTAAAGAATAAAGTTTTAACTTTGAAGCGGATATAAGTTGTAACTTATCATGGTAAAGTGAAGAAAATTTATTAGTTGAAATACCTACTCTTATATTTGTATAGTCTATAGGAGAAATAATAAAGGTCATTAAATTGCCTGAATTATTTAGAAAGGATTTCACATTACTTTTTCCTACAATTAAATCCTTACTTGTACAAGGTTCTAGCGTTGTTTTATTCATCCTGTAATAAAATGCTTTTTTAGACAGAGAAATGTTACCCTGTGATTCTAGTTCGTAACTTTTTGCTTCTTTCACCATAACTCTATCCACTGATGTTTTAACCATAGTCAAGTCATATACCCTAAAAAGATTATATTTGTAATTGAAAACTGTAAAAACTGGATAATTCACCTTAGAAACATTTAATTTGACTTTTTTACCTTCTAAATATATGGAACTAAATTCTTCATTTGATTCTAATAATATGGCATGCTCAACCTTATGAGGATATAAGCAATAAATCCCTCCTATGCTTAATATGGACAATAAAATTATTAGTAATATAAATAATTTCTTCATGAAAACCCTCCTATTAAAAATCTCTCTATATATAATATAAACCATTTTAAGAAAAAAATATTTAATTTTTTTATGCATACTAAAAACATTATAAATGTTGTATAATAAAATTAATATTAGAAAATATTAATTATTGCAACGATAGGAGGAAAATCATGAAAGGAACTGTTGTTTCAACCTGGATAAAAACCTTTAGGAAATTATACGGGAATGATTTAGTAGAAAAGGCTATGATTGAGGTAGGCTGGGAAAATAAAAAGATTTTTTCACCATTGGAGAATGTTGATGATGAAAAAACCAGACATATTGTTTCCGTTATTTCCAAGGTAAAGGGCATAGAGGTAAATGCTATTTGGAGGAGTTTGGGACATGATAATTTATATTCTTTTTTAAATGATTACCCTGCATTTTTTCACCATGAGAATTTATATACATTTTTTAAATCCCTATTTGATGTCCATGTTGTTATGACAAAGAAGTTTGCTGGAGCTAAGCCGCCACTTCTAACTTTAGTGCCTATTTCTAGCCGAGAAGCTATATTTACATATAACTCTAGTAGAGGTTTGTTTGAATACTTTTTAGGACTAGTGGATGGAAGCAGTGAATATTTTAAAGAAAAGCTAGTAATACAAGAACTTGAAAGAACGGACTCAGTTCTAAAATTAAAGTTGACCTTCGAAAATGATATTTATTTTAAGAAGACTTATGCTTTTAATAAGGCGTTATCACTTGGGTTTATAAAGAGTACAAGCGTTAAGGCAGCATTATTTACATTTGTAGTTAGCACATTAGGTCTTGTACCAGTGTTAGGCTTTAGTGGTAAAAACATAGTGACCGCTATATTAGGTGGATTAATCGGAGCTTTGGCTACCTTTATTTCAACTGCATTATTAATGAGGCCAAAAAGACATATCTTCGAGGCGTTAAAGAAATTAAGTGAAAATAATTATGTTGAAAATGGTATTCTTATAACTGGAGACTTTTATGAGGATATGTATAAAGAAATATTAATTCATTGTAAAACTGTTAGTACAGATTTTGTTGGGTTTAAAGGTGTTACAGATGAAATGGATACCTTTATTGGCAATATAAATGAAATTTCCGATACTATGAACATATCTTCAGCAGAGATAGCTGGAGTTGTGGAACAGGTGGCAAATTCAGCAGTTAGTCAAGCTGAAAATACGGAAAAGACAGTTTCTATTTTGAATGGAAATATAGAAGCACTTAAAGAAATTGTTGAGAGTGAGAACAGGAATAAGGATGAACTACAAATTGCTATTGGTAAGATAAATAGTAGCTATGAAAATGTAGAGAGTACAAGTAAGAACTTATCAGAAACTTTGGTAAAATTCAATGAAGTAAAAGAAAAGGGTATTGAGCTAGAGGGAAAGGCTAAAAATATTACTAGCATTGTTTCCATAGTTTCTGAAATATCCGAACAAACAAATTTACTTGCGTTGAATGCATCCATAGAAGCTGCGAGGGCAGGAGAAGCTGGAAGAGGCTTCTCAGTGGTCGCTGAGGAAGTAAGGAAATTGGCGGAACAAACTAAAGGTGCTGTTGAAGAAATTAACTCAAATCTAGTTCAATTTGTAGATGAAATTGGTAGATTAGTAAATAATATTGAAATACAGTATAATACCTTAGATAAAGAAACCAATAATTTAAATATTGTTAAAGATACAAGTTATGAAGCAAATAAATCAATAGCTGTGGTTGCCGAGTCTTTAATAGAAACTGTGAAAAAGCTAAATGCAGAAGCAACTTCTATCTCAAATATCTATGAAAACATTGAGTCCTTAGCTGCTCTGGCAGAGGAAAATTCAGCAGCTTCAGAGGAAGTAAGTGCAAGTGTGTCTAACAATTCCAATGATATACAAAAGCTACTTGCAAAAATTGCAGATTTTAGCCAAATTACAGATTCCTTTAAAACTGATTTAAAAAGATATAAGATATAAAAAGCAAGGGGTATAATAGATTTAATATTATACCCTAAAGCAAATGAGTACAGCATGGTACTGTACGTTCGGAGACTACTCGTTGTTACTAAAGGAAGACTAAGTCTTTCTAAAGTTCACTGGGATAGTCTCTTTCACGTGCAGTACCATGCTGCTTATAAGATTAAGTGAATTATCCCCTTTTGAATATTCCTTAGATTCCCCTCAAATCAAAATCTGGAATAAATTCCTTAGAGGACGTCCCACTATCTTGAATATAGCCATTTGTTATTCCTTTTGATAGGGCATAATCAATTAGGGCATCATAGTGATCTGAGTTTAGAATTTTATCAATTTCAGGATAACTTGAAGCTTTGAACATAGGGGTATACTGATTCATAATGCTTATAAAAACCTTATTACTATAAGTGTTTTCTATATAATCAATTATTTTCTTCGAATCAAAAAGAAGTCCTGGTAACATTAAATGTCTTATAATAACTCCCTTTGTAATTAAACCTGCTTCATTAAAATTAATAATTGGAGCTTGAGAAAACATTTCTTCAATAGCAACCTTAGTATAGGATAGATAATTTTCAACCTTAGAGTATTTGACAGCATATTTGTTGCTCCAATATTTTAAGTCAGGTACATATACGTCAATATATCCCTTCAGCATTTTTATGGTCTCTAGATTTTCATACCCACTACTATTATAAATAATGGGTAAGGTTAATCCTAATTTTTTTGAGAGTTTAATGGCAAAAATAATTTGAGGTACAAAGTGAGTGGGTGTAACTAAATTAATATTATGAGCCTTCATGTTCTGAAGTTCTAAAAATATTTTAGCTAGCTTCTCTATAGTGACTTCGGTACCAATACCTTCCTGACTAATTTGGTGGTTCTGACAAAATACACACCTTAGTGAGCAATTAGAGAAAAATACTGTGCCAGAGCCATTTTGGCCAGAAATGCAGGGTTCTTCATAATGATGAAGTGACACTCTAGCCAACTTTACACTTGCACCAGCCCCACAAAAGCCTAATTGACTATTTAATCTATTAACACCACAATCTCTTGGGCATAAGTTACAATTTTCTAAAGGGTTCATTGTTTAATACCTTACCTTTTAATTTATTTAGAAGAGGAATTAAGTTACTTTCTCCGATATGAGATTTATTAGAATTATCTCATATCATTAAAAATCAAACTACTTATAATTATATCTTTCTTTAATGAAAATTTCTATAATAAAACACTGTGCACTGTAGCATAAAGATAATGCTAACCACTCCAAAGGCAGGATAGAGTATATGAATTAAATTAACAAAGCCTATTTGTGATATTGGAATAGCAATTAGCATTATTAAAAAAATTGATTTTTTATAAGAAATTTTAAATTTCTCTTCTAGGGTTTTAGTAACACTAAATATGTCAGATACCTCAGTGGAGAACATTTCAAGCCATATTATTGCTATAAGAATAATTTGAATAAGCTTGCCGAAGCGGTTTGAAATATATAGTAGTGGAATTTGATAGTTTAAAATATAAGGCATATTTAATAATAAAATAAAATTTATACAGGTTGATAGTATTGTTAATCCAATTGCTCCTAAAATAGTACCTATGATAATATACTTTTCGTTTTTTATCTCGCTACTTAAAGGAACAAGCACTCCGCTACAACAAAGTATATTGAAACCTCCATAAAGCAATGTGGAAAAATACCAGTTTTTCTTTGGATGAGGAATATTTTGAAGGTAAGAGATACTTATATATTCCTTAGAAAAAAATATGTACAGAAAAAATATTGTTAATACAACTATAATTAAAGATGGAACAATGAAGGAATTTATTTCCATTAGGCCTTTAGTATTTCTAAGTAACACTATTATTGAAAATAGGCACATTAGAAAAATTCCTATCCACTTTGAAAAATGAAAATATTCATTTAATAAAGCACCACTACCAGCTAAAATTATTGCTGCTCCACATATTAAAAATAGTCCTGTGAGTATATCCGTGATTTGTCCTAAAAACCCCGGACTAACAATTTTAATAAGCCCATTGTATGAGTTTAAATTGTATCTAACACTAATTTTAATAATCATAGAGCCAATAAATATGTAAATAAAGCAACACAATATTATGCCAATAAAACTCATAAAGCCATAAGTAGTAAAAAATTGTGTGATTTCTTGACCAGAAGCTAGTCCTGCACCAACTATGGTTCCTATAAAGACTGCAGCAATTTGAAAGATTAAGGATAATTTTTTTATCAATTTCGCCCTCCAATAAAAATATTTATACTTTATAATTAAATATATATATTAATTTAGTATTTTAGAAATTAATTTCTTAATTTTTGGCAAACTAATTATAAATATATGGAGGTGCTACATTGAAAAAAAGTATTGTATATCTAATTTTAATAATAATGCTCATAAATATGACAGCCTGTAGCTCTAATAAACAGAAGGCAAAAAGTGAAGAAAGTAAATTTGATATTAAAAAAGCTGAAGGTTTAATTGATAATTATATGGTGGCAATGATAACTGAAAATGAGGCTGCCATGAATAAGTTTTTATCAGAAAAGTTGCTAAAAACAACAAAAACAATGGAAAAGTCAAAGCTTAAGGTTAAAGGGTATAATATAGCGGAATCAAACGAGGTGGGAGACACTGGGATTTTCAAGGTAAAGGTTGCTAGCACTAGCCTAGAAAGTAGCAGAAGTTCATTAGACACATATACCTTCAAAGTAATTCTTGAAAGCTTTAATTATAAAATAGGTGAGGTAAAAACTTCCTTGGAGAAAGAATGTTACTATGAAAATTATGGGTTAAGAGTTAGAAATAAAAATGATGTAGAAAGTAAATTATTAATAGATAGCGATGGTATACCTCAATATGGTTTTGCTAAAGAAGATAAAAGCCAGGCTTCTAAATTAGAATTACCAAGGACAAATTTTCAAAATATTATTTTTGCCTATTCAGGAGATAATCTGGCTATTAGCTTAATAAATAAGATAGCCTTTATTGGAATAGTTAGAATTACAACTGACTCAATGCAGACAGCTGCTAACCAAAGTGGTGGAGGCCAGAGTAGCGGAGGGTCTCAACCGGGAGGTTCAAGTGAAACTGAAAAAAATATGGGACCACGGGAAAAACCTGTAGGGAAAGAACTTACGGCTGTAGATGTTTTGAAGGATTGTAAAATTGATTTTATGGTATTTTCTTCTGATGAAAAGTTTGTGTTAGTGCAGTATACTAATATTGATAATAGAAAGTGTTTAAGACTTTATACTGCGGATAAAGGGGACTTAGTTTCTTTTAAGTTTGAAGAGAATTATAATGTAAGCAACTTAGATATAAAGTATTCCCACTTTGCAAAAGATATCTTGTATTATGAAGTAGTTCCAAAAGATGATAAGAAGGAAATAGAAAAACAGGTTGAGGGAATGTGGCAGCTAGACTTAAAAAAGTTTAAAGCAAAAAAGGTCTGAAAGGTGGAAATAAGTCTGAAACCCAAGAAAAGTGACATAATGATAATAAAGGGTATAGCAAAGCAAGCCATCAATTTGTGGCTTTTTAAAAAAATTAACAAT
>JACMJL010000230.1 GCA_014380625.1 Clostridiaceae bacterium
TCCCAGTTCCTACAATTATTCCTTCAACATCAAGCAAAAGTACCGTTTCTGTTTCAAGTCCTTTTCGTATGCTGTCATCAGAATGATGATTTAGAAAAAACTCAACTACACCTATTGGATAGTAGTGTGGATATATTGCTTTTATTGTGGTGTGTACAATATTTTTAACAGTATCAAAATCTGCTAAAGTAGCTTTTATAAGTTTCATTGTTACCCCCTATAATGCAAATAATCTTGACCATTTCTTACCAATGCATCCTATTCCAGATGCCTGAGCCATAGCCCCATAGGCTTGGCAAAGCAATATGCCTTGTCGAGAACAATCAATTACCTATATGTTGATTATAAGTTATAAATTTGCAAATAGCTACAAAAAAAGTTCACCAGCCAAGGCTAACGGCAACATTTTGTTATACATAGTTTTATCCACTACACTTTAAGCTGAGTCTACTCTCCCTATCTTTATACTTGTTCCGTGATATACCATTATCATCTCCTATATTCTTATCATCAAATTAAAATAATATATTCTTCCCTTAAACTTAGCAATACAGGAAATGTTATTTAATTATACTCATGTTATACTTAAATCACCTTAAGGGAGGATTATTCCATGGAAATAATTGATATACTACAAAATAGCCTTGACTATATAGAAATGAATTTGAAAACTGAAATTTCACTGGCGGAACTCGCCACAGCAGCTGGTTTTTCTTTGTATCATTATTGCAGAATATTTACATCTTATGTAGGGTATCCAGTTGCAGCATATACTACAAAGCGCAGACTCTGTAACGCTATATTCGAATTACAGCAAGGCAAAGAAACTCTTGAAATTGCACTGGAATATGGTTTTTCAACTTATGCAGGGTTTTTTAAAGCTTTCAAAAAAGAATATGGCTGTTCACCTACATCCTATATAAAAATCGTATCAGTAAAAAAACCCATGCCTATTGATTTAAAACAGGAGGTAAAAATTATGTTAACCCATACTCAGATCAAACAAATATTATTAAATTGGGATATAGATAGGATAACACCCATTGAAGAAACAGAATTGCTTACATCTGAAGGATACTCTAAAGCCAATAAAACTTGGTATATTAATGAAGATTATATATTAAAAAGTGGAAAGGATATTAATAGAATTAATACCCACATTTCAATTACAAAAACCTTAGAAGCCAGTGGACTCATAGTTTCCACTCACATACCAACAAAAACTGGTGAAGATTTCCTTCAAAAGGATAATTGCTATTATCTTTTAATGAAGCGTATTCCTGGTTCCCTTCTAACGCCAAAGGAAAGTTATGAAGGCAACAGATTAGAAACCGGTAGAGAGTATGGAAAAGCTGTAGGTATACTTCATAAGGCTTTGAAAAAGTATGATAAGGATATTGAGGTTAATGTATCTAATCTTTATAAGACTTGCATAGAATGGGCACTACCAGAGACTAAACGTCTAATGAAACAGTGGAAATGTCCATTGCCAGATGAGTTTTTTGATAACTATATTGAAGAGTTCGGCAAACTTTATGAAAAACTACCAACACAGATTATCCATAGAGACCCTAATCCTTCAAATATTTTATGGAAGGACGGAAAGGTTATCGGGTTTCTTGATTTTGAAATAAGTGAAGGTAATATAAGATTATTCGATCCTTGCTATTGTGCAACTGGAATACTGTCTGAAGCTAGTTCAATAGTCAGGGGTTATGAGCTATGGCCAGAATTACTCTCTGGGATTATCAAAGGTTATGATGAGATTTGTACCTTGACCAAAGAAGAAAAACTAGCAATCCCTTATATAGTTTATTCCATACAAATGATTTTTATAGCATACCTTGATTCACAGACAAAGGACAAGCTCTTAGGTGAAATTAACAGAAATATGCTTACATGGCTCTGGAATAATCGCAAAACTTGGCATCCGATGTATACTTAATATAGCTTTAATTTTTAAATTCTCCATTCAAATTTTTCAATCTCAGTAGGGATTATTAGTAATATTTTAGTCCCTTTTCCCATTTCACTATCAATAATCAATTCATAATCATTATTATAGCAAAGATTCAATCTTTGATTTATATTATATATTGCATACCCTCTTTTTCCCTCAAGATGATCTACCTTCGAAGAAATATTTAGCAACTCCTGTATTTTCTCTTGACTCATTCCTATGCCATTATCTTCAATAGAAAAATTAATCTTCCCATTTTTATAAACACCCTTTATAGTTATTAGGCTTTGCTCGTCATCTTTTTCAGTTCCATAAATAATAGCATTTTCTACAAAAGGTTGAAGAATCAACTTAGGTATTTTAAAATTTAGAATTTCTTCCTCCATTTCAATACTATATGTCAATTTATCCTTGTACCTATTCTTTTGAAGTAGGAGATAATATTCTATAAACTCTTTCTCAGCTCGAACTAAGGTAGCTTCATCTCCATTATTTAAGGTCAATCTAAAGATTTTAGATAAGGCATATACCATTTCACTTATGTCCTTTTCTTTAGCCTTTTCCGCCTTCCAAAAGATAGTATCTAAAGTGTTATACAGAAAATGAGGGTTAATCTGGGCTTGAAGTGCCTTCAGTTCCGCCTCCTTTTCTTTTATTTGTAGTTTGTATACTTTTTCAATTAAATTTGAGATGTTATCTATCATTTCGTTGTATTGTTTGCCTAAAGTTCCAATTTCATCATTATATTTAAAATCGATTTTTCTTCTAAAATCTCCCTCATTAACTTTTTCCATAGCTTTTAGAAGTTTTTTAATGGGAGAAGTTAAATTACTAGAAATATACATATATATTACAAATGAAATCAATAAACATCCAATTATAACAGCTAAGGTTACATTAAAAATAGATTTAACAGTACTTAAAAACTCACTCTTAGGGATTAAGTAAAGTAATCTCCACTTACTATTTTCTAACCTAGTATAACTCACCATTGTTTGTTTATTTGCTATATCTACTGTTCCCTTACCAGAGGGTTCCTTAAAAATTTTCTCAATTTTGTTTAAGTCATTTCCAGTAAAATCATATCTACTGTTAAAATTTTTATAATTGATTATCTGATTATTGTTATCCAATAGTAGTAAACTTCTGTTGTTATTTAATATATTATCTGTATAGAATTTCTCTAGATAAGAAATATTTATGTACAATACCATAATACCTAATTTATTATAATTGTTTGTATCATAGATGGTTCTACACATGGCTACCTTTGGATTCTTATTATTTGTAATAAAAACTTGATTTTCTTTATTCAACAGTACCCATAAAGGTCTACCCTTTTGAATAAGCATCTCCTTATATATTGTACTTTGTTTTATTAGATAAAGGCTATTTATACCAGAGCTACCATCGGCACTTGAGTAATATTCAAACCCGTTATCTCCATAAATTGATACAAAACTTATTGAATTTTTAGAGATTAGCAAATGATCTATCATTTGTTTACAAATATCAATATTTTCACTATTGTATGGATCGTTTGATTTTAATACAGATTGAACTTCCTTGTTTAATATAGTAAAGGTGGATAGGTCATTGATATCATTTTGAAGGGAATCCATACTATTTCCAATTTGTCTTACATCCATGAAACTTGTCTCACTAATTTCACTTTCAATATTATTTGAAGATAACATATAAGAATAAAAACCTAAAATAGTAGAAATTATTATTATCATCCCATAAAAAAATATGAGCATTTTATATTTAATACTTAAATTCATATACCAGGTTTTAATTTTATTATTCAATATTTTATTCCTCCTCAAATAGCATTAATTAAATTATAGCAATAATGTATTTTTTTAGGTAGTGTAAGTATTAAAGAGCTGTCTCAAATTTTTTATATTGAGACAGCCCCCTCACACTTTTCTATTCTTTGTTTTTAATAAAACTTAACTGAATAAATCTTTGTAGTTATTTTGTCTTCTGCAGTTACTACAATGATTGCTACTTTCATTATTGGATTTGCTTGTAAAATAAAAATTGTTGAATTAGCCTTTGTTGCTATGGCTTCAACTTTTGGTAACTTAGTAGTTCCTATTGGAAGTTTTACAGTATATCTAGTGTTCGATGATTCAAATCCAGCTAAAGTTTTACCTCCCATTATTATGCTCTTTAATGTTGCATCTTTACTCTTTAGTGCGGTCTTTGCAGGTACTACTACATTTATACTTATTGTATCAGCAAAGGTACCATCTTCCGTCTTTGTTACCCTAAATATTACTGCCACTTTTGTATCTTTATTTGGTGGTGTTATTGTTCCATTTGTTGCTATAACATATTTAGGATTTACTGATTTTATTGCTATTTTATACCCCTGTGGAACAGTAGGTAACTTTAAGCATCTATCATCCTTTGCAGGTGACACTATACTTGTTATTCCTGCTGCTACTGTAGCTGCTGTTGTCTTTGCTGGCACTACTACATTTATGCTTATGGTATCTTCTGTTGTTCCATCTGCTTTATTTATTACTTTTAATACCACTGCCACTGTTGTGTCTTTTATTGGAGGTATAATTGTTCCGTTTGTTGTTATAACAGCTGTATTACTTGATGACTTAATTGATAATGAGTAACCTTTTGGCACTACTGGAAGTATTAACTTTGTTACATCCTTTGTAGGTGCCACTATTGTAGTTATTGCTCTTGCTACATCCACTGTAGTCAAATCTATTACACGGACTATAAAGGTTCTTTCAGATGCATTTAAAGCCTTATCTACTGCTGAAACCTTAACTGTGTATACGCCGTAAACCTTTGTATTTACAGACTGAGTAATTACTGTTTTTTTATCAGAAGTTATATCTCCATCCTTATCATCCATTACCTTTATGTCTAATATCTTTATTGGATTAAAACTAGATTTAATTCCAATCATTACATTGTTTCCTGATATAACTGGTGCAGTTATATCATTTTTAACTAAAACCTTAAAATCTTTTTCTGTTTTATTTCCTGTGGTATCTCTTACTGATACTTTAACTGGATATGTTCCAAGCTTAGTAGAATCCACTGTTCCTTCTACCTTGATGCTACTGGTTAAATCTCCATTAAAGTCGTCTGTTGCATTTATACCTAATACCTTTATTAAATCAACCTTAGAATCTCCTAATAATACTAGTCCATCATGTCCAGTTATAACTGGCTTTTCAGTATCAAGTACATATTTTAAAGTTATACTCTTTAGATTATAACCATCTCCGCTAACTGATACTCTTAAAGTTTGTATCCCTGCAGCTAAACTTACAGGCATAGGACTAGAATCTTTGTAAGCACCCCAATCACCTGTACTTGGTAATGAGACACTACTTAATGACTCTCCTGCTTCATTACTTAAAACACCTAATGCTGCGCCTACAGTGGTAGCATAATTAAGGGTGACTAAATAACAGCCCTGCTTTTTAACATCTAAAGAATAATCAAAGTAGCTCCCTGCAACTGTATAGCCTAAGTTTGTTACTCCATTAGTACTTTGAACTGAATATTTATATCCGTTAAATAAGCTATCCGCTAAAATTACAGTAGCATCATTTGTATTATCTGCCTTTATCACTTGTCCTGCTACTTTCTTTACTATTGTAATATCTTTAACGGTAAACCCAGTACTGGTTGCTTCAAATCTTAAGGTCTGTAAGCCAGCGGAAAGCTTTACAGTACTCTTTAAGCCTAGTTGACTATCGCCACCAGCTATATTTAGAGTTGATATATTACCCGCTATAGTAATTCCCGTTCCATTACTTACCTTTATTGCATTTGAAACTGAACTGCTATTTTGAATATTGTAGGTTATAGTATAATCTCCACCCTCCGCTACATCTAAATAATAATCCAATCTATTTCCAATTTCTACATTACTGAATAGGGACCCTATATTTCTATAAGCATTAGCCTCTGTCAATTCTACCTTTGTAGTGCTTAGCTGATTTGATGTAGGTGTTGTTGAACTAGCCTTACAGCTAATATCTGTGGTAAGAATTCCCCCTGCTGATGAGTCAGTATAGGAATTAGCTGGAAGATTTACTGTTAATACAGTGTCTCCATAGTACTGTTTTACACTCCAAGTAAGGTTAATCTTAACCTGATTTGGACTTACATATTCTATGCTTCCAGCACTTACATATCCATTAGCTATCATATCTCCAGAAAGCGTAATATCACTTACCTTATTTTGTGCAAAGCTTCCACCAGTTAAATTTAGAAGTACACTAGCAGTATTAGCCGCAATAGTAGTATTAACTGAGGATAGAACTGGAGCCGGAACAACTACCACACTAGTGTCTGGAGTCCACTGGTAGGTTGCTACATTTTGAGCTGGAATTGTAGCTAGTATTTGGGTTCCGTGATTAAGAATTTTAAAAGTCTGCTCCCTGTTAGTTTGATTTATCACAATTGTAGCTATTGTACCATCTGGATTTTTAAAGGATACATTAGTAACAGTATCTGTTGAACCATAATTGCTATCAACTCTAACTGCGCCTGGTCTTACAAACTTAGAAAATTGTGCTTCTATATAATATTCAGGACATGCCCAATAGCTATCTGGAATATTTGCATCTCTAACAAACATTGTGGGGTCTGGTGTACCCACCCATTGCATTGGTGATTGATTACTATCTAACATGGTTACCCATGCATTGTAACTAGAGGCGTAATTTCTAAAATACCTTGCTATTTCATCCGCACCCTTTGTTCCCCATAGAGATCTTTCTGTAAGATAAGCTGGAATGTTAGGATACAAGGCATGTAACTGTGACATAGCTGTTGGTTCTCCACCATATGGATGATAAGCTATTCCATCCACCCCATTATCGCTATTTAAAATTGGTGGTACATAATTTGCCGCCCCGTCAAAATTGTGATCGAAGGCCCAAATCTTAGGATTAATACTTTTTGACTTAAGAAGACTACTCTCAGAAACATCCTTTTTTATAGCTAAGGATAATAATCTTTCTTGTTCTGGAGAAATAGCACAACTTGGGTAATTGATTTCAAGCATTGGTTCATTTTGAAGAGTCATAGCATAAATTGGAATGCCTAACTTGGCGTATTCTTCAAGATATCTAGTATAATATTTTGCTAAATCTTCAATGTGAGCATCACTTAGCTTCCCACCTCTAAGAAGTAATCCATCACTATTATTATTTGCCTTACTACTAGGGGTTTCTTCCTTCATCCAGCCCGGTGGGGTCCAGGAAGATGCAAACAATTTCACATTGGGATTAATAGCTAAAATTTCTTTAATTGTTGCTATTGTACCATCGTCAATATCTGATTGTATTGAAAAGTTACTTAAATTAGCATCATCCTTTTGTCCTGCTGGCATGTCATCATAGGTATGAAATACATCACCTGTGAAGTCTGGAGTTCCAATAGTGACTCTTAGAAGACTCATTCCAGCACCAGTCTTAGGATCTACTAGTTTCTTTAAAAAATCAGTTTTTACTGCTGGTGACAATTTATTAAGGTTAGCTATTGTTGATCCTTCTATTGAAGTTCCTATTCCTAAAATACTTTGATATTCTTTTGAATCCTCTACCTTTATGGCAGTAACCTTTGAATCATCAATAGCATCTGTACCAGGAAGAGTTATGTCAAGTTTACTTTTTTCAGAAAGTTTATTTGGTATCTCCTTTGGAGAATCATACCAACTTTGACTTGCAGCTTGAACTGCTGAGCTTTCAGTTACACTTACTACACCAGTTTGAAGTACTTTTCCGGTAGATTTAATTGGTGTAGAAGCTGGTGGAGTTGGTGGTTCCACATAAGGACCTACTTTGGTAAACTTTAACCAATTAAAATTAAAACCCCAATCTTTCGCTTTGAAGGTTAAAGTTTGTTTTCCAGCTTTTAAGTTTAATGTGGATTTAGCCGTTATGGTCACCCAATTTTGCCATCCACCACTGTCCTTTCCATCCGCTGTAGTTAACAAGGTGTTTCCAGAATATAATTGTAATATATCTGAAAGCCCACTGCTGTTTCCTCCCACTGCAACCCTAAAATCCACTTGATATTGTGCATCTTCAGCTACATTAACATCATAGTTCAAAACTACCCCAGACCACATACCTCCTTGATCTGTTCCACCCACAGGGGATCCATTTCCATCACCAGTATCACTACAGGTTTCTGGCTTGTCAAGCCCAGCGTTGCTACTAGCGTAATCTACAGCCCTTATTATTCCTGGTATAGGAAGTGATTTATCTATAACTGGCGGTAAACCGGGTTTTGTAGTTTTAATTGGGGTTGTCTCTCCTTTTTTAAGTCCTCTACCATATTCAAATAAGACCTTTGTTGGATCTGATAATTTTACTCCTATATCAGAAGCACGCCAAGGCCAAGTGATGGGCAGCTTTCCAAGGAAGTCGTAGCTACCAAACAATACCTCTGCCACACCTTTTCCTTCTGTTCCGGGAAGCCAAGCCTCAACAATTCCATCTAAGTTATCTATTTGATCGGCTATGGTAATGGGTCTTCCAGTAACTAAAACTGCAACTATTGGTGTGTCCGGATGAGCAGTCTTAATATTATTAATAGTTGCTAAATCAGTGCTATCTAAAGTTAAAGCCGTTGCAGTTTTGTCTCCATTAGTTTCAGCATATGGATTTTCTCCAATTACTACTACCGCCGCATCATAGGTTCCATTAGCAATACCATTCTTGTTATAACCTACTTTAACGTCGCTACCTACAGTATTTTTTATACCCTGTAAAATAGTTGTACCAGGTGTCACATTACCAGCCTGTCCTTGCCAAGAGATTGTCCAACCTCCTGATTGAATTCCTATATCATCTGCACTTTTTCCTGCCACAAGAATACTCTTCTTGTTTTTTAATTGTCCAACAATATCCTTATTGTTTTTAAGTAAAACTAAGGATTCCCTTACTGCCTGCCTAGCAATATCTCTATGTGCTGCTGAGCCAACAGTATTTAATAAACTTCTTTGAGCATAGGGATCTTCAAATAAACCCATTTCAAATTTCACTTTTAAAATCCTTGTTACTGCATCATCAATCCTTGACACTGTAACATCGCCATTATTTACCAAAGTTTTTAAAGTTGTAATAAAAGTTTTCCAGGTATTAGGCACCATAGCCATATCCATGCCTGCATTAATGGATGCCTTTATTTTTGCAGCATCATCTGTTCCAGCTACTTGTGCAATGCCTTCCCAATCAGAAACAACGATACCAGTGAAACCTAGTCCTCCTTTACTTACAGGTCCCTTTAACACCTTAGTGATCACATCTGCGTTACCATGGCATTTTACTCCATTAATACTGTTAAAGGAAACCATAATTGTTCTGACTCCAGCCGCAATAGCAGCTTGATAAGGAGGAAGTAATTCATTTTTTAATACTGTATTATTTAATAATTCACCATTTACATTTATCTTTACGGTTCCATCTGGATTAAACGCATCGTTAATCACAGCGTTACCTTGGTTAACACCATCCGTAGTTAAACCTTCACCTAAAAAGTGTTTCGCGGTGGCAATTACTGCATCAGATCTCTTAAGCGTTGCAGTTGGATTGTCTCCTTGTAAGCCTTTTACGTATGCTGCTCCTAAACTAGAAACTAATTGAGAATTTTCACCAAAGGTCTCATAGGTTCTTCCCCATCTTTCATTATGTAGCACACCAAGAACTGTAGAAAATGTCCAGTTCACACCGGTGGCTCTTACTTCTTCAGCTGTTGCATGTCCAATTTTCTCAACTAAACTTGCATTTTTTGAAGCTCCAAGGCCTATATTATGCGGGAAAATTGTTGCGCCAACTACATTATTATCTCCATGGACAGCATCGACTCCATATAGGATTGGAATTCCTAGCTTTGATGCCATTGCACTCTTTTGAAAGTTGTCCACCATATTTGCCCAGCTCTCCGCAGTATTTGGTGTAGGCACAGACCCACCACCACTTAGAATGGACCCTAAAGAGTAATTTGCAACCTCTGCAGGTGTTGCTGTAAGCCTTTCTGCTTGAACCATCTGCCCAATTTTCTCATCTAAGGTCATTTGAGATAACAAATCATTGACTCTAGCATCAACGGTTTTACTCTGATCCCTGTATATTGGTATTGGAGTAGTTGCTGCTGAAACTGTAGATAAATTAGCACTACCAAAAATCATAGAAAAAACTAAAATACTAGATAACCATTTTTTTAGCATATTTTTCCCCCTTTTGCTGATTTGATTATTTAAACCTCTTCACTGAAATTATTAACATATTCAGTGAATACTTTTGTGAAATCCACTTACCCCTCCTAATTATTATTACATATTAATTATATTATTGTATATATTTGCAAAACAGTATGTAATTTGTTTAAATGGTTTAATTTCTTCATAAAATATTTTTAGAATATAAAGTTACTAATGATGAGTTTATAAAAAAATTAAATATTAGAAGGAATTTCATTGCAAGATATAGAACTGTTATATTATTGAAAAAATTCAAAATTAATATAACAATTCTTATTTTTTTCAAATTAAAATTAAAGTTGGAGGATTTATATGGACAATGAAAATAAAGACAATCAAGAAACTAGTGATAAAAATGAGCTAATTGGAAAGGTAAAAAGCGTTAAAACTATTAAGCAAAAATATAATCAGGGTAAAAATAAAATCAGTAGAACATCTTCTAAAATAAGGGAAAGTGTTAACAAAAGTATTCACAGAAAAACTGAGGAAACAGCTGAACGAATAAATGATGTTTTAAATAAAAACTCAAAACTTCACAACTTAGAGAAATTATTATATTTGGATAAATCCCATTTGGTAAAATCCGATAAAGAGACTATTTTTTATAAACCAACGCCAAAAAAAATTGTGATTTTTGAAAGCAATACTCAGGGTGAAGTTGAAAGCGTATCTATTAAGGAGGATTCCAAGATTGATTTATATGTTGTAAAATATACAAATTATACACCTTTCATCTATCCAAGTTTTTCAGATAATAAAATACCAGGGGAACCTTATTATATGGATGAAAATGAAATTTGGTACAAGTCTGACAATACATTAACTATTTGTTACAAAAACAACAATACAATGGCATTTAATATTGTGAATCTCTCAGACTTTGAAAATTTAGCAGAAGAAAATATTGTGACTTTCATTAAAAGATATAATTTTATTCATCGTTCCTTTAGGCTAACAAAATTTGTAGAGGAAAATACCATTGACATTAATGAAATAATTAGAATCACAAATAAATATATTATTTTACAAGACAAGGATGCTAATTATGCAATATATTTATATGATCATATTCAAGATAATTTTAGTAAGATGTTTTTAAGTAAATTACCAACTATTGAGCTAAGTTCCTTTGATACCATTTTAACTTTAGAAATGAGTAAATTCATCATGGAAAATAAATATCCAATTGAACAGTTTGAAGAACATAACGGATTTATAGAGTACAATAGAGTTATCGATAATAGAAGGGTTTGTGTGTTCAGACTAAAAATTTGAGAAATACTTTTGTAACAATTCCTAAATACTATAATACTATGATATGGTAGTTAATTTATTTTGGAGGTTATCAATGTATAGAGACGAAGAGATGGATGTCAATGAAGAATATGAGGATATTAGAAAAAGCAAATGTTATAATCCTTATATGTCATCCCCCTGCTGTGCAATGCCATTCCCAATGCAACAGCCTATGATGCAACAGCCCTTTCAAACTATAAAGCAATGTCCAGTGTGTGGGAAATCTTTAAATATGAGAGATGATGAGGACTTTGACTTAGATGATGATGATGATGATTATGACGATAGATTTCCTAAATCTAAACCATATTATCATCACAAAAGCAAACCATACTATAATCCATATTACAAACCTTATTTCAAACCTTATTACAAACCATATCATCCATATCATCCATACCATCCATATAAACCATATAAACCATATAACCCATATCATCCATATGGACCATGGGGTATGAAAAGAGACTTTCAAGAATAAATTATAAAGATTACAAGGTAGTGAATCTCACTACCTTGTAATTATTTAAAACCTTAATATGCTTTTCCCCAATAAACAAAGTGTTTAGCTTCCTTTCCACAACAAGCACAAGTCTTAGAAGTGACGTCTCCATCAAAAGGAATACATCTTGAACTAGCTCCTGCAACTTCCTTTACCTTTTCCTCACATTCTAAACTTCCACACCACATTGCCTTAACAAATCCAGTTTTAGAATCCAGTATTTCCTTCATTTCATCTAAACTCTGGGCTTCGTAAGTCTTTTCCTGTTGAGCTACTCTAGCTCTTACTAAAAGTGACTTTTGAATGTCTTCAAGAACTTCTGGTATTTTTGTTTCTAGCTCATCTATAGATACAAACATTTTTTCTCTAGTGTCTCTTCTAACTAAAACCACTTGATTTTGTTCTATGTCCTTTGGTCCTATTTCAAGTCTAAGTGGAACTCCCTTCATTTCATATTCACTGAACTTCCAACCAGGCATTTTATCACTTATATCTATTTTAACCCTAACTATCTTAGCTAATTTTTCTTTTAACTCCATTGCTTTTTCTATAACGCCAGCCTTGTGCATGGCCACAGGAACTATCATAAGCTGAGTTGGAGCTATTCTTGGAGGAAGTACTAACCCATTATCATCACCATGTACCATAATTAATGCACCGATTAGCCTAGTAGTTATTCCCCAGGAAGTTTCATGTACGTATTGTAATTTTCCTTCCTTATTTGTAAATTGAATTCCAAAAGCCTTTGCAAATCCATCTCCAAAATAATGAGAGGTTCCACACTGAAGTGCTTTTCCATCATGCATCAAACTTTCAATTGTATAGGTAGCCTCTGCTCCAGAAAATTTTTCTTTATCTGTTTTTCTACCTTTAACTACTGGAATAGCAAGTACATTTTCACATATATCTGCATAAATATTTAGCATTTGAATAGTTTCATCAATTGCTTCCTGAGCTGTAGCATGAACTGTATGACCTTCCTGCCATAAAAATTCTAAAGATCTTAAGAAAGGTCTTGTAGTTTTTTCCCATCTAACAACTGAGCACCAGTGGTTATATAACTTAGGAAGATCCTTGTAAGATTCAACTATATGTGCAAAATGCTCACAAAATAAAGTTTCAGAGGTTGGCCTTATACATAATCTTTCAGCAAGCTTTTCATCTCCACCATGAGTAACCCATGCTACTTCTGGCGCAAAACCAGCCACATGATCTTTTTCTTTTTGAAGTAAACTTTCAGGAATTAACATTGGCATATATACATTTTCATGACCTGTAGCTTTAAACGCATCATCAAGATTCTTCTGAATATTTTCCCAAATAGCATATCCATAAGGTCGAATTACCATGCAGCCTCTGACACTAGCATAATCTGCAAGTTCTGCTTTTTTTACAACATCTGTATACCATTGAGCAAAATCCACCTCCATTGATGTGATTTGCTCAACTAATTTTTTATTCTTTTCCATTAAATTATCTCCTTACTATCTTATATTAAATATTTTTACTAGCTATTAATGTATATAATTTAGGTATACCCTTATCATCAGGTTTGGGGCTTTCAGCCTCATCTAACCTTAATATCCTTAAATCAGAATTAGCTACGCTGGTAATTATTTCCCCTAAAGTCCACTTTCTATGATAGGCCTTATAAAAACCTTGTTTCTCCTGAGTTGTAAGTTCGTCTATGCCAGGTACAAATTTCATGTATGCTACATCTACTTCCTCAACAGAATTATCAAAATAATCCCCAGTTACCTTATGCTTTTTCCCCCTAGATGTTATTAACTTTGTGGATATAGGGTGAAAGTCTTGAAGAATGAACTTTCCGCCTGGCTTTAAAAGCAAATAAACAATATCCATCAATTGTTTTAAATCAAGAAAATAGTGCAATATTCCAAGCTCCATAATTACAATATCGTAATCAGAAGAAAGTTCCTCTTGTTTAAGTTCTAACACATCCGAGATAAGGTACCTAAGGTTAACTCCTGCAGCACTAGAAAGTTCCTTAGCATACCGGGCATTTTCTGAAGCAATATCCACAATGCTGACCTGTGCACCTAAAAGTGCCATGGCCACACCTTTACTACCATGGGAACCAAGCAGATTCATTACCTTTCTATTTTTCAATTCCCCTAAATATGGATACAAACTTGAGATTTTACCTATTGGATCTTTTTTTATCTTTTCTGCAGCCTTATCCGGCTCACCGAATCTATTGACCCAAGCATCATAAGCCATTTGATTCCAAGCAGCTTCATTTTTCTTACTGTGTTCATTTTGCACGATTACCGACTCCTTATTGGAACATATCTTTTATTATAGCACAAATTTTATAAGACTGAACCCCTAGTTTTACCTATTGATTCAGTCCATATATTAATTAAATTGTATCCTTAACTTTCCCTCTTCATAATTAGCCTTAATAATTTTCTTTGAATGTAACTTTTGTGGAAGCACAAAATTACGCTTTTCATTCTTAATGGAAATGCTAATTTCATCTCCCTTTTGAAGTAAATTTAACTCTTTTTTATCAACAAAAGGCATATTGATATTTAAATAATAACTTTCATCTAGTCCAGATTTTTCAACTTCAAAAATTTTCTCCTTAAAAAGCACTTCTCCTGCTGAAACTTCTTTAAATATACTCTCTCCCATATTCAATAAAGCAGTGTAATTTCTAACCTCACTATGCATAAGTTCTGTTTTAAAGATTGGCACTGGACTAAAACTTTCACTTATGTCCTTAAGGTTTTCAACTTGAAGTCCCATCCACTTTTCGAAATAGCCCTTCCCTCCCTCCTCTGAAATAATCCTATTGACAATTATTGCGTCAACATTAAAATCATAGAGATGCAAATAAGAAAAGTTCCTTTTAGCTTCTTTAATAACAATTTTTTCTGGGGTAGTAACTATTCTAAGACTTACCTTGTCCTTTTGAAGCATTAACTCATGGAGTTCATCAATTTTCTTGTAAAGGCTCTCAATTTCATCAAAGGTACCCTCATCAGGAACCGGAATCTTTATAGTATGCTCTATTATCGGCCTTGCAATTTTAGCTGCCTTCCTTTTCATAGGAAAAAATTTCTCCATCCACCACTTAAAAAGCTCTGGAAACTTTAAAAGTGACATAGTTTCTCCAGTAGGAGCACAATCAACAATTAACACCTCATAATTATTTTCATCATTAATCTGTTTAATTTTAAGTAAGGAAATCAGATCTTCAAATCCTGGGAAAACTAGTAACTCCTCAACTTCAATACTCTTTTCAGTTTTTGATAGCATTAATTTTTCTATATAACCCTTAATATTTCCCCAAATAGCTTCATTTTCAATAAGAGCATCAACCTCGATAGCTTCTAAATTTTCCGAAACTTTTAAAGGAGTATTTGATAGCTTTACACCGAAGGCATCACCAAGGCTATGAGCTTGATCAGTACTCATTATGAGCACCTTTTTTCCCTGTTTTGCAATTTTGCAGGCTGTTGCTGCTGCAACACTAGTTTTTCCTACGCCACCTTTTCCTGTATATAAAATAATTCTCATTATAATCCCTCCAATTCTTTATAAAAAATCAACCTTAACCTTTTTAACCTCTTTTTTTCCTTCTTCTTCAGTTTTTTCAGAAGAGTCTCTCATGAAATCCAAGAGGATTTCTTTTGTAATTCCGGCTGCTTCTTTCTCAAATTTATTAACTCTCTGCAAAATATTTTCTGGTAAAATATCCTTTATAACTTCATATTTAAGCTTTTCTATCTTTATCAACTTTTTAATTATTTCCTTATTCATGCTTCCACCTTCTCCTCAAAATAAATAGATAAATAGTCCTCTTTAAAATCGGCTTTACTTATAGAGTACTTTCTCAAAGAATTAGGACAAGGAATATTCCTTTTAAAATTGCCTATTTTAATAGATATATCAGAGCCAGTTTCATATAATTCTAAATCTTTTTTATCTCCAAAGGGCACATATACCTGAAGTTTATAACCTTGTTCTACCTTTTCAAATTTCTCATTAAAGGTTATTTTTTGAACCTTTAATATATCTTTAACATCCAAAGAATCCTTAACTATTCTTTCTAACCCTTCAATTCCGTTAATGTCCACCTCATACCATTTAATTTTAAACCTAGGTAAGTTCAAAAATACCGAATCTATTTCTTCCATATATTGCTTTTGAATGCATTTCCACTCATCAAAAAAGCTATTACCTACATCCTCTGGAATAATCCTATTAATATATAAACCATCTACATTAAAATTATAAAGATTTAAATACATGTAGTTCCTCTTAGTCTCTTCAATAACCATCTTTTCAGGAATTGTAACCAATCTTATACTACAACAATCTCTATCCTTCAATAAGGTTTGAAGCTTCGAGAGCATTATATAAAGTTTTTCAATATCATTCATAGCTTGTTTATCCGGCATTTCTATCTTAAAGGCCATTTTAGAGATAGGTCTTAGCACTTTCATTGCAATCTTTCCAATTGGAAATAACTTCTCCATGTACCAACTCATTAACTCTGGAAACTTTAGTAATGAAATAGTTTCTCCGGTTGGTGCACTATCCACGATTATTAGGTCATAAATACCTTTATCATGTAAATCTTTAATTTTCAAAAGACAAAATAACTCTTCCATTCCAGGAAATACAACAATATCTTCAAAACTCTCCGTTTGCTTTTCATCCTTAAATACCATCATTTTCTTAATGGCTGCTTGAATACTTCCGTAATAATTCTCCATTTCATAATTAGGATCAATTTCAAGTCCCCATAAATTTTCCCTTATTTCTGTAGGTTCATTTTTTATTTCCTGCATAAAAATATCACTTAAATTATGTGCCATATCAGTGCTAACAATTAATGTTCTTATGCCTTCCATTGAAGCCTTCAGAGCATGGGCTGCTGCTGTGCTCGTCTTCCCAACTCCACCTTTTCCAGTAAAAATAATTATTCTTTTCATATTATCCCTCCTGATTTTAATTCTTTTAATGAATAGTTCTTTTATCGAAGTATATTCTTTTAAAAATAACTCAGATATACTGAGCTATTCAATACTTATTTTTCTTATATTTTTAACGGGACTCTCTTCTTCTTTAACTTGATTTTTACTTTCCTTGAAAACTCCAACTACCTTCTTATAAATACTTAAAACTGAAGAAATTTCTTCCTCTGTGAGTATTCCGTAAACTTTAGTAAGATATTTGATAATCATAGCTTTTTCCTTCTCGATCACTACACTGGCAGCTTCTGTAAGAGTTATCAAAACTATTCTTCTATCCTCAGCACTTCTTATCCTTTCTACCATGAGTTTTTTTTCTAACCTACCAATAACTCCTGTAGCAGTATTTAAAGGTGCCATTATATATTCTGCTATTTCCGTCATATTAGCATTCTTTTTTCGATACAAGAATAATAGTGCTAATATTTCATTCTTAGAAAAATCTAAAAATATATCACTCCATTGTTCTGGAAAAAACAAAACCTTAAACTCATCAATATAATTAAAAACAGTGCTTTCTATTTTATTTATATCCATACAAATCCCCCAAATTACTTCTTGTTCCGAAGTATATTTTAATTCTACCACCGAAGTATTTTGTTGTCAATAAAATTATCTCATAAATATTAGGCTATGTTAGACAATATTGAGGATAAAAGAATATAAAATTGGCTTATCGTAAATGGACAAGGCAATAAATTTTCCCCTAATTATTAAAGTATCGTAAAATTTGTGATTGATAATCTATATATAAATAAAGCGTAGTATTTATAAAGCAGGGGTCTATACATTAACGGTGCCATACCCTCAATGTATTTCTCCTATCTGTTTATCCCGTTTTATAGTCATCAATGTAAAGTATGCTCCAATTCCTATTTGTATAACGGTAGACGCAATCGGTACTATAGTCAGATACATAGAATTCATTAGTATATCTTTTTCACCTTGCACTGTTGAGGCTGAGTGATATAAATAACTGATTCTTGATATGTGTGATGGTATATTTGTAACTCCATCTACTATAAGCAAAAACCCAACTATTATATAGAGCAATAATTTACTATCAATGCTAATACTCACATGCACTTTTCTTTTTATTACACTTGATATTATTGCTAAAAAGGATATAACTACTGCAAATACTTCATATTGTAGTGAAAACATAATTTGCCAAAATTTTATCCCGTAATTTTTATAAAATAAAGCTGGAATAATCTGAGTCAAAAAATTCAACAAAGTGTAAATTGTAAAATAGTATAAGGCAACATCAACAGCGACTTTTATCTTTTCTATCTGCTTATCCCTTTTTATAGCCATAAATGTAAGGTAGGCTCCAATTCCTATTAGGACAACGTAAATGATAATCATTACACCCGTAAATGAATAATCTTTCAATGGATGATGATTAGAAAATAATGAAATTAATGATACTACAAACATCGGGCTTCTTGTAACTCCAGTTATTATAAACAACACACCAACTATTAAATTAAGCAACGGTTTACTATCAATGCTAATATCACCTTGTACTTTCCTTTTTAATACATTCGAGATTATTACCAAAAATATGCTAACCACTATTAAGGGTACATACAATATTGCATACCTTAATCCGGTAATATTTCTAAAAAATAAATAAGGAAGTATTAAAGAAGGCAAAATATACAACACAAAGTTAATTATAAAATAGTATATGGCCACATCAACAGCTAATTTTATCTTTTCAATTTTATTCATAATTTACCCCCCCGTTTATTATTATGCAGTAGAAAGTGCTAATAGTTTTTTTCATAACTTATTGCATTAAAATAATTTTCTTCGATATTAATTACAAATATTTACTAAATTATACTTTATTTATATGCTAATTATAATATAAATTTCAAATAAAAGGGAATAAATAAGAAAATTTGCTAAAATATAATCAATATTATCATTTATGTCTAACATAGCCAAATATTAAAAATAAATATCCA
>JACMJL010000026.1 GCA_014380625.1 Clostridiaceae bacterium
CTGCATCAAAAAATCTTCCCATACTGGAGGTCATAAAACAGTTTATATTTGAATTTATCATTTTTAATATGGTAAGAGCTTTTTCCCCAAACATAGAAGTTACTAGTTCAGTAATATCCGTTAAATCCTTTAAGGCATAATTTATATAACTTACAGCCATGCGCCAAGGTTCGCTAGCAGCGATATCACCTCCTGGAAGCGGTACAGCAGTGATGTGTCCCACCCTTTCAAAGGCTGAAATAGTACAAAGCATAAATTCACCGCCCCATAGGCTTCCGTCAGTCCCATAACCTGTTCCATCAAAAGCTATACCAATAACCTTAGCTCTAAGTTTATTTTCAACCATACAACTTACTATATGAGCATGGTGATGTTGAACTTGAATTTTAGGAAGTGGATATTCATGGGCATATTCTGAGGAAATATAGTTTGGATGGAGATCACAGGCAATAGCCATTGGTTTAAACATGAAAATGTTTTTATAGTGCTCAATATTTCTTTTATAATGTTCTATGGTTTCTAGGTTTTCTAAGTTACCATTATGCTGGCTAACAAATAAAAAATTTTTCTTAGAAAGACAGAAGGTGTTTTTCATGTTAGGGCCGCAAGCTAGGATAGCATTTGAAATATCATATTTTAGTGGAGCAGGCGCATATCCGCGAGCACGGCGAAGTACCATAAGTTCATTATTTACAATCTTAACCACAGAGTCGTCAATAGGTATATGGATATCTCTATTGTGCATTAGAAAGTAATCTACAATAGTTGAGAGATTTAATATGGCGTTTTCATTTTCATATTCTAAAGGAAGAGAATTAATATTTCCACTAGTCATAATAAGTAAATCTGGTCCATTGTCAAATAACAATTCATGAAGAGGCGTAAAGGGAAGCATAAAGCCTATAGTATTTTGTTTGGGGGCAATTGCTTGTGGAAGAAAATACTCTGGACTTCTTTTCAAAAGTACAATGGGCTTTTGTATACTTGTTAGCGTTTCCTCTTCAAGTTTATTTACTTCGCAATATCTTTTTATTATAGTTATGTTTTTACCCATAACAGCAAAGGGTTTTTCAGGACGTATTTTTCGTCGTCTTAATAACTCAATAGCAGATATATTCTTAGCATCACATACAAGGTGAAAACCACCTAAACCTTTTATTGCTAATATTTTCCCGTTATTTAAGGCATCTGCTGCCCATTCAATTGGATCCTCAGTAACTAGAAGCTTACCCTTATTATCTGTAATAAAAAACTGGGGACCACAACACTTACAAGCATTTGGTTGAGCATGAAACCGCCTATTTGTAGGGGAAGTGTATTCTGAAAGGCAGGAATTACACATTTTAAAATTTTTCATTGTAGTTTTATCTCTATCATAGGGAATAGCTTTAATAATGGAAAATCTAGGGCCGCAATTTGTGCAATTGGTGAAGGGATATTTATAGCGTCTATTGCTAGTGGATTTAATATCTTCTATACAATCCTTGCAGGTGGAAATATCAGGTGAAATTAAGGTGATAGTGTTTTCTAGAATTTCACTTTCTTTTATGCTAAAGTCCACATAGTTAATGAGTGGGTTAATAATATAGGTTACTTTTTCAATTTTAGCAAGGGGAGGAGGATTTTCTTCAAGAGTTTTTAAAAATATTTTTAAGGATTTGCTGTTACCTTCAATATCTATAAATACACCTTGAGAGTTGTTATTTACCCATCCGCGTAATTTTAATGAAATTGCTAAATTGAAAACAAAGGGTCGAAAACCCACGCCCTGAACAATGCCTTCTACAGTTATTAAATATCTATTTATAATCATAACATTACCTCTTTTGTTGAAATTTTATGTAAGTATTTTAATTATATTATAGTTAATTAATTATAAAAATAATACATAATTTTGGTGAGATTCATTTAATTATGTTATATACTAGATAAGAACTAATTTAAAGGGGGAATTTTATGAAAGGTCATAAGTCAGCCCATGGTTTAGCAATTCTCCTTATGATTATTTGGGGGACTTCATATCTTAGTATAAAGGTGGTTATTCAAGAAGGCATAGACCCAATACCGGCTGCTCTCTATAGGTTTTTAATTGCATCCATAATATTATTTTTTGTTTTGAAAATAAAATATCCTAAAGAACGTATTCTTAAGGAAGATAGGTTAAGATTGTTTTTAAGTGGAATTTTTGGAGTTACAGTATATTTTTTATTTGAAAATTATTCTGTTAAATACACTTCAGCCTCTAATGTATCTATCTTGCTCTCATCCATACCAGTGTTTACCTTGATATCAGAAAGGTTTATATTTAAAGAGAAAATAACCCTTTTAAAAACTACTGGGGCGACCTTAAGTGTTATCGGTATTATAATTATAATAACTTCTAAAGATAAAATTAATTTGTTTTCAACTGGGACCCGAGGAGATTTAATGGCTCTCGGAGCAGCGTTAAGTTGGGTGGCATACAATGTAATAACCTCTGGTTTTAAAGGTAATTATAAAAGTATTACTATTACAGTTTACCAATCTATTTGGGGTTGTATATTTTTGATTCCAGGTCTTTTAATAAGTTCCTTTAAAATGCCATCTAATTTAGCAATAGCTAATATAGGTTTTCAAGCTATATTCTGTACATGTATAGGATATGTAATTTATGTGTATTGTTTAGGAAAACTCGGCGCAACAGTAATTACAACCTATATTAATCTACAATCTATTGTAACTATTATTGCAGCGGCAATACTAATTAATGAAAAAGTTTCTTTGTGGCAAATAATTGGAAGTGTTATAATAATATTAGGTGTGTTTCTTGTTAGTTATGGAAGTAACTTTAATATGAAAAAATTTAAAGAATCTATTTAATAAATGTGGGGTGTAAAATATGTCAGATGTAAGATTAAGTAAGCTAGCAAAATTATTAGTTAATTATTCAACTGTAGTGAAACCAGGAGATTTTGTTTTGGTCACAGGAGAAGATGTTACAGTTCCTTGGATGGTAGAAGTGGTTAAAGAAGCTGTAAAAGCTGGTGCTCATGTGGAAAATATGATAAGTTCTCAAGAAGTAAATGAAATGAAACTTAAGTACGGCACTAGTACTCAATTAAAGGAAGAAAATTTTCTTACTAAAAAAGCTTTAGAGTTAGCAGATGTATGGTTAAGTGCTTGGGGAACTAGAAATACAAAGGCAAATTCAAATACGGATGCATCAAAAATTCAAGATGCCTTAAAGGGTGCCACTAGTTGGAGAAAAATATATTCCGCAAAAATGGGTGATGGGTCCTTAAGATGGTGCGGAACTATGTTTCCAACCTTTGCTGACGCTCAAGAGGCTTCAATGAGTTTGAGTGAGTATGAAGATTTTGTTTATGGCGCAGGACTTTTAAATACAGAGGATCCTGTAGCTGAATGGAAGAAAATTAGCGCACAGCAAGATAGATGGGTTAAATACCTTGATACAAAAAAACAAATACATATTGTTTCAGTGGATACGGATGTTAAGGTTAATGTTTCAGATAGGAAGTGGATTAACTGTGATGGTAGAGTTAACTTTCCAGATGGAGAGATATTTACTTCCCCAGTAGAAAATGATATTGAAGGTCATATTTCATTTAGCTTTCCTGGTATTTATTGTGGAAAAGAAATTGAAGGGATAAAGCTAGAGGTTTCTAAAGGAAAAGTTGTTAAGGCTACTGCTAAAAAGGGGGAGGACTTATTAAAAACTCTTCTTCAGATAGATGAAGGTTCCTGTTATTTTGGTGAAGTAGCAATTGGAACTAATTATGGGATACAAAAATTTACTAGAAATATGCTTTTTGATGAGAAAATTGGAGGAACTGTTCATATGGCAATTGGAGATTCCATGCCTGAAGCTGGGGGTATAAATCGCTCTTCTTTGCATTGGGATATGCTCTGTGATATGAGAGAAGGCGGGAAAATATATGCTGATGAAGAACTTTTCTACGAAAACGGAAAGTTTATTGAAAGTATACTAGAAAAATATAGCCTATAAGGCATATGAAATAAAAACAGGCTATCATTTATTGGTAGCCTGTTTTTATTGACATAATGTTCTAAATATTCTAATATAAATTTAAGAAAAGTCCCTTTAATAGTGAAAGGCGTGGATTATGATACTAAAAATAGAAGATTTATTTAAGGAAAGAAAAGGTAATATTATTGGCGATTTTAAAGAAAGCGCCGTAATGATTTTAATAAAAGAGATCAATCAAGAGCCCTATATATGCTTTGAAGTAAGAGCCTTAAATCTTCTGCATCAGCCTGGAGACGTGTGTCTTCCAGGAGGGAAGATTGAACCAGGAGAATCTGCCAGAGAGACTTCAATAAGAGAAACTAAAGAAGAACTAAATTTAAAGGATGAAGAGTTTGAACTAATTGGAGAAATGGACTATTTTATTAGCCCATATAACTCAATAATGTACTGTTTTGTGAGTAGATTAAAAAAAGAAGAAGTAATCCCAAGTCCATCAGAAGTAGATCATTTGTTTTGGGTTCCTATAAAATTTTTTATAGAAAATGAACCTCTAGTTTTTGATATTGAACTGAATCCATATATGAAAGATAACTTTCCTTTCCATTTAATTAGAGGAGGAGAAAACTACAAATTTCATAAAGGAAAACTTCAACAATTTTTCTATCAGTATGAAGAATATGTAATTTGGGGTTTTACTGCTATGATGGTTAAAAGGTTTGTTGATATTATTAAAAACAAAATTTAGGAAACAGCCTTCTTTTTTATAATAGATAAAAGCACAGAGGTCAAAATTATGCCTATATAAACAAACAAATACAATAATGAAATTATAATCTCATTATTAAAAAATTTAAGATAAATGAAAATGAATAATGAAATGGTAGCCCAGAAAATAAAAATGTAAGACAATATAGTATGACCTTCTCTCCAAGTGATAGGGTCCTTAATATTTTCTATTAGTCTATTTCGATCTTTTCTACCAGGCGAAGTTTTAATAACAATAATTTTATAGTAAAGTGAAAATAATAATGATATTACTGAGATACCAAGGAAAATATAGGCTAAGAACATACTTTTTACATTCATAGATTTCCTCCCGAAAAGTAGTTGTATTAGTATGAACATATTATGCCCTTATTCTTCAAAAATATTAAACACATACCCCTTTGAATTGACATTAGAGAATATTAACAAAATATTAAATATTTCGAAAAAATGAAAAAAATGCTTTATTTTTTTGAAAATTGCTTTATAATGGTATTACGGCTAATATATGGGGTGGGGTGTGAAAATGGCAGATTGTACATTTTTATCAACTGAAGAAGAGAAAATAGTATGCTTTGAAGAATGTCCATTTTATAAAGATGAAGATATTGAAGCGTCATGCCCATTTAAGAACCTTTTACTATTAAAAAAGGTTAATATAAAGGATTATCAATTCGACTATCTTTATGAGGAAGAAGAAGCTATATTATTATTTCCGAGACAATTTAAAGAAGAATATGATTAATTTTTGCAAGGATGTGTAAAAGTGGATAGGACGTTAGTACTTATTAAGCCAGATGGAGTGGAAAGAAAACTAATCGGACATATTATTAGCATCTATGAAGAAAAAGGTCTTGATGTTACAGCCCTTAAGATGATTAGGGCAACTAAAGAGGTTGCTAAAAGACATTATGAGGAACATATAGGGAGAACTTACTTCGATGAATTAATTAATTACGTTACTGAAGAAAGACTATGTGCTTTGATTTTAGAAGGAGAAAATGCCGTTGAAATTGTTAGACATGTGAATGGAGACAAAGATCCTTTAAAATCAGAGATGGCAAGTGTAAGAGGGAAATATTCAAATCACAAAACAAGAAATCTAGTTCATGCTTCAGATAGTAGTGAACACGCTGAAAGAGAAATAAAAATTTGGTTTCCAGAATTTTAGAAAAGTGGCTATGCCACTTTTTTTGTTTTAATAACACAATTTATTTATAAATTTGGGGAATGCTATTACAGTAAAATATACAAATAAAAAATCTTGGAGGTATTAAATTTATGAAAAGAAAATCCATACAAATTACTGCATTAGCATTTGCGGTATCAATTAGTTTAGGGTCAACAGGTTTCGCAGCCACTTTTAAGAATACATGTGCCACTGGTCAGATGAATCATTGCCATAATGGAGACCACTGTAAAAAACACAGCTTTTATGAGTCAGAGGAGATACTAATAAAATTAGGGTTAACAGAGCAAGACATTATTAGCGGAAGAGAAGCAAATAAAACCATCTTTGACTTAACTAAAGCAAAGAATTTAAGTGAGAACCAAGTTAGAGCAATAATTATTGAACAGATAACTACATCCATTAATAATAAAGTAATTGTGGGTAAAATGTCAAAAGATGAAGGAACTAAAGACTTGGAGGAGAAAAAATTACGAATACAAAATTGGGATGGAAGCTTAAAAGAAGAAAAAAGAGATTTTCATATTCCACAGAAGTTAGGAATAACAGAACAGGATATTATTCTGGCAGAAAGGGATAATAAAACTTTATTCGACCTAGCAAAAGTAAAAGGTTTCACACCTGAACAAGTTAAAGCCATGATGATGGAGGAAGGAACAATACTTATAAATAAAGCAGTTGAGGCGGGACAGTTAACAAAAGAAAAAGCAAACCTTATTCTTACTGAAATGAAGAGTAAGGTTGATGGATGGGATGGAAGTTTTAAATAAAACTAAACATATATAAATTACAAATATCTTAAATAAGACATGTCAACCCTAAGAGGTGATGACATGTCTTATTATTTCTATCTATTTATCTAGTTTCTTAATGTATGCTTTCATCTGATTAAGGCTCATACCACCAATGTGCTTAGAAACAATATTCCCGTCTACATCGATGAAATAGGAAGTAGGAATTGAAGTTACACCATATTTTGATTGAATGCTTTTATTAGAATCCAAAAGCACTTTGAAGCTATATTTATTAGTGTGAATAAAGGATTTAACTTTTGCTGAAGTTTCTCCTATTGATAGTGTAAGGATAACTAAGTCACTATCTTTTGTTTCTTGAAATAAGGTTTCGATTTCAGGCATTTCTGATCTACAGGGAGGACACCAAGTTGCCCAAAAGTTAAGAAATACATTTTTACCTTTTAGTTCGCTTAAAGAAACCTCCTTACCGTCAAGATCCTTTAATTTGAAATCTATAGCCTTGGTTTTAATAGAATTAGGTTTTACTTCTTCAGATTTATTTACAGGGGTAATACCTTTGTTTGTATTTTTAATAACTGAGTTAGCTTTAGAAGTTGATTTATTATAGGTGCTTACAGTAAAAATAGAGATACCTATAAAGATAGCCGCTATAAGTACAATTAATGATTTTTTCATATTCATTCTCTCCTTCAACTAAAGATAGTGTTAACACTATCGATTTTTTATTTTCCTTAACCCTTGCTTTAGCAAGGGTTTCACCTGTTTTTTGTATAAAAAAACAATGACCCCCTCTTTCTGATATAATTGTTGTATTCGAACCCAACAAAAATCCCAAAAAGGAAGGTGTCATTGTGAGTTCAATTATATCAATATTAGTTACATATAATCAACAATTACTTTCTCAGATAAACCAATTACTTGTTTTCATTGTGAAAAATATACCTTTAAATTCTTCTAAATATGATATTACGAGCCCTAAATATAAAAAACTTACGGTAGATAAATTACCTATTATCAAAACCTTTGAAAAGTTTGATTTTAAAAAACTTTTAAAAGAGTACAGTACCACTAATGGTAAGGATAAGAAACCTGTAAATACTCGTGGCAAGAATCCTGTATCTCCTGACACTGTGTGCCCTCGCTGTGGTGCGCCTCATATCTATATCTACGATAACGCTGGCGGTCGTGGGCAGCTCTGGTGTAAGGTTTGCGATCTACATTTCAACAAAAACAAAGTTGACTTTAAAACTGAGATCTTCATTTGTCCCTTTTGTGGACATGCTTTGAGTAAAAAGAAAGATCGTAAGAATTTTTATATCCATAAGTGCATTAATAAAAAATGTAGTTTTTATCTTAATTCTCTTGCAAAGCTTTCTCTACGAGACCTTGAGGAATACATGAAAGATAAATCTAAATTCAAACTGCATTACATCTACCGTGAATTCATCACTGATTTCTTTGATATAGATTTATATTCTATGCCAAAGGGTGCTACTAGCCTGAAGTTCAGAAATTTTTCTTCACATGTGATGGCACTTTGTTTAACATACAAC
>JACMJL010000231.1 GCA_014380625.1 Clostridiaceae bacterium
ACCTAACTGAAATTGAAGGACAACAAGAAAAATTGGTAGGGCTCTTGCAGAGCAAATATGGATATTCCAAGGATAAAGCTGAGGAAGAATACAATAAATTTATCAGTCGTTATTAATGATTAGGACTACCTAATTAACTGTGGTTTCTAATTCTTTAGTTAGGTATAATTCTATTCTAAATTTAAATATGACGGGAGTGATATCTATGGGACTTTTACGAATGATAGTATTAGTAATGGTAGTATTATGGCTATTGGGGTTCGCACTTAATATTGGTGGAGGTCTGATACATGCGTTAATTGTTATAGCTGTTGTACTATTTATATTTGATCTTATTGGAGGAAGAGGAAGAGGAGGTATCTAGAGAGTAGCGTGATATCCTAAGCTATGAAAAAGAGGCGATAACTATCGCCTCTTTTTGTATAATAGGTGTTACTTTCAAGGATATCTTTTTGATTTATCTTTTAATCTTTTTAAAGATTAAAGGATTGTTTGAACCTCAATATATAAATATATAGAGGGAGATATTGTTACATGAGAAGTTTTGCGTTGTGGTATTCCTTAAATAATAAAGATTGTGCTCAAAATAAGGAAGTAAAAGTTCACATTAATCTCTGGGGTAGGGGCAGAGGTGTCAACAAGGAATATTGCTTTGATTTTGGACTTTTAGTGGAAGATATTACGGACATTGATAATATTTATTTGTATTGTCCATTCCTCTTAGATAGAAATCAAATTCAAGATTTAGGCAGCACTATATCCCACGATAATAATTTACTCAATGCCATATTTAATGAAAACCTTACTACTACAGTAGGTGACCCAAGAAGATTAATAGTAAATAGTGATATAGCTGAATTGAATTTTATAATATATTCATTAGAAGTTAATAAACAAATTAATTTAGATTGCAAAACAACTGCAAAAATAAAAAGACCAGGGACGATATTATCCATTAAATTTGACGATATAGTATGTAAAGAGTTAAAAAGACATTATTTTAGAATAAGGATAAATGTTCCGAATAAAGACATTGATTTAATCAATAATCAGGTTAAAGGGACTAGTATATTCAGTAGCTATTTTACTAACACTGAAAATATCGATTTTCGATTAAATGATTTTCGAAGTTGCAGCGAAGAATTAAAAGAGCAGTTTAATAAAGGACAAAAATTTGGGATTACTGCCATTCACTATTTCATTTTTAGGAATGCCAATGATGTTATAATTCACCACGGCAAAGAAATGAATAGTAGAATGCTTGAGGCGGATTTGTGGGACACATATATTGATGGATTGGATTATTATATAATTGCATATCATCTAAAGAGTAAGGCCGAGGTAGAACCTAATGGTAATTTAAGATATGTAAAAAATTTTTCTGCCTTAACTCGATTCCAATATCAGGAAGATACAACTGCAATCATACGAAAATACATGTTAGGAATAATAGCATTAGGTAGTATAGCTGGTATTATAGGTAATGGTTTAACCGCTTTAGTAGAGAAACTATTTAAATGATTATATTAAGGCAGAAAAACTTCGAAAACAACAAAAGGGGCTTTTTAAAATTGATATGCTCCCATATAAGTAGACAGGTTAAATAATAAAAACTGGAAAGGTCAAGGAAAACTGGACAGAAAGATAAGCGTAATTAAGAGTTTTTAGATTCAAACTCTACTGGGCTAAGCCAACCAAGTGTAGATGGGTGTAGTTGCACCACGACCTTTTTGTTTGCCTAATAATATGTAAAATATACAAAGTTAAGAAGATGTTAATTATTATTTAGTATAATAAAACAATAGTAGATGATACCTAAATAGATACAATACAAGTAGTTCCGCCTGGAGAATGGATATATAAATTTTCTATAGGTTTATAGTTTAGATCATAATTTTTTTTATGGAGGTTTTAAATATGATACGTTTTGGATAAGTGCCTATTTCGTTTGTAGTTAGGGTGATCTTGAGAAAAGTAAAGAAGAGGAGTGACAAGTATGAATGAGGATATTTTGAAAGGTAAATGGAAGGAAATCAGAGGAAGTGTAAAAGAGAAGTGGGGCGATCTCACTGATGATGACCTCGCTGCGGTTGAAGGAAAACAAGAAAAATTAGTAGGGCTTTTGCAAAAAAAATATGGATATTCCAAGGACAAAGCTGAGCAAGAATACAAGGGGTTTATCAGTGGTTATAAAGACGAGGAGCCTCGAATTAAGACAGATGCAGAAATTTAGAGACACTCATATATTCAGTTTCACAAATATTTTCACCTGGGGAAAAACAATGTGATCTATATTTTCGAAAATTATTATTGGAAAATGCAATGTGGAGGAAATTATTTTGAATCAAATTGAAACATTTTTTCAAACGCTTAAAAAATGGAATGAAAGTACGCCACACCAAGGAACTGACTATAATACTTTACTTTTTATGCTTCAAAGCAAAATAGGTGAGAAGAGCAAAACGAGTGAGTTACTTAATAATGTTATCAATTCAGAAAAAATGGTAATAGGACTTAATGAAAGAATTAACTATTTAATAAATGAAGAA
>JACMJL010000232.1 GCA_014380625.1 Clostridiaceae bacterium
AAGCTAGTGCTCTACCACTGAACTACTCCCGCATACACCAAAGAATCACATACCAATTTTATATTTTACTAGCACATTATCCTTTTGTCAATATGATTTTTATCTTTTACCTAAACATTTTTCTAATTTTCTTTTTACCCTTTGAAGCGCATTGTCTATGGACTTAGCATGTCTATCCAGGTCACAAGCAATTTCTTGGTATGACTTGCCTTCAATATATGACATTAATACTTCCATCTCTAGCTCTGATAAGACTTGACTAATTTCATTTTCAATATCTAAAAGTTCTTCCCTACTTACTACAAGTTCTTCTGGATCTGTGATTTTCACTCCAGAAATCACATCCATAAGAGTTCTATCCGATTCCTGATCATATACAGGTTTGTTTAAAGAAATATAAGTATTTAAAGGAATATGTTTTTGTCTTGTGGCAGTCTTAATAGCCGTTATTATCTGTCTTGTAACACACAATTCTGCAAAAGCCTTAAAGGAAGCCAATCTATCTGCTTTAAAGTCTCTTATTGCCTTATAAAGACCAATCATACCTTCTTGATATATGTCTTCTTTATCAGCGCCAATCAAGAAATATGACTTTGCTTTTGCTTTTACGAAATTCTCATATTTATTGATTAGATACTCTTGAGCTTGTTTGTTTCCTCTTTTAGCCTCTAAAACAACCTCTTCATCTAGTTTATCATCAAATAAAATATTGTATTTTGTAACACTACTACTCTTCCACACAAAATCCCCTCCGTAACTTAAATAGCCACACTTTTAATTATACCTTAGTCACAAAAATCAAGTCAAGCTATTTCAACGGTTTCTGCGAATTTTTTCAAGTTTTTCCCAAACCTCTTTTTTCATTCGATCCTCAAGCAAGTACTTCTTCTGTGCTTTAGATCTTTCTGTTTCCGTTTTAATAATGCCTTCAACCTCTTTAACCTCAAAATAAAATTCAGTTGAAGATGATCTAATGGCACCTCTTTGAAATATAAGTTGTTGCTCTAAAGAATCTGAAGTTACTACACACACTTCAGTTGTCCTTCCAATATCATTAACAGCTTTTTCTATATAACTATCTGCAGTTTCTCCTTCCTTTGTGTATATAACTACAACACCAGAAAAAAACTCTTTATTTCCAAGGCTACCTTTTTTCATATGAGCATCAAAAACTATGAAAACTTTGTAGCCCTTGTAAACAGCATAATTTTGTAGAATATCTATTAATTTTTGGCGGGCTGCCTCTAGGTTATATTCTATAATATCTCTAAGCCCTGGCCAGGAATTAATAACATTATATCCATCTACAAAGACATTTTTCACTTAATCCCACTACCTATTTTTTGCTTAAGCACCTCATACATAATAATACCCGCTGCAACAGATGCATTTAAAGATGTAATTTGACCAACCATAGGTATCTTAATCAATACATCACATTTTTCCTTTGTAAGTTTTGATATTCCTCTTCCTTCACTACCTATTACCAGAGCAATTGCACCATCTAACTTTTCATTAAAGCAATAGTTTTCTCCAAGGCTATCTGCTCCATATACCCAAATTCCAGCTGCTTTAAGAATATCCAGAGTTGTGTTAATATTTGTAACCTTAGCTATTCTCATATGTTCAACTGCACCAGCAGAAGTTTTATATACTGTCGGTGTAACTCCAACATTTCTTCTTTTAGTTATTATTATTCCATGAACACCACTTATTTCAGCAGTCCTTATAATCGCTCCAAAATTATGAGGGTCTTCAATTTCATCTAATACAATTATAAATGGCTTTTCACCCTTTTCCTTAGCATATTCAAGAATTTCGTTAACTTCATAATAATTATAAGGTGTAACAATAGCTAAAACGCCTTGGTGAGCCCCGAAATCTGACATTTGATCTAGCTTTTTTCGGTCTACTTCCTTTACTACTATTCCTTTTTCTTTTGCAAGTCCAAGTACTACATTAATTGAACCTTCAGTATCGCCTTTTGCAACTAATATTTGTTCAATAGTCCTATCGGATTTCAAAGCTTCAATTACGGCATTTCTTCCCTCTATTAAGTCTTCTCGTATAGGTCTTTCTTCTACCTTAGGTTTCACTTCCACACTTGCTTTTACCTCTACTCTAGGTTTTGTTTCCACCCTAGGCCTTGTTCCTGTACCAGGCTTTACATATCCAGGTTTATCTCCTCTTACTCTAGAACCTGAAGCCCCCTTATAGCCTCTTGTATCCTTTTCTTTTGTATCCTTTGAATTTTTACTTTCCCATTTTGTACTAATTTCTTTTTTCATATTCTGCTCCTTTTATATATTAATTATTAATAATCTTTTTTATATTTGGTTAATTTTTATGAGGAAGTTTACCCTCCGCAAAAGGAAAACCTTACTAAGTGTACATGGTCTGAGGTAAATTGTCCATACAATGTGAATATCCCTTAGCCTTCAAGCAAACTAATTTGTTCTCCGCTAAGCTTTAAAATTTCATTAAAAATTGAATTTAGTCTTTGATTTTGCTCCGTAATATATAAATATCCAATAAGGGCTTCAAAACCCGTGGCCGCTCTATATTCTTGCACTTCTGCATTCTTAGGAACAGTTCCTGATTTTGCATTTCTCCCTCTTTTATAAAAATAAAGTTCTTCCTCCGTAAGCTGAGCCACTAAACTCTTTATAAATTCGCTTTGTGCGTGTGCTTTTACAAAGGATATAGTTTTAACATGAAGCCTATGTACTAACATTTCCCTGTTTTTTTCAACTAAATAGGTTCTAATGAACACTTCATATATTCCGTCACCTATAAATGCTAATACCAACGGATTTAATTGCCTAGCATCTTTATCAGTGAATTTATTTTTCAAAATATCGAAATCCATCTTGTATCTCCATTCTAAATTGCAATCAAGCTTATACTTTATTATTACATAATACTATACAATACCCTAAACATACAAGGAATAAACAACTAATTAGTTGCCATTTAGTATCTCCACAAGCCATAATTTTAAACATCACAATTTAATTACAACAAAATTGTCCAAAATAAATAAAGCCATAGCTTAGCAAAATCCTGCTAAACTATAGCTCTATTTCAAGTTATAATTTTGTTTATTTTAAACTAACTTCCATCTCACTCCTTGTGGAGTATCTTCAAGCACGATTCCCCTTGCTTTAAGATCATCTCTTATCTTATCTGATAGAGACCAGTCCTTATCTATACGAGCCTGTTGTCTCATTTCAATCAACTTTTCTATTTCTTCCTCAAGGCTTATTTTTTCTTTCTTTTCAAGTATTCCAAGCGGTCTACCAAGCTCCCGTATTAATCCAAGGGATAAATTAATTATTGCCTTTGAAGAATTACTATTAACATTTATATTAATATCTCTTACAGCATCAAACATTACAGAAATTGCATCTGCAGTATTGAAATCATCATCCATTTTTTCTAAATATTTCTCTTTATATCCTTCTAAAATTTCTGAAAATTTCATGTCAACTTCAGTTAAATTTTCCAGCTTTGCCTCAAGAAGTAATTCTTCAAGCTTAGCAATGGCATTAGTAAATCTTTCAAGAGAAGCCTTAGCCGAATCTAAAAGATCTACTGAGTAATTAAGCTGAGTTCTGTACTGTGCTGAAAACATAAACAATCTTACTACATCTGCAGAATAATTAGCTAATATTTCT
>JACMJL010000027.1 GCA_014380625.1 Clostridiaceae bacterium
CCTCTCCTTTATTTAAATCATTCCACTAAAACTAATAACTTGTGGAATAACACTTTTCAAAAATGGGTATGATAAAAAACATGGCAATCAAGAGTGCAGCTAATACTACACCCGAGATGGTCAATACTACATTCGGTGTTTTCATCATAATTCTTAGCAAGAATATTTTTATTTTAGGCTTAATATTCACAATATCCCCCTAAGGTTTGTGCTATAATTTTGAAGGAAACAGGTGGTGTAAACACCTATTTCCAAATGATCTTTGGGAAAGTCTTTAACAGGCTTTTTAAAGCCCTTATATGACTTTCTCTACCTTTCACTTAACTCCATCCTTAACCCTCTATCAGCTATCTCCACCTTCTCAAAAGTTAATGATTCCATAGCTTTCTTAAACTCTTTACAGCTACTATTATTATCACTTAGATGCAATAAAACTATATTTCTTAACTTTGTATTAAGATTTGCTTTGACAAATTCCTTAACATTATTTAATTCAAAATGCGACCTAATAATCCTATTTTTCATGGCCTCCTTTATGATCCCACTATGAATGTTTTGATTTAATATATTGATGGAATAATTACACTCCACAAGTATGTGAGATAAATTATTAAACTGGTATTCAAATAGCGATAGGTAAAACTTTGATATTATCTCCATCTTTTCCCCCGCCCCACACCGTACGCGAGACTTTCACCTCATACGGCGCTCCATCAATTTTCATTTCCTTTTAGTTTATATACAATTCACAATTTCCAACCAATTTACGAAGTTTATTTAATTTTATTATGTTTTCTTCATTAATGATTTTTTTGACTTTATTCAAGTAATTTTCTATAGTTTCTTTCGTTACTGCATGAATTAACTTATGGATATCTTTAACGACAAATGTTAAGTTCTTGTACTCATCAGTTCCACCATCTTTTCTTGGTGTTTTATGGTGGCTTTCCATGTCGCTTATTTGTAATGACTCTCCAGTAATACTGCATTTCCCATTTTGCCCTACATATAGTGATACTCTATTGTCGTTATATTCAGTAGTTTCATTTTGTATAGGGTTTTCCATGATATATTTCAATATGTCATAATTAATTCCTTTGAGTTTATCATGAATTATTTTTCTACCTTCCTTGGTAAAATTGCATATATTTTGAGAGAAATTCATTACATTCCTTGTTTTAACTCCAGCTATCGGAAATAATGCTATATCAGCTATATATGTCATTCTAAAATTATATTTACCATAAAATTTCATATATGCTTTGCTCTTTTTCCCTGTGCTACCTCGTATTGATTTTGTACTATTATATAGGTTCTTACTTACTAAGAAAGCGATTTTATAAAAGTCTATATTTACATTCGTTGCATACCTATAGTAATTATGCATACCTAATATTGCAGCATTAAACCTATTTACAACTTGAGCATTTTGATTTTTCTTAAATGCCTTAATTCTTTCTAATATCCCTTTTATGATTTTCTTTCTAGCTTTATCATTGATGTTAGACTTAATAACCTTTTTCTTACCCTTTTTCATGATTTTAAGTTTAAATCCTAAGAAGTTTGAGTAGTTTTTTCTGATATTAATTACCTTTGACTTTTCTGTGCTAATATCTAAATCTAGTCTTTCCTTTAACCAATCTTTAACTGCAATATATGATTTTTGAGCAGTTTCATAGTTTCTACACATTAATTTGAAGTCATCAGCGTATCTAACTATATATATTTCTTTAAGATTGGTTGGTCTTAATGCTCTATATCTACTAGTCCTATCATATTCATGTTTTGTTTTAAACGTCTCCCATTGGCTGCTTATCCACCAATCCAATTCATTCAGCACTATATTCGATAACAAAGTTGATAAAATCCCACCCTGCGGGGTTCCTTTTTGTGGAACTCCTATCCCTTGAATTTCAGCTTTCAGCATTTTTGAAATTATTGATAATAAACGTTTGTCTTGTATCCCCAAAGTCCACATTTGCTTTAATAATTTTCCATGATTCACATTATCAAAAAATCCTTTTATATCTATGTCTACTACATAATGTAGATGACTTTTATTAGCTAAGGTTGTCATTCTCGATATTGCATGGTGCGTGCTTCTGTTGGGTCTAAATCCATAACTATGATTGTGAAATTTAGCTTCACATATGGGTTCTAATACTTGTTTAATACATTGCTGTATAAGTCTATCTTCAATGCAAGGTATTCCGAGAGGTCTTTTACCAGTACCACCATCTTTAGGTATTTCAACCCTTCTTACCGATTCCGGTTTATAGTCTTTTAGTCTTTCTTTAACATATCCTATAAGATGTCTAGGTTCTGTTTCTGCTAACTTCAATATATTATTAAAATTAGTTCCAGGTGTAATACTACCTTTGTTTCTCTTTATATTTCTATATGCTAAAAGTATGTTTCTTTTATCAACTACTATTTCCATAAGATTTTTAAACTTAACATCATCTTTGCTTTTTTTATAAAGGTTATCTTGAACTTCTTGAAAATCATAATATTCGTTATTTCTCAGTAACTTTTTCTTTTTAAACTTCTTTAATCCCGTTGTCATTAGTCAGCTAATTCCTCATTTGTGATAAATTTCGCTTCTCTTAGTCTTACTAGAACCTATTAATAATTGTTCTTCTTGTATATTTCAGAAAATATCGATTGACTTGTGGCTATCCCTCCACCCCTTATTATCAGAGTTTCATAGGTACTGTGCCACTACTTAACGTCAGTTAAGATAAGTTATAGTTTAACCCTTTCCTTACCACCACTTCATAGATTTTAAGTTTCTCCATGTCTGACGCTTACCACGTTCCAATAACTTTTATCCCTACATATACCTTTAGGTAATTCCTTTAGACCTGTTTGCTTGATACTGCCTTTAACAGTATAAGGATTTTCATATCTACGAATTTTACTTACCCTCACAAACCATACAACTTAGGTATGAAAAACATTTCTGTTCTTTCACATTTTAGACCCGTACATTCGGAATTTAGTCAGTTCCAATGGAACATTCTTACCATGAGTATTTTATGGACTCCCGACCTATCATACACTCGACCACCTCTGGTTCGCTTTTCCTCTACTCTGCTCATGCACAGTGTTAGGATGTATTCTTAGCCGACTTCACCGAGCTTATAACCATCTTATTCTTAATAATAAAACAGCTATTCGGAGTATCAGAGAAAGCCCTTTAAGGCGTTACCCTCTCATTTGACTTTTAAAGTTATCAGTTCTCTTAGCCTCTCGGCTAATGGCTAATCTTTTCAATTAGCAACGTGTCGCACCATAGAAGGTATCCGTAGCAAACAATATTGATCCTGTATCCTTATGATGAATAACATAACCAAAAGGTTCTTCACAATCATGTCTAACATCAAAAGCTAATACGGTGAAGCCTCCTACTTTAAACGTGTCAAAAGAAATTACAGTTTTTATTCTATGACTTTCTATCCCTATTGCTTCTTTAGTTCCAGAACTCATATAAACATCTATTCCACTATTAATAACATCTTTAACATACTTACAATGATCTCCATGTTCGTGAGTTACCAAGCACCCAACTACAGTAGCTAAATTAAAATCTAACGCTTTTTTCACTTCTATAAATGGAATTCCACATTCCAAGATTAGGCACTCAGTTTCATTCTTCAACAAGTAACAATTCCCCTTACTTGAAGAGCCTAAAACTATAAGCTCCATCAAAAACTAGGTCCTTTTCTAGGTTTTTCTACCTCTACAATATCAGGCGCAGGCTCTATAATTTCAGCCTCTTGGATGATCTCTTTCTTCTCCTCAAAATCTATAACCTTTGAATTAGCCTTATCCTTAATCTCTGTTTTAATGTCTTCCACTGGATCCTCTTCCACATCAGAATTATTAAAAGCTTCAATGAGAATATCACTATCATCACTAGTGTTTGCAAACATCTTGCAAGCTCTATTTATAACAGTTTTCTTCGCCATTTCCTCAGCAAAATTGTTATGAGCAGTTGACTTTCCACTTGAATACGCAGTTCCCTGACCCCAAGCTTTTTTTATCTGATTCATGTTCATTATCTCAGTATAAATTGGCCCATTATCTCCAAGTACAACAGCAAAGGCACCTTTGATTTTCGTATTATCTATGTTTTCAAATTTAGGATTAAACTTAGTGATCTTTAAAACTGCAGTATCAATGTTGTACTCTGTTTCAAACTCGTCACCTTCATAAATGCAATAAGCTTTTACATCATTAACACCCTTCAGCCTCTTTGTAACTGCTACTGTACCCATATAACTTCTCATTAGTTCTAACTTGCCACCGTAGGCAACGAAATAACATTGCTTCTTTAAGGGACTAAGCCCCTGGATAACCATATTTAATAAAGCATTTGCTGTACTTGACTTACTGCAAGTCTGAAGCACTAACTTTTTATCTCTATCTACAGTTTCCTGTAATATTAACCAGGCACTTTTTAAAGCATTTTCAGGACTATAACCACTAGGTATCAGTAATTCTCCTTTTTTACTCAAATCATTAACTCTAGCTAAAACCTCCTCAGTAACATTTTTTTCTTGAACTGTGGCCATTGAATTATTTTGTTCCATCTTTAAGCAACCTCGCTTTCTTTATTTTCAATTATTAATTTTTTATCTTTGCTTACAATTAAATTTATAATCTGTGAGTTACAATCCAGTATTTCATTAACACTTTCCCTGTTATCTATAAATACTGGAGCTGAAATTTTATAGTATTCACATAAGGCATTTATAATATCAATACCTGCATTTACCTGAGAAGCTGTATTAGCATTACTAAAAGGAACTCCATCTATTAAA
This sequence comes from Clostridiaceae bacterium, assembly GCA_014380625.1. GTDB lineage: Bacteria > Bacillota > Clostridia > Clostridiales > Clostridiaceae > JACMJL01. The sequence goes on from JACMJL010000027.1 coordinate 4,827, forward strand.
GCCTCACAACACTCTTCAACAGCCCCATTAACTAAGGTGTTAAACAACTTAAACCTAACAAATTTAAACTTATTATTTATCCCTGCTTCAAGTAGTTCTACCTTAGTCTTAATATATTTTTCACATAAAAACTCTTGGCCTTCCAACTCTGCAATTTGCTGTGCCAACTTCTTTTCTTCTTCTAATAGTTGGGTAATTCTATCTTTAGTTTTAATATTTTGTTCCTTAAAACTTAAACTATTATTAACTTCTTCAAGTTGAACTTCTAATTCTTCCTTCTTAGCTTTTAACTCTATAATGTTTTGAGTAAAAGCTATAGGTTGTTGTACTCTTATTTCCAAGGCTTCAACCTCTAATTTTAATTTTTGATACTCCTTATTTCCTTCTATATCCACCGTAGTGCCAAGATTAGAAATAACTTCTCTTTCTCTGCCTTACTGATTATTAATTCATTTAATTTATCAATATAGGTATCTAGTTCTCCTTGAGCTGTTACAGTATCAGCTTGTAATTTTTCTTGTAGTGCCCTTTTCCCTTGACCTTCAGTATTTATTTTTGTAAGCTCTTTGTCTTTATTCTTAATATAACTAACCCTCATTTCCTGTTTCTTTGTTTCAATATCGTCCGCATCAAAATGTCGTCCACAGGTAGGGCATAAAAATTCATCCTCTTTCATTACTAATTCTTGCCCCTGAAGAATTTCATAATCATTTCTTAGTTTTTTCATTACATTGTCTAAGTCCAAAACCTTAGTTTCATTATTTTTAATAGTAATCTTTATTCTGTCCATTGAACTTTCATTCTTTAAGATTGAGTTCTCTATGTCCCTCATTTCAGAATTTGATTGCTTTAGATTCCACTTGACCTCATCCTCAGCTTTATACTCCATATCCCTTAACTTAGATTTAATTTCATAAAGTCTATTTTTTTCTTTCAATAGATCTTCATTAAGCTTTGAGCTATCCATAAGCTTTTCTTGTATACTCTTTATACCGCCTAAAATACCACGTTTTCTATAGGCTAATGCATCAAAGTCTATTTCACTACAAATAGATTTATTAAGTTCATCTATTCTATAGGGAATTGATCTTTTATCTTCATTTAATTTTTTAATTCTAGCTGAAATAGTCTTTTTAAAAGTTTCTAAATCTGTATCCTTTAAAAGCTTAATAAGAGGCTTCAAACTAGCATTATAGTTAACTACACTTTCTGCAGTAATGTCTCCAATAATATCTTGAATCACTTTTCTTCTTTCTTCCCACTTCATATTCAAACTAAAATATAGAGGACTACTAATCAGTTTGAACAGCTTTTCATCAACAATATTGTTAATCTTTTCTTTGTACTCAGATAATTTAACCGGTACCTCATTTATGTAATAAAGTGTTTCCGTACCCTTAAGTTCTGAATCGACCTCCCCTCTTTTCTTAACCCACTTTTCTCTTAAAATTTTCTTTATCTCCATAGTTTTTCCATCCACTTCTAAAACACCAATAACCTCAGTTTCTATCATATGTATAACGTTGTTTTTATCATCCAAAGGCTGCACTTCAAACTTGCTTCTGTCCTTACTGTCCTTATCGAATAATAACCAGGTAAAGCCATCAAAAATTGTAGTTTTCCCTAGTTTGTTCTCTCCATAAATATTAGTAACATTTTTAAAGTCTATAGTAAGATCTTTAATACCCTTGAAGTTTTTTAGGATTAATCTTTTTAACTTAATTCCACTCATTTTTTAACCCTCCAGTTTATTTAAACTTTAATTTAACCTTCATAGAAAACCTTTTTAGCTGAATCAATTTTCTTTTTTACACCCTTTATAAAAAAATACGTTGCTCATTCTACAAGTTCACATAACTTTCCAGTATTTATTTTGATAAATGATCAATACTAATTTAAATAGAATTCGTTTTCAAATTGACAACTATATCTCTAAAAAAAATTTTATCCATTGTTATATCCGGAATATCCTGTTTAATTAAAGTAGTTATAGCTTCCATTTCAGACTGCTTAAAATCTTTTTTTCCCTGTTCTTTAAAGTTATAACTTGTTAACCCTATGCCAATCTTAGTGGCCATCTCTGTTTGAGTAAGGCCTAACCGATTTCTGTAACCTACAAGTTTGTTATTAATCATATTTTATCACCTCACTTTATTTGTTAAAGTTGTCATATTGAAAACTTATTATGATTTGATTATAGTATTCATAATGACAACTGTCAATGCTATTTTATTGTATTCCGGAAATAAATATTCATTTTGAAAACATATATTTTTATCTTATTAATATATTTTATAATATAAGAAAGGGTGGGGTTGTCATGATGAAAACAATAGGTGAACGGATTAAAAATATTAGAGAAGAACTTCAACTTACAGGAGAAGAATTTGGAAATAAATTTAATGTGGCTAAGGGGACGGTATCTAATTGGGAAAATAACAATAGAACACCAGATGCACAAGCTTTAATAAAGATTGCAGACTTAGGTGATGTTTCTTTAGATTGGCTATTATGTAGAACTGATATTAAAACAGCAATAGTTGTTAATGATAAAGTTAATGGTGATGACATTCAGCTTGAGGTAGATAAAAGAGCTTATCCTAATGGAATGACCCATGAGGAAGTAATAAAGATACTTGAATCCTATAAGAAACTTCAAGAATCAGGCTTTGAACTGATACCAAAAGATGATACTAAATAAATTTACTTTTTCATTCAAAGGACTTTTTACTTTTAGTAATAGTCCTTTTTTTATGCACCAAATAAATCATCGAAAATAAAATATTACTGTAAAATATTTTCATGTGCCGTAAATTATACAAACTTTATGGGTATATTACACCTTAAATAATATATATTGTTTATTGTTAACTGGAAAAATTATGTTATTATAGTAATATATCAATTGCCAAACATAAGTTCTCATACGCTTAGAGGGGGATGGAAATATGATAAATTATACTGAGGATTTTAATAACCTAAAGTGCGTTTTCTCCATTAAAATTAATAATAGACCAGTTTACCCAAAAGTTCATATATGTATATCCAACCAGATAGAAACTAAGCAAAATATGTGCAACCTAATAGTTCTGGAATATAATCCGGAGCGTGATGACAATTGATAAAGGCATCGCAAAAGAAAACGGTTACAGCGTTATTACATAAACTGTAATAACTGCCAAAACAAATTTTCATGGTTTAATAGTGCTGATGACATTGCAATTTTCAAGGGAACGCCCTCCATTCCAATTTGGGAATTCCCTTAATTACATTTTATCAAGCTTAAATACTAATCTTTTATAAACTACTACCCTACTCCAATAATTTAAGCCACCTTGTTTTTAATAGCCATTTCCTTGACTATAGCAGTATATATTTCTATAAGTTTGCTATCATCTGTTATTACATCTAAGTAATTAAGCTTTTCAGCCTTGCTCTTTGAAATACCTTCTCTTATAAGTCTGCGAATTTTATTTTCCAATCTAATCTTGAGATCACATTTAGCTCTCACTTCTAGCGCTTTGTAAATTGTTTCTTTTGGTAAGTTGTAACTGTCTAGCTTTTTACAGATTTTAGCTACTAACTTATTAGTTTGTTCTCTCCAATCTGCTTGTGGACTAACTACTATTACTTCTCTTATTTCCTGAACTGCTTCGCCTATGGCTGCAGATTGATCTTTTGCTTGCTGGATTTGTAACCTTATATCTTTCATCCTTTGAGCCTGCATTATTATTAGATCTTCTATAGACTGTGGATTCACAATTTCTTTAAACTTCTTTTCTACTTCTATAAAATATTTTCTAGCTTGGCTACCTTTTTCATTGTTTTGCACCATAGATATTTCTTTTGCTGTATCGAGTTTTAAAAGATACTCAACTACCATTTTAAAGCCACCATTTGCAACTTCTCTTTTTTCGGAAGTTGTAAAAAAGTCTTCATTTTCAACAAATCCGTATTTCTCAATCCTTTCTTTTATCCAATCAGTAAATTTTGTACCTACTTCCAAAAACTCGTGAAGATCTCTTCCGTTAACTAATTTACTATCCTTAACTTGAAAAACCGGAATTAATCCATTTTCTAAAATGTTTATAGTCTCCATAATTTTCCCTCCTTAATGTGATTATTATTTAAAGAATCTGACCAATGTTATCTTCTAAAAATTGATCCAATTTAGATAGAATAATTCTTATATCCCTGCCTATTTTTATCTTAGGAAACCCCTCAATATGTGTTATCCTTCTTGCTTTTGCTTCTGAAACTCCTAACATTTTTGCCAAGTCTTTTGTATTACCTGTTTTACAATCTAAACTCTTTCGATATTCTTGTATATCGATCATTAAAATCATCCTTTCAATAGTTATTCTTCAGAAACATTGCGCCTCTTGGAAGTGGTAGGACGCTATTAGAAATGATTACTTATTAGTATTAGTCCTTTAAAAAAAGTTCTTCAACCGTAATATCTAAGGCTTTAGCAAGTTTTTTAGCCAAAGTTATACTAACCTTTTGATATTGCCCCTTCTCAATAGCTACTAATGTTTGAGGAGATATTCCAACGATACCTCTTAGTTGCTCTTGCGTAAGTCCTTTTCTGATTCTTGCAATTTTAACTTCCATGTACTTTCACCTCCTAGGAACCAGTAATATTATTACGTGTTGATTATAATATACTGTAACAACATTACGTTGTTAATATATTTTTCTGCAATACTTGTAATTTCATTACGTGTTATGGTAGTATTATTATGAGGTGATTTAGTTGAACTTAAGTGAAAATATAAAGAAGTACAGGAAAGAAAAGAAAGTTACTCAAAAGGAATTAGCAAAAAAACTTAACAAAAGTGAAAGTACCATTCAAAAATATGAGAGTGGAAGCGTAACCCCTGATATAAAGACACTGACTGACATTGCTGAAATACTTGGGGTGACTATTAATGATTTAATTGGATTAGGGAACGAATATAATAGAGCAGCATCCCTTTCAGATACATATTTTAATTCAGTAATGAAATGGAGCGAAGATAAAGCTTTCAACGACATAGAAACAATTTGTATAAGAGAGCATTTCTTTGATTTATTACTTCGTTATAAACAATTAATAGAATCTTTTAGTGGAACAAAATATAGATGGCTGGAGGAAAAAGAAGCTTATTCAAGCATCTACAACAATATGGAAAACCCTCTTACAGAAACTAAAATCAAGGAAATATTTTTAAAGAAAGAATTAGAACATGACATGTATGAATTAGAAAATTGGGTAAATGCTTTTCCAAGTTGGATGATACGACGAGAGACTGAATTAGATAGTAACAATAAAGAGGATGATACTGAATAAAAGAGTAGATAATGCATAAAATACTTTTATTTCAAATCTGAATAAAAGAAAGGATAATATTATCATGGGAAACAAACGATCCAATGGTGAAGGCTCTGCTAAATGGATAACTAAAAATGGAATCAAATATTGGAGCATAACTATTACAACTGGAAATGATCCACTAACAGGAAATCAGCTAAGAAAAGATATTTACGGAAAAACACAAAAGGAAGCTAAAGATAAATTAAAAGCATATCAAGAGAATTATGTAAAAAATAATGATAACTCTATTTTAGGTGATTTATATTATGAATGGCTATGGAATACTAAAAAACAACAATTAAAACAATCATCTTTTGAAAAGTGGGAGGGTATTTATAGAAATTATATTAAATCTAATAAAGGACTTAATAATAAAAAGCTTATAGATATAGATACATTGCAGCTCCAAAAGATAACTAATCAATTACTAAAGGATCATACTGTTTCCCAAATAAGAACAATGAATAACTGTCTAAGCACCTTCTTTAAGTATGCTATTTCTATAAACAAATTAAAACATAATCCAATGGAGGGTATTACCTACCCTAAAAATCATGAAGTACCTGAAGAAAAGATTAACTATATTACAGAAAAGGAACAGAAAGTTCTCACCCATGCTTTAAGAGGTGATGAATTAGAAGGAATAGTGTTGATAGCTCTAATGTGTGGGCTTCGTCTAGGAGAGGCTATGGCTCTACAAAACAAGGATATAGACTTTGATAATAGAATAATTAATATAAATAAATCTGTTAAATATGTATGGACCGGAAAATTTAAAGTTACTACTAATAAAAAGACCAATGTTAAGACTAATAAAAAGACATATGAATATAAATTAACTATTCCTAAAACTAAAAAAAGTGTTAGAGAGGTACCTTTTCCAAAGATGCTTATTCCGATTCTTAAAAAATTGATTATACAGAATAAAGAAAATAAATTACTCTATGGAGAACTATATTTTGATAATGAAATTATATTCTGTAGAAATAATGGTGAATATATAGACAGTAAACAACCAAATAGACATCTAAAGATTGCCCTTAAAAGAGCTGGAATTAAAACAGATATACATTACCATAGCTTACGTCATATATTTATTACTAATTGCGTATATAGAGATATTGGAATAAAAACAATAATGAACTGGGTAGGTCATACTGATACTAAAACCACTTATCTGATTTATGCTGAGGTAAATAAGGATAAAGACATGAAAGAGTATGCTAAAATCAATGCTATGTTTGAATAAGATTGGTTTGGATATTGTAAAAATTTAGCATATAAAAATATAAATATTATTGCTTACTAGATATTTTAAATATGCTATAATAACAAAATAAGGGGTGATTTTTATGGATGATAAAATGTTTGAACTCTTAGAAAAGATATATGTAGAAGTTAAAGGCCACACTGAACAATTTAAAAATGTTGAAAATAGGCTTGATAATCTTGAATCTAAGGTTGATGGGATTGAGAATGATATAAAAAAATTAAGTATAAAGATAGACAGTGAACTAATTCCAAATGCTGTCGCAACCTTAGATGGATACAAAGACAATTCGGAACATCTAACAATTATTGATGATAAAATTGACAGGCTTCAAATAGATGTAAATAGTATATCAATGAAAACAACTTATAATGACACTAGAATTATAGAAATTTCTAAGGACCTTAAAAAAGCAAAATAAAAAATCACAATAGGCTGAATTAAATAAGCCTATTTTTTTCCCACTATTTTTCCCACTACTGCATCAATATATAGTAAATACTAATTTTCCATCGAACCTTTGCAAACGTTACAAACACACGGTTTATAGCATTGCTTGTCCACTAGTAGAAACATGTTTTCTTGAATCCCACCATCGGCACCAAAAAGTTACAAGAAAGATTGTATAACTTAGTTTAAAGCTATTTTATGTGGTCTTTTTTCGACTTCTTAATTAAGTCTAGATTAAAATCTTACTAAAAGAGCGTACTTTTTTATTATTTTCTATAATTAAGGTCTCTGTAGCTATATCAATCTTAAGAATATAATCAATCATATTAGTCACAGATCTAATAATCTCTAATATTTCCAACTGCACATTATTAAGTCCATTACCAGCAGATAACAATTTTTCACATGTCGGACAATAATACTCTTCAGCATGCCACTTTATGATAGGAATATCATTAACTAGTAATAATGCTTTTACATCACCATCTTTTGAGTGTCCATATTCATATTTTATCAATTAATCTTCCCAATAGAAAATAGCATCAAATATTTTATATCCACCATCGTTTAATATAGTTGGTATCTTGGCTTTAAAATCAAGTGGTTTCGCCAACTCTCTTTTTCTTAACATTTCAATCTCATATTTTTTTAGTTTGTTAGTTATTGTATAGAGCACATCATCCCAATTTCCCTTTGGTATGGAATTTATATTATTAGCATCTAAGAAATTATAACCCCCTCCTTTTGAGTGCTTAGTTTTATTACTAGCTCCATAAATAGCTACTGGCGCTAATTTACTTATATAAATAGTAATCCCGTCTATCCATAATACATCCTTCTTCTTTATAGTCGAGCTCCCATCTTTTTTGTAGCAAAATATATCAATATAAGAAGAATAGCCACTTCCATAAGATTTAAAATCTGCTTCTACTTTTATTAAATTTGATCTTTCCAAATCAGCCACTATTGATTTAATATGAAATTCTATTTGTTTACTGGTCCCATTATTATATGGGTAATCCTTTCCTGAGGGTCTTCCATCTATAAATTTTCTAAGAGTTTCTTCACTGTAAATCATAAAACTTATCCTTTCCTTAATCTTTACTATACTACTCTAAATCAAGGGTTATTTATATTACAGGTAATAGCTTTTTCTGATAACTCTTATTGAGTAAACATTAAAAGCTAAATTTATTTCATGTATTCTTTTAAGGTATACTTAACACTTTATGATTGCTGATAATCTGTAGCAGCTATATTGCATTCAGCACAGGCAAAGGCATAGTATATTCCCTCTCCATGCTCCTCAATATCAGCCCAATCTATTTGTCCAATAAATTTCATATGTTTAGAGCATTTAGGACACTTTGGGTATTCCGCATGCTGTATCCAAGTTGGATATCCTCCAATTTGCGAAAATGATGTTTTTAGGAACTCACTTGCAGCATGATAACAGTTTTTCTTTGCTCTTGATATTCTTAATGTCTTTTTATGTGTAATAAATTCTTCATTCGCAGTATTATCAAAGTAATCTGGATATGAATTAAAATCACTCCATCTAGTTCCTCCATCTGTATCAACTTCAGTATATATAGGACCATAGCAATTACATACGGGGCAGGTAGCTATGCTTAACCTCTTACCATTAAAGCCTATGAATTCTAGCAAAAGATTAGTCAAATCAAATTCAAATAAATTAATTAAATTACCTCTACACCATTTACACATGCCAGTATTATTCTCTAAGAATAATACTGTCTCATCTTTTGAAAGACTTTCCTTTTCAATTACATAACAATCTTCATAAAATAAGCTCTGTTTCTTTCCATTTTCTGTTAACGCCCATCCAGCTTCTAAAGAGTACTCTTCTGGAGGAACGAAAAGCTTATCCTTCCATTTAGGTGGTTTATCCTTCCATCCATTAAATAAATCTACAACATTTTGGTCCCCAATCCAAGCTAAAGCACTTATGATATGATTCAAATCTAGGCTCTGTAAATCTTCATTTAATTGACCTATTAAATAATCTCTGATATCTACTGATGCATCTTTAAAGATTATGCCTGGATAGTACTCTTTCCTTTTAATTAAAGCTCTTAGACATTCTTCAACATTTGAATTTATATAACACACAATTGCCAATAATATTTCCTTGGCTACTTCTATAGAGTCATTATTAATTAGATTTATTGCATGAGCTTTTATTCTTTCTATATCTTCTTCAGAAAGTAAGAGGTAAATCTCTTCAATGCCCTTTTCATATTTAGCATAGTTTTTTAATGGATTACGCTTCAAAGGTGTATGCATTATTTTTAAGATTTCAACAAGATCACTTATGCCTTCATACAAATTAATGTCTTTCCTATTTTTCTTAATAAAATCTTCTTGTTCTTTTCTTTTTATTTTCTGATGACATGGCATACAGTAACCACCAGTTCTCTCAGCTGTTATTTGCAGAATTTCGGCTCTACAGCCCTCAGTAATACAAGGTATACGTTCACTCAAAACTTATCACACCTTTCTACTATGATTAAGGTCATTATATTTTAGACTTTCAATTGCACTGTCGATTATATTCTCACGAATATCTCTGTTTAACTCTAACTTATCATTTCTAATTGCTAATTGATTAACAACCACTGTCTTACCTTCATCTCTTACTTTATCAACATACTTTAATACTGCATTTACGGATTCTCCAGAATTATGTAACAGTATCTCTCTCAATTGAAGCAATAAACTTTCAGTATCCATATTTATAAAAACTATATTACCATCTGTACATTCAATATGTTTTTCAAACTTATCTAAATTCCAATTAATTTGCCACCTATCCCACTTATATTTTAATCTATCTATTAACCCAGGAACATCATGTGCTACCCAAAAATCTATACTCTTATTTACAATATCAATATGGAAGCCACCTGTTAGAAAAGTTGTAGTCCAATCTTCTATTATAAATTCGTTATAGCCATATACTTTACTTATTTTATTAACCATCTGCGACCCATTATCCAAAAAATCCTCTACAAATCCTACTAGAGGAAAAATTAAATACTGTTATCCCCAAATCTTACGCTTCCAATGGTATCAAGCCAATCCTTTTCCTGTGGTGGTTCTAATGAAACATTATGTTCATCATCATGATTTTTAGTAAGAACTTTATTCCTAGGATATCCAACATAATCAGCTATATCAACAATTCCTTCATATGCCCATCTCACTTGCCATCCTTGCCAAACTTGAGATAGGAGTTTCAGATAAATTCACCTCAACGGAATGTCAAATAGTATATTCTCTCCACCATACATCAGGAGAATTTTCTTCTCTATATCAACTATAACTCCGCCTTCAGCCCAAATATCATCAAGCCACCAATCATCAATATCCTTTTTTACTTGCAATTGAATAAAATTGATTGCATGTTCTGGACCCCAAAATATATCTCTAGGGAGTGTATTTGCACACCAATGGCTGTAATACAAATCATATGAATCTTTTTTTACAATTATTAAATTAGCTCTCTGACCCATTACCGCACCGCCTATTTACATTCATCTTGTTATAGTTCTTTATATAAATATTTTTTCCTGCTAAAATTGTAAATTTAAGTAGAATGCAAATCCCACTAGATAGGTAAATTCTGTCATGCTGCCTTTCAAACAACTCCATTTTAAGTTAATAAATTATCTCAAATAAAAAACCACATAATATTGTTTTAAATTAGTAACTTCCTTATTTATCTTATTATTAAATTTTATAAAGCTCCAGAATCACTTCTGGAGCTCATAAGCCTTTAAAAGTTATTATAAGAGGCGTATCGATCCACCCCTTATAATAACTAATCAATGTTTAATTTAACCTTTATACATTCTTCACAGGCATTTTCACATTCCTTATTAGTTACAATACATGTAATTTTTCTGTGGTTATCAATTGCTTCACTTATCTCCTTGCTAAAGAAAATAGGTATAAACCCCAAGAATTTACTTTCTTTATTTATAACTTTTACAGCATACCTATCATGTTCATTGTTAGAATCCTTTTCAAAAATAAG
>JACMJL010000233.1 GCA_014380625.1 Clostridiaceae bacterium
AAGTGATATATCAAAACTCATAAGTAAATTGTGACATTTACTTATTTAACTGAAATTTAAATTTCAGCTAGAATTGCTGGTTTATATTTATTTTCCTCTGTTTAATTTTCAAAGACCAATTTATTTGTTTTTGTTTGCTATCTTGTGACAGCTTTTATAGTATATCACTTTTAAAATTACTTGTCAACCTTTGTTTTCAAGCTTTTAAAGTGTGTACCGAAGTTGTTTTGTTGTGAACTACGGTGCTTTTATATAGTAACATATATATAAGGCTATAAACTCATAAATTAAGTCATTACATTAATTTATACCCTTATATGCTCCGCATTATGAAGTATATCTACCGAATGTACCTACTGATACACCAGGCTAAGTATTTAAGACACCTTACCCTTCCGCAACCTTATAAAAAACAGAATGGTCCCTCCATTCCCCATTTATAAATAGGTATTTCTCACTTATACCAATTTCTTTAAAGCCACAAGCAATTAAAACCTTTTTAGACCTATGATTCTCAACTAAGGCTGTAGCTTCAATTCTATGAAGATCCATATCATTAAATGCGTAATCTAATGCTAACTTCACTGCTTCCTTCATATATCCCTTGCCTTGTTCCTTTTCATCTATAGAATACCCTATAAATGCATTTCTAAATACCCCTAGAACAATATTAGATAATTGAATCTTACCTATCAAACGATTATCTATATATATACCAAAGGAAATATTGCCGCCATTTAAAAACTGATTATAATGTTCAACTATAAATTGCTTTTGACTTTCTAAAGTATAAAAGCTATCCTTCCTTGAAGGTTCAAAGGGCTTTAAATATTCTTTATTTCTAATATAGAAACTTAATACTTCTCCTGCATCCTCTGGAGACAATACCTTTAGTGTAATATTTTCTCCATTTAGCCTAAGAATATTTGTAACATTTGAATTTTCAAAAACATCAATATCTATTCCAAATAAATATTCATCTATATACTTACCATCCTTAAGTTTGTTATTAGAAACTATACCTTGAAGGCTAAATTTTAAATCTACTAAAGGCTGGAGTTCTAAATCCTCCTGTACTAATATATTTAGCTTTTGAACTCCCATATCAACAAACAGAGAACTTGTAAAACATTGTATGGCATCCTTTAAATAGCCTAGTGTATCTTCATCTCTATAAAACTCGATTCTACAGGTACAATTTTTGTTATCCTTAGAATATTCAATAACCTCTATCCTACCAAGGGTTATTCCATCTCTATCCTTTATAATATAATTTCTTTCACTGCCTTTAATTGAATCTATTGAAACAAGTTTGCCTTTTAACATAGTAATTTCCTCCGAAAGCCATTTTTTTAATGGTTTAATTATATCATATTATTTTCATTTAATAACTTAGAGCATTTGAAATAAATATAAACTAGAGTATAATTTATAATAATATACAGAAAGGTTACGGTGCTTAAATGAATAAACAAAACATTAGTAAACTTAATTTATTCTTACTAGGTCTAAGAAACAGATTTGAAGAGAACGCTTCTATATTTAAGGGGATTAATACAACCTTTACAGCTGGTCTTAAAGAATTTAAAGGTGTAGGAAGTTATGAATCCAACAATATAAAATACAATTTTAACGGAAAGACAGAAATCTTAACTATGGAGTCTTTATTTGAAAGAGTATTAGCAGAGGCAGAGAAGTATGAATCCCTTTCTATTGTTTATCGAGAGAGAGGTACCGATATTCAAATCTTAGCTGATAATAAGAATGTAAAAATGAAAAACATAGAAGTTAAAGAAACTAGTGAAGTAACCCAGGTTTCAGAAGTTCAAAGCACCTTTGAAACCTCTACTTTATTAAATAGAGACTACTATATTAAGATTGGTAAAGCTGATGCTCTTTTAAAAGAGATTGGGATCATGACTAAAGACGGTAAAGTTAAAAATGATAGAATAAGAAAGTACAATCAAATTGATCATTATGTGGAACTTTTAGAAGGAGTTATAGATTCTCTCCCTAAAAATACTACCATCAATATCTTAGATTGTGGCTGTGGTAAATCCTATTTGACCTTTGTATTAAATTATTACTTAACTGAAGTAAAAAAAATCAAATGTCATTTTATTGGTTTAGATCATTCAGAAGCCGTTATTACTGCTTCAAAAAAAATGTCAGAGAATCTAGGATATAGAAACATGGAATTCCATGCCTTAGATATTCATAATTATACTCCAAACAAAAATATTCATGTGGTATTGTCCTTACATGCTTGTGATACTGCAACAGATATGGCTTTAGCCCTTGGAATAAAAGTTGGCTCAGATGTTATAATTGCAGTACCATGTTGTCATAGAGAGTTATTAAGTCAATATAATTACGCACCTTTTAAAGGGATTCTTAAACAAGGGATCTTTAAAGCAAGAATGGCAGATATTTTAACAGATGGAATGAGGACTTTAATGCTTGAAGCTCAAGGCTATGAAGTTTCTGCGGTAGAATATATCTCACCTCTTGAAACCCCTAAAAATCTAATGATACGAGCTATTAAAACTAAAGAAGAGGATCCTAAAGCTTTAGATGAGTATATGAGTCTAATGGGTAGTTTAAATGTGTATCCAGCCTTATATTCATATTTAACAAATGATTTTGATATTGAAGAGGATTGTGAAGAAGACGACGAGGAATAATAACCTCTTGTTTATATACCTTAAGTTTTACCTTCGCTTTTAAAGCAGACAAAGGGACTGTCTTAAAATAAAATTAATTATTTTAAGACAGTCCCCTTTTATGATATCCTTACTTCAAGGTATGAATAAATAGTCCACTTCTAGGTTTTGGTTCAAACCAAGTAGATTTAGGAGGCATTACTTCACCAGCATCCGCAATATTCATTAGTTCTTCAATTGTGGTTGGATACATTGAAAATGCTACCTTCATTTTACCTCCATCTACCTTTCGCCTAAGTGCCTCTAACCCTCTAATGCCACCCATAAAATCTATTCTCTCATCAGTTCTAGGATCTTCAATACCTAAAATTGGGTATAAGAGATTATCTTGAAGTATAGATACATCTAAGCTTTTTACAGGATGTGTTAAATCACTTATTCCATCTTTTATCTCAAGCTGATACCATTTCCCATTAAGATACATTCCGTAGGTTCCCTTGGAAGATGGTTTATACGGACCTTCTAAGCAATATTCTTTAACTTTAAATTTATCCGAAACCTTTTGCAAAAATCCCTGTTCAGAGTGTCCATTTAATTCTTTAACAATCCTGTTATAGTCCATAATATATAAATCTTTTTCAGGAAATATGACTGATAAGAAAAAATTAAATTCTTCTTCACCAGTATACTCAGGTTTTTCCTGTCTTCTCATCTGTCCTACTCTTGCAGCAGAAGCACATCTATGATGTCCATCAGCAATATATAAACTCTCTACAGCTTGAAAAAGTGTACATAGTTTTTCTATTATAACGTCTTCCTCAACAGCCCAAACCATATGAGTTACTCCATCTTCTGCTATAAAATCATATTCTGGAGAATTTTTTATTATCTCTGATACTATTGTATCTATATCTTTTTTATTTTTATAGGTCAAAAAAATAGGACCTGTATTTGCGTCACAATAATCCACATGATTTATTCTATCAGCTTCCTTATCCGGTCTTGTATACTCATGTTTCTTAATGGAATTATTAAGATACTCATCAATAGAGGTACATGCTACAATTCCTGTTTGTGATCTTCCCTTGGATATAAGTCTGTATATATATAAATTGGATTTTTCTTCTTGAAAGAACACTCCAGTAGAAATCATCTCTTGCAAATTACTCTTTGCCTTTTTGTATACACTTTGATCATATAAGTTAGTGTCCTCAGGCAAATCTATTTCGGCCTTATCAACATGTAGAAAAGAATAGGGATTATCTTTTACCATTTCCCGTGCTTCCTCACTACTCATTACGTCATACGGGAGTGCAGCTACTCTAGCAGCTAATTCTTTTGTTGGTCTTACAGCCTTGAAAGGCCTAACTATTGCCATGACGAACCTCCTCAATTAAAACTTAACCCTAAAACCACGGAAAAAACAGAAGCCACTGCAGGAAGTTTTATTATATTTAGCAAAACCTAAATATAATACTCTTCTCAGTGATTTCTGCAACTTCTAATTATTCAAGTGATTTCTTATCTATTTTTTAAAAAACTTTGCAATAATACTAACAACTTCCTCGCCTATTCTAGTTTGAGCTTCTACAGTTGACGCTCCTATATGAGGAGTTACTGATACTTTAGGATGATTAACTAATTCTACATTCTTAGTTGGTTCTTCCTCAAATACATCCACGCCTGCTCCAGCAAGTTTTCCACTATTAAGTGCCTCTAGAAGTGCGGCCTCATCAACGACTCCGCCTCTAGCACAATTTAATAAATAGGCTCCATCCTTCATCTTTGAAATATTTTCTTTACCTATTACCGCTCCAGTCTCCTTATTATAAGGAATATGAAGTGACAAATAATCACTGGTTGCCAGAACTTCGTCTAGACTTCCATATTTATAAAGAAGGTTCTCGTCTTCTCCCACAACATCAGTATATATTACATTCATTCCAAGAGCCTCTGCTCTAACAGCAACCTCTTTTGCGATTCTTCCGAAGCCAATCAAACCCAAAGTTTTTCCGAAGATCTCTACACCCTCGTAATTTTTCTTATCCCATTTACCTGCTCTCATTGCAACGTTGGAAATATTAACAAATCTAGAAACTGCAAACATGTGAGCTATTGTAAGTTCCGCAACAGAAATGCTGCTTGCCTTTGGAGTATTGGTAACCTTTATTCCTTTTTCTGTTGCATATGCAACATCAATATTATCCACCCCAACTCCGGCGCGTATAACAAGTTTTAAGCGTCCGCCAGCTACTGCACTATCTATAATCGGTTGTGTTACTTTTGTAGCAGATCTAACCACTAAAACATCAAAGTTCTTAATCTGTTCTTTAAGTTCTTCAGCCTCATAAAATTGTTCAACTACTTCAAAACCTAAAGCTACTAGTTTCTCAAAACCAGCCTTTTCTATACCATCTGAAGCAAGTACTCTTATCATAATTATTAGCCCCCCATTATGTTTTTACTAAAATCCTAAAATCCTAAAATCCTAAAATATCATCCATATTTGAAATAAGTTCTTTTATATCTTCCAAAGTACAATCTGCCATATGAGCTATTCTAAAAGTCTTATCCTTCATTTTCCCATAACCATTAGAAATTTCAAAGCCTCTTGCACCTAATTCCTTGTTTAAAGCTCCGACATCAATTCCTCTTGTATTCTTTATAGTTGTTACCGTATTTGAAAGATAATTATCTGCTGGTAGTAATTCAAAATGCGCTCTTCCCCAAGCTCTCACGTATTCTGCCATTTCGATATGTCTTGCAAATCTATTTTCAAGACCTTCTGCAAGGATTCTATCCAGTTGAAAATCTAAAGCATAGTAGTGTGCTACTGATGGTGTTGATGGATATTGGTAATCCTTTTTCTGAATGAAGTCATATAATGATAATAAATCAAGATATGCTCCTCTAAATGGAACTAACTTCGCCCTTTCAATTGCCTTTTTAGAGAAAGAACAGATTGCTAATCCCGCAGGCAATCCAAGACACTTCTGAGTGGATGTTATACATATATCAACACCTAATTTATCTACTTCAATCTTAGTGCCTCCCATGGAACTAACTGCATCCATGCACCAAATAACCTCTGGATACTTTTTCATAACTTCAGCAATTTCTTCTACTGGATTCATTAATCCTGTAGATGTCTCGTTATGAGTAATAGTTATTAAATCATATTTGCCAGTAGCAAGCGCCTCATCAACCATTTTACCAGTTGTAGGAGTTCCCCATTCTACTTTAAATATATCTGCAGGAATGTTATTACATTTAGCTATTTCATACCATCTATCACCGAAGGCACCAACAGAGAAAATAGCAGCTCCTCTAATTGTACAAGAACGAACAGCGCCTTCCATTAATCCAGTTCCTGAAGATGTGGACAATAATATTTCCTCTTGAGTGTAAAAAACAGTTTTCAGCTTTTCGCTGATGCTTCTTTGAAGTATGGATGCAGCTTTACCTCTATGTCCGATCATTGGGGTAGCCATTTTCTCAAGTACATCTTGTCTTACTTCTACTGGTCCCGGAATAAACAACTTCTTGTGCATAAGTAAACCTCCTAAATTTTTAACTAATAAGTTTAATAACTATTCTAACACTTAATTTAATTTTTAACAATATTGATTAGGTATTTTTTTTATTTTTTTGCAACTTTTATGTGGCGATAATTCAACATTCTATAATTTTCACTATTTTTCTGCTTTTTTGAAATATAAACTGCAACTTTATGAGGTTGATGATTTATATTTTATCAAATTTATAATATTGAAAAAATTTCGATAATAATTCCTTAAAAGAAAAAAAAGGTTAAAGCTATAGAAATCTACAGCTTTAACCTTAGGCATCTGATTTGTTAGTTTTTTGAAGAAACTTTAATGTACTAATATCTATTCCCTTTATTCTTTTCCGCAAACACTAGTACAATGCTATACATTTACCCACTAGAGTTTTCTACTGTAAATAAATGAAACACATTCCTCTTCCGATTCGAAATGACCTTATAACGCTTCAACTTATTTACACAAAACATCTTACTTAGGTTTAAAGTATATATTGTCGTTAATCCCCTACAGAAACAGCAATGTATACGTTTACCCACTAATAGTTTATCATTAAAAATAGGATTGTACAACAGCTTTATTATAAGTTTTTTATACAATTTGTTATAATTTACTACCTTTAACTGCTATTTATTACACCAAGGACCTTTAGTTTATTGTGATAGTAGTTGCTACTTCGTTAAAGAGATCCTTTTTACATCTTTCTTTTACAAAATTAGAACAGGAATCACAACTTTCTGAAATACTTCCTAGGTTTGCTAATCCCCAAGGATTTCTAGAAGTGTATCCATAGCAGTTTTGTGCCACAATTGCTTTAATCTCATGTGAAACATGAACCATATAATCACCCCTTACGACTTTTTATATAGTTTCTCCCTGCTATTTTAATAATATTCATTATTTTAAGTTATAAATCTCAGAATATTTTTTATTAAGATATTCTATGAAGTATTTTTCATTTAAATCCTCACCTGTAACCATTCTTATTAGTTCTGATGGAGTATGTATAGCCCCATACTTATGAATATTCTCCTTAAGCCAAGAATGAATATCTGATAAGTTACCCTTCTCAATTTCCTGGTAAAAGTCAGGAATATCCTTAAGAATTTTTTCTAGAAATTGTGCTCCATATAGATTTCCTAAAGCATAGCTTGGAAAGTATCCAAAACTTCCACCAGACCAATGGGTATCCTGAAGCACACCCTCAGCATCATTATTAGGCTCTACCCCTAAGTATTCCTTATATTTAGCATTCCACACCTTATGCAAATCCTCAACTTCTATTTCCCCATTTATTAATGCTTTCTCAATCTCATATCTTATAATTATATGCAAACTATAAGTGAGCTCATCTGCCTCTATTCTTATAAGTGATGGCAAAACTTCATTCATAGAAATATAGAAATCATCTAATGAGATACTATTAAATTCAGGAAAGGTCTTTTTTAATTCAGGATAGAAATATGTCCAAAACGCCTTACTTCTGCCTAAAATATTTTCATAAAACCTGGATTGAGACTCATGAATCCCCATAGATACACCCTGACCAAGCCTGGTTCCTTGCAAGCTATCAGGAATATCTTGCTCATATAAAGCATGACCACCTTCATGAATACTTCCAAAAAGTGCACTCTTTAAATCATTCTCATGATAATTTGTTGTAATTCTAACATCCATATTACAAAATTCTATAGTAAAAGGATGAACAGACTCATCTAATCTGCCTGCCTCAAAATCATACTCCATTTTATTAAGTACGAATAATCCAAAAGCCTCTTGTCTCTCTTTACTAAAACCAGTAGTAAAGATGCTACTATCAGGTTTCACATCACTTTTCTTAATTTTATTTAGAAGTTCAACGATAGCAACTCTAAGACCACTAAAAACCTTATCTAGTTTTTCTACTGTAATTCCGGGTTCATAGAAATCTAAAAGAGTATCATATTTATTAGTCTTATATCCCCAATATCCAATAAACTCTTTGTTGAAATCCACAACTTCTTGTAAAAAAGGTTTGAAAATATTAAAATCAGACTTGCTCTTTGCTTCTTCCCAAGCAGCCTCTGCTTTTGTAACAAGTACTGTATATTCAACATATCTTTTTTCTGGTATCTTTTTTGTTTGATTATAATTTTTCTTTGCCCTTTGAACCATTGACTCAGTAGTTTCATCTAAGTTTTCAAGTCCATCAAAATATTCTATAAAACCCTTCATAGTATCAGAAGTTTGAAGTTTATATATTTCCCCTGATAAATGGCCTAATACTTCTCCTCTATAAGGTATGCCCTTACTTGGAATCCCTACTCTCATATCCCAATAAAGCACACTGGTTGCTGAATTCATATATTCTATCTTTTTAATATACTCTTTAAATTCTAATAATTTTTCTTTCATAATTCATCTCCTCATATAAGCAATTTACTTCATCATTACTGATTCTGTCTCTCTGCAATACCTAGTTATAAGACATGTTCCTAAATTTCTTGGGCATCGCTTGCACATACAATTATCTGCCTTTCCATCACAATCTTTGCTTTGAAATTCAAGACATTTACTACAATTTGTTGCTGCTATAGTCATTTAATCACTCCACTTTTCTTAATTGGTAAAACTATCTTCTCTATAATTCTCTATATTCCTCTTCATACTGTTCTCTATATTGTGTCATTATAACATTTAATATCTTAGCAGTAGAAGGCGGAGTAAAGGTAATTGCATTAGCGCCAGCTGCTATTGTTTCTTTCGCAGTGTCTTCCGTTGGCCCTCCTGTAGCTATAATTGGAAAATCCGGGTGTTTTTCTCTAATTTTCCTTACTATATATGCAGTTCTCTTAGCTCCCGAAATGTTTAAAATGGATGCTCCTGCATTAATTCTAGCCTCTATATCCTCATATTCAGAAACCACTGTAACAATTATAGGTATGTCTATTGTATCCCTTAACTGTGTAACAATTTCATTTGGTATTGGATTATTTACTACTACTCCCATGGCACCTTTAAATTCGGCATCTAAGGCTAAGTTAACAACCCGTTTCCCAGTTGTAATTCCTCCTCCAACTCCACAGAATATAGGAATATCTGCTGCTAGGATCAATGAACCTGTAATCAAGGGTTGTGGAGTAAAAGGATATACTGCAATTACTGCATTTGCATTTGTATTTTTTATTATAGCAACATCAGTTGTGAAAACAAAAGATTTTAGCCTTTTACCAAAAATTATAATCCCGCTTGCATCTCTACTGGCAAGTGGTGCCTCAATCAAATGTTTCCGCAAAATACCTTTAATTTCAGGAATAGTTTTATTAGCCATTAGCTCAACCCCTCTCAACCTACATATCCTATGATATCATTATTTTCTAAATCTTTGTTAATAAAGTGTTAAATCGAGATCGTTGTTTTGATCTCTTTAAGAACTTTATTTACAATTCTTTTACCAATTTTGTCCTCGCTCATTTCGCTAATTGCATCACATATTTTACACCATTCTGCCCATTCTACTTCTGAGGATTTTGTAATTTCTCCAGAAACATATTTAGCCATAAAAGTAATCATTAATATTTCCTTTTCAGGAATACAATCGCTTCCAAGATATTTTAAGGAATCTATAGTAATTCCCGTTTCCTCTTTAACCTCTCTTATGACCGTTTCTTCAATATTCTCACCATTAGTTACATAACCTGAAAGGAGTACCTTTGAGTTTTTATATATATAACTCTGCTTAAGTAGCAGAATCTTATCTTCCCTTAATACTGCAACTACTATACAAGGCTTTGGGGTATCAAAAAACATCAGATCGTCATCTGGGCAATATGGAACTCCACCCTCGTCCCAGCTAAATTTCTCTACTAGCCGTCTCCCACATTTAGGACAATACTCAAACCTCAAACTAACACCTCCACCACTGAATTAAATCTTAGCCATCTAAAATAACAAATTAAAGATGCCTGTTATATATATTTTAATATAAACCCTAGCAATATGAAAGATTTTCATCAGCTATAATATAACTTTTATTTCACCTTTTAATGTAATAAAGGTTTCGGAAACCCAGCAGTCATATGCAAATACTTCTACGCCATTTGCTTTTGCAAATCTAAGAGCTTCTCCAAACGCCTTATCCATCTCATCGTGTGGAGTAAAATACTCTACTCCATCCATCTGAATTAGAAATAAAACACCTGCTCCCCTTCCACTTTTAATAACCTCTACCAATTCTAATAAGTGCTTCCTGCCTCTTTCTGTAGGTGCATCAGGAAACATACTTCTACCATTTTCTTCAAGAGTTACACCCTTAACTTCCAAATAATATTCTTCCTCACCTTTTTTAAGCCTAAAATCAAACCTACTATTTCCAAAGGTTTTTTCTCTCTCTATCACGTCAAATCTTGATAAAGCCTTTATCTTCTTCAATTTAAGGGCTTCATCTACCACCTTATTAGGAATTTGAGAATCTATATTAATAAACCGTTCTCCTTTGTACCCCCCAATAAGATCAAACTTAGTCTTTCTTGTTGGATTATTTTCCTCCCTTAATATAATAGATGCTCCTGGTATTAGTATTTCTCTACACCGTCCAGTATTGGGTACATGTACCATCATTTCCTCTTCATCTTTGTATATATAGGCTTGAAATCTATTGGGTCTATTTATAAATTTTGCTTTAAAAACATTTTTTTCAATATTCACTATACTCACCTCTTATTAATGTAAATTATACACATTATCCACAACTTTGAACATATATTCTGTTGATAACTATGCGCAAAACATAAAAACAAAAAATAATTGTTATTAATATATGCATTTTATAACAAACATAATCTATAATATAATAAAGAGGTGTTAATTATGGATAATGCAATTTGGTTTATATTAGCTATTGTAGGTCTTTATCTTGTGGTAAAGTTTTTTAAATGGCCATTTAAGATACTTTTGAAATTAATTGTAAATGGTGTTCTAGGTGTAATTTTACTCCTTCTAGTTAATTTTGTAGGGACTAGTTTTGGAATATCTGTAGGTATAAATTTTATAACTGCACTAATAGCTGGTTTCTTTGGGGTTCCAGGGGTTATATTTCTTATAATATTTTCTCTAATTTAATTTTAATATTTTTTTCTTGACATATACGCATTTAGATGTTACTATAATGAAGCTTAATTAAATATGGCCCATTGGTCAAGCGGTCAAGACACCACCCTTTCACGGTGGTAACATGGGTTCGATTCCCGTATGGGTCACCATCATGCAGATGTGGCGGAATTGGCAGACGCACTAGACTTAGGATCTAGCGCTTACGGCGTGCAGGTTCAACTCCTGTCATCTGCACCAAAAAAGATAAAGAGGACTGTGTCAAAATAATTAATTTTATTTTGACACAGTCCTTTTTTATTTATAAGCTATCATCCTTTTCTCCTCTTCATTTAAATAAATTTCTGGAGAATTTTCCAAACCTGTATTTTGATTTTCTACAATTAAAACTACCGCATCTTTACTTAAGGTATGAGAGTGCCAGGTGGACTTTTTTATATTATATAACTTTAGTAATTCCATAGGCTCCTGATAAACTTTACCTACCTTTTCCTTTCCATCTGCAATAAACAATGTACAATTCCCTTGCAGTAGCACAAATACCTCATCAGACTCATCATGTCTTTGTAATTTAGTTATATTTTCTGGTAATAATTCATCACAATACTTAAGTACTGCCACTCTCCAAGCTCCAAAATCAATGAGTGGCATGTATCCTTCCCCCTGGTATTGTTTAATTTCAAGGAAGCTTTTATCAATTTTCAAAATACCAACTCCTACAATTACTTAATTAAGTTCTACAACTAACTGATGTTTAATATTAATTTCAAGTTTATCTACAACTTCTTTATCTATAATCAGAGAATTATTAACTAGTTTTAACTCTAATACTTCTCCATCTAAGGTAGCACTATTAATTTTGTATTCACCGTATTCAAATTT
Source organism: Clostridiaceae bacterium (assembly GCA_014380625.1). Classification (GTDB taxonomy): domain Bacteria; phylum Bacillota; class Clostridia; order Clostridiales; family Clostridiaceae; genus JACMJL01. Next base: position 12,197 of record JACMJL010000233.1, read on the forward strand.
CTTTTCATTTTTATATACAATATTTAACTTTTTATCTCTGAAAACAGTAAAAACTGAAGCAACCTGTGTATTATCAAATTGCGCACTAACTAATTTAGGCTCAAGCATTAAATCACCTAATAAACCCTTTACTCCATATACCTCGTTTAAGACTGTAAGTAAAAGCCAACTTGCAGCACCAGTAAGATATTGATACATACCTCTACCTCTTTCATTGATGTACTCCGGAATTCCAGGGAAAATCCTGCTTTTTTCGAAATCACTGCAATGCTTATAAATATCATTTAAAATTTCATAGCCTTCCTTTACGAAACCTCTTCTATACAGTGCATTAATATACATTACAGTCATATGGCTGAACATAGCACCATTTTCTTTATGTCCAAAGGCAAATCCAAAACATCTTCCCATATTTAATTTAACTTCATTAAAGTTGGTATTTAACCTAAGGCCCCCAATCTTTGTCTCCTTTAAATACTTGTTAGTAGCTGCAATTATTTTCTTAACTTGTTCCTCATCTGCTACACCACCCATTATTGGAAACACCTGTCCAGTTAGCGTCATCCTTACTCCAGATGGGAAATCCCCCTCTAAAGCCTTTCCAGCATTATCATAGTATCCATTAAACCACTGAAAGCCCTCTGAATTCTCTATCCATTCATTTTTTCTAATATGATTTATTATCCAGGTTGCTTTTCTTTCTAAATCCTTTGAAAGTTCCCTGATATCAATCTTAATCTTTTCTCCAGATATATTATGAATGCAAAGTTTGAAATAATTATTTAGCAAATTATTTTTTTCTGTAACAGAGTTATAATCTATTTTTCCTGAAATAGAATCTATTAAAATCATTATTTCTTTTGCAACTTCTATCTCTTCAATCCCTAACTTTTCTTTTATACTTATTAATAATTTGCTTAAATCCATAAGGTTACTTCCATAGAAGGCCGTAAAAGTAACACTTTCACCCTTTTCATCTGCCATATCAAAACCGTCGTTCCAATCAGCGCCTTCTAATTTTATATTATTATGTTCTCCCACATTGTAAAAGGCAGTTACTTGCTCAAGTAAAATATGTTCAAATATACTTCCCTTATAAAGTCTGCCCTCTTCATCCTTTTGATTGCTTCCATAGGCCGAACTCCATTTAGCATCTGTTTCTCTAGAACGGCTACATTGTTTGTCCTTAAAATATACTTGTTCTTCAAGCAAGAACTCCAGATCTCCGCTTAGGTCCACATATAATCTTGTTGTAAAATATGGCCACGCACCATGATCCATCCATGTTCTAGGAATGTTATTCCTATCAGCAATAAATTCTCCAGACTTCGCTCCAATAATTGTTGCATTACTTCCATCAAATCTAACTCCACCATAATTATTTAGCAAAAGGCCTCTAACTTGTTTAGGTTCAAGTAGTAATAATGCTAAGCAATCCTGCCATAGATCCCTCCAACCTCTACCCCCTCTTCCATAATCATGATGTGGTAAAAAAGAACATCCATATATTCTTCTCATCATTGGTTGAAGTTCAACCCATTTCATCCATAAATCAAAATTTTTATCCGAGGAATTAAAGCTTACACTGGATAATTTTATCTCCCAGTATTCTTTGTTCTTTTCAAGTTCCTTTTCAAACCTACTAATATTACCATAACTATCTATATATTGTTCAATTGAAGCTGAATTGTGGTTAATGCCAAGTATCACAATATAGGATTTAGTTTCTCCAGGTTTTAAAGTAATACTCTCAAACTTTATTGCTCCAATAGCCTCATATCCATCTATATTATTATCTTTTTCACAGTAATTCGTAGAGTTTTTTAACACAGCTTCTGGCCAATCCAGACTTCCGCCTTCTCCAATAAAGTCTTCTTCTACAGGGAAAAAACCTAAAGGTGCCCCTCCATTTTCTTCAACAGCTTGAACTGTATAATAAATTGAATTAGGCTTATGTCCCCTCTCATCAAAGGACAAGGTTGGTTTTACTATAACTCCATATTTATTTGTGGATATCTTATGAAGCAAGGAAGTAACATGCCTGTGATCTCGTATATTGTCTGCTGAACGTCCATATATAGGTATTGCCACTGTAGGGGTAATTCTCATCTCTTCAGTTCTAATATTTTTTATTGTTATCCTCATTAACTCAACCTTATCATCATTAACTGGTACAAAATTTGTTATTTCTGACCTAACACCAATTGCCCTATTCTCTCTTGTTATCTTCTGCCAAAGAAACCCAGCTTCCATTTTTACACTTTCATCACTATCTTTCTCAGAAGCTGAAAGCTTTTGCTTTAAGGAATTTCCTGTGGCAGACCATATAAGGTTATCATCAATATTTAACCAAAAATTTCTGGAACTATTTGAACTATGCAAGTCTCCCACTGATACTGGAGCCATTAAAAAAGTATTTTGACTAGTTTTAATATCTCCACCTAATAAAGGGGTTATTGAACTCATCATTCCACTTTCATTAGCAAGTGGAAAATATAATCCACTGGTTTTATGCGGATTGTTCAAAGCAAATTCGCCCTTTTCTCCTTCAAAATACCAAGAAATAGTTTTGTTTTCTTCCTTCATAATAAATACCTCACTTTAAATATTATACAAAATAAACTCGTGTTTATTTTTAGAGTTATTATATCATGTTTTTTATGCTTCTTCTATGTATTTTTATAATTTTTACTTAATTTAGTAAGTGCTGGATTTAAATTCTTATTGAGATCTTCTCTAGAATCCTAAGTCCAGCCTCTATAAAATAAATTTTATCTGGCATCAAATTCCTTCATAAATTCATAGTAATTACCGCTAATATTTTTATTCTTTGCCATCCTTAAAAGATGCATGTACCTCACGCTTGCAGCATTTTGAAGGTGAATTGCATAGTCCACCATATCAGGTTCTTTAACAAACTGAAAAAATTTTTCTGCATTTTCCCATTCTATCTTAGCGATTTCAATTGCATTCATAATTTCTTTATCCTCAACAGATAATTTTATATTTTTTGTAGTAATGTCCATAATCTTTTTTTTATTCATAGGTAGCCCTCCCATTTACTGTAATACTGTAATTATTGACATTAAATGGTTGTATTAATCAAAGGGTTTTAAAAATAAAAAAAAGACCTCACTCACTCTAGAAATTACTTTCTATTTTGAGATGGTCCCTTTTTATGTTAATATTATTTAATTATGTTTATGACTATTAACCCTTTACGCCTCCAATAGTAAGTCCTCCAATAATTTTCTTTGACATAAATATAAAGGCTATTATTATTGGAACAACGGATATGGCAATACCTGTGTAAATAGCACCATAATCAGTTTTATAAACACCTTTCGCCACAACTATCAAAATTGGGAGGGTAAATTTTTTCTGACTTGAAAGCATAACAAGTGGTAGAAGGTAATTATTCCAGGTTCCTATAAAAGTAAATATAGACATAGTCGCTATAGAAGGCATAATGAGTGGTAATCCAATTTTGTGAAATATTGAAAACTCTTTACAACCATCGATTCTAGCAGCTTCTATCAAAGATTCATGCACAGCGCCATCAGTATATCCCTTAATAAAGAACACTGATCCTGCACTTGCTATAGTTGGCAATATTAAAGAAAGATAATTATCAACTAATCCAAATTTATTCATTAATTGATAAAACCCTATAAGACCTAATTGTCCAGGAACCATCATAGTTGCTAATACTATCCAATAAAGAGTTCCACTTCCTTTGAATTTATATCGGGAAAAGCCATAAGCGGTTAAAGCACTAAAATAGCCACTTACTAGAGTAATGCAGACTGATAAGAATAAGCTATTAAAAAAGCCCTTCCAAATATCAACACTTCCAGTTAGCCTTGTGTAATTTTCTATTAAAGCAGTACCGGGAGTTAGCCATAACTTTGCTGAAATCTCAGTATTATTATGCGTTGCATTCATAATCATTAAATAAAATGGGAGAAAGCATATTATAGCTAGAACAATCAAGCAAAAATATAGAAGTATCTTTCTAATAGTAATTCCACTCTTAGTATCCTTTTGCGGTTTAATTTTTGATTTTAAGCTAGTTTCCATTCTTATCACCTCTAATCATATTGAGCATTTCTATTAATTAACTTAAAGGAACCTACAGCAAATATAAGTATTATAACAAATAGACCATATCCAATTGCTGCACCATAACCATAGTTATTGTTTTGAAAAGCTGTATTATATAAATATAAAACCATAGTTTGAACAGAACGACCTTGAGTTAAAGGAGTAGCTGCAATAACGTTTGGAATATCAAACAACTGCATACCTCCAATAATAGATGTTAATACTGAATATAACACGGTTGGTTTAAGTAACGGAAGCGTTATTTTCCAGAAAGTCTGCCATCCGCTAGCACCGTCCACTCTACATGCCTCATATAATTCTTCAGGTATATTCTTAAGTCCAGCCATAAAAATAATTGAACTGTAGCCAAACCACATCCACCACTGAGTGAAAGATACAATTCCTTTTATAGCCATACCGTCTATAAGCCAGTTGAATGGTTCTTTAAAGATATGAAAAGATATTAACATATTGTTTACGGCACCAGACTGCCAGTCGAACAAGAATACAAATAAAACACCAATTGCTGCTGGTGTAACAAGGTTTGGAAGATAATAAATTGCCCTAAAAAAATCTCTACCTTTTAAACGTTGATTATTTAATATAATTGCCAGTATAAGCGCAATTACCATCTGAGGAACCACATTAAAGCCCCACATAATAAAGGTATTTGAGATTGCTTCCCTAAACGTAGGATCTACGATAAGTCTACTGTAGTTTTTTATACCTATAAAAGTACTTTCTGGAGATAAGCCATCCCATTTCATAAAGCTAATCCCAAAAGAATATATAATGGGATATAATGAAAATATTAAAAATGTTGCGAAAAATGGAAGTATAAATAAATATCCATAATTCTCTTTACTAAGTCCTTTGCCGAATCTTTTCTTTGACATCATACCGCCTCCTAAATAATAAACCTTATTAACTGTTTATATTGCATTAATTCAATGAAATTGTCAAACAGTTAATAAGGATCAAATTAAACTAGTTACTTTTTACTCAGCTGTATCTAAATCTGGGTAAGCAGTTTTTACAGCTTCTCTAAACTGCTTTAAGAATTCAGCCTTAGTCTTTTTGCCATTGATATATAAATCTAAGTCTGTTGTGAACTTATTATTTATTGTTTCATCGTATGCTGTTACTAATTTACCATTTATTCCTGGAAGTATTTCGCTATATGTTTTAGCAATATTCTGTCCACCAACAAATTCATTTTTTCCAGCATCTGTAGTCGCTGATACTTTATTTACTTCTAAGTTAGTTACAAAGTCTCCAGTATCTTTAGCATGTTTAGTTAAGAAGTCTTTATTTGTACTTATAAACTTAATAAACTGCCAACTATTTTCTTTTGCTTTGCTCTTATTATACATACCTACCCAAGTTCCACCCCAGTAGTAATTTGAAGGTGCTTTAGCTAAACCCCAATCGCCTTTAGTTTTAGGTGCATTTGTTTGGATTACATAATTAAGTCCCCAAGTTGGAAGAACAAATCCGAATACATTATTTCCTGCTTGAGCTGCTGCCCATGGAGCTGACCATTGAGCGATCTTAGCATCAATACCCTCATTTCTGATTGTCTTAGCTTGATCAATATAATTCATTAATTTTGCATCTATCGTTAACTTGTTATTAACAACCCATGGAGTTGTTTTGCTTCCTGTAGCAATATTATAAAGTTCTCCGTATCCTGCTAATAAAGAAACCTTACCAGCACTCTTAGCCTTTAAGTCTACGCCCATTTTGATTAAATCATCTGTAGTAGTCATCATTTTAGATATAGCCTCTGGATCATCTGTTCCAAAATACTGTTTAGCTAAACTTCTCTTATAGAATATTCCACCTGGAGTTGCTTGCCATGAAAGTGCTCTTATACCTTTATCAGTAGCATTTCTTCCAAGATCCACTGAATATTGAGCCATACCTTTTGCAAGCTCGTCTGCATTGTAAGGAGCCTTAGATAAATCTTCATAATAAGGCAAATTGGCAAATCTGTTTATGAAGGAAACCTCTGCGGTATATACATCTGGTGCTCCTGAACCTGAACTAAGTACTGAAGCAAGTTTAGTTGAATAAGCATTATTATCCATTGGAATAACTGTTAAATTGATTTTGATGTTTGGATATACCTTGTTAAATTCATCAATAAAATGTGAAGTTTTTAATTCGTCAGTAAATGACCAAACATTTAATGAACCCTTATAGTCGGCTGGTTTCTTATCTGTTGCCACTGTTGTTGATGACGAAGATGATGCTGGTGCTTTTGTTCCGCAACCCGCTACAATTGATGTTACCATAGCAACTGATAACGTTAACATTAATAACTTTCTGAGATAACTTTTTTTCATAAATATTCCCCCTATACTTTATTTAGAGTTATTTATTAATAAATAGTATCTTTATGTAAAGATGCTATTATACCAATTATATTTACAATAAACTCGCGTTTATTGTTAGGAAAAAAATTTGTGTTCGGTTACTAACATCTGCTAATAACCTTACACGTTATTATGTATCAATTATATCCTATAAACATACTTATTTTTTCATTGGTTTGCTTGACTCTCTTTCAATTAAATCAACAGGCACTATATAATTTGCAGAAAAATTAGAATCATTTTCAATGGAGGTAATCAAAGTATTAATTGCAATTGAAGCCATTTCAAGTAATGCCATTCTTACTGTTGTAAGTGCTGGTTTTAAATATCTAGCCACTTCAATATCATCAAACCCTACTATTGATATATCCTCTGGGACCCTTAATCCTAATTCCTGTATTGCCTCCATGGCACCAATTGCCATTTTATCATTACTTAAAAATATAGCTGTAGGGATTTCCTTTGAAAGCAACTTTCTCGTAGCACTATACCCGCCTTCTAGATTGAAATTTCCCTTTATTATTAAGCTATTTTTTATACTAATTGCTGAATCTGTTAATGCTTTTTTGTAACCTTCGATTCTTTCTATTGTTGAAAATATCCCCGGTGCTCCTGCAATATGTGCAATCTTAGTATGTCCAAGATCTATTAAGTATTTAGTTGCGTTATACGCACCACCATAACTATCAGCATTAACTACTATACATTTTTTATAGACTTCTTCATCTGACATAACATTTTGGTCTAGTAATGCAACCTTATAACCTGCGTTTATTATTTCTTTAATTTCAGGTTCATCATTGCTTTCACCGATAAATATTCCACCTGATATGGTTTTATTATAAAA
>JACMJL010000028.1 GCA_014380625.1 Clostridiaceae bacterium
GTAGATACCTATGGTGGATATGGCCGACATGGTGGTGGAGCATTTTCAGGAAAAGATCCAACAAAGGTTGATAGATCCGCTGCATATGCTGCAAGATGGGTAGCTAAAAATTTAGTTGCTGCAGGCGTTGCAGATAAATTAGAAATAGAATTGGCATATGCTATCGGTGTAGCTAAACCAGTTTCTATAGAAGTAGATACCTTCGGTACAGGCAAAGTGCCCGATGACAAAATTGTAGAGATAATTACAAAAGTATTTAATTTAAGACCTGCTGCAATAATTAGAGATTTAGATTTGAGAAAGCCTATATTTAGACAAACAGCAGCCTATGGACACTTCGGAAGAAATGATCTTGATCTTTCTTGGGAAAGATTAAACAAAGTTGAAGAAATAAAGAAATATCTATAAAACAAATAGCTAATACTTCATGAGAGGTATTAGCTATTTGTTTTTTGGAGATAATCTTAATATGTATAGGGTTTGTGATATAATAAAGTAGTATCAAACTTTAGGGGAGATTTTATGCTAGATTTAATAGGAATTGTAGATGATATTTTGTATCAAAATGATGAAAATGGTTATACTGTTGCTAAATTCAATACCACAAAACAGTTATATACTGTGGTAGGGATTATTCCATATATATCTATAGGCCAGAAGCTAAAGCTTAATGGGGAATGGGTAGTTCATCAACAATTTGGACAACAATTTAAAATAGAGAGTTTTGAAGAGGTTCTTCCGGAATCTCTTATAGGAATAGAAAAATATTTATCTTCTGGCATAATAATGGGCATCGGTCCAGTTACGGCTAAAAAAATTGTAGAGAAATTTGGGGAGAAAGCGCTAGAGATTCTCGATACTGATATAGATAGACTTACTGAAATCGAAGGTATCGGAGAGAAAAAGATAAGGATAATATATGAATCTTATAGTAAGCAAAGAGAAGTTAAAAATATAATGGTTTTTTTGCAGACCTATGGCGTAAGTGCAAATCAGTGCGTTAAAATATATAAAAGGTATGGCAATAATTCTGTTTCAATAGTTCGGGAAAATCCATATATTTTGACTGAGGATATAGCGGGAATAGGTTTTAAAACTGCGGATAAACTAGCTAGAAGTTTAGGAATAGAGAGTAATTCCCCTTTTAGAATTCAAAGCGGGATAAAGTATGTTGTAAATGATTTTTGTATGCTGGGAAACACATATATCCCACTTAATAAATTAATTGATGGAGCAAGAGGCGTACTTGAAGTACCTCGTGAAGATATAGAAAAAAATATTTATCAAAGCACACTAGACCAAAAACTTAAAATAGAAATTATCGAAGATATTCAGTGTGTTTTTACCTTGCCATACTATTATTGTGAAATAGGGGTTACTAAGAAGCTTTTAACCTTAGCTTATAGTAATTACGAGAATATAAAACTTGATTTAAAAGAAGAAATAGAAAAATTTGAAGTAGAAAATGAAATAACCTTCGCGGATTCTCAGAAAGAAGCTATAGAGGGGGCCTTTGATAATGGCGTTGAAGTTATTACGGGTGGCCCGGGAACCGGCAAAACTACAATAATTAAATGCATAATTCAAATATTTGAAGCGGCAAACATGAAAGTACTTATGGCAGCACCAACAGGTAGGGCAGCTAAACGTATGACTGAAGCAACGGGTAGAGAAGCTAAGACGATACATAGACTTTTAGAACTTGGTTTTAATGATGAGGACGAGCTAGCCTTTATAAAAAATGATGAGTCCCCTTTAGAATGCGATGTGTTAATAGTGGATGAAGCATCTATGATAGATATAATGCTGATGAACAATCTTTTGAAAACTGTAGGAATAGGAACACGATTAATAATCGTTGGAGATGTGGATCAACTGCCTTCTGTAGGACCTGGAAATGTTTTGAGAGATATTATTGAAAGTGAAGGTTTAAAGGTAGTAAGACTTAAGGACATATTTAGGCAAGCAGAAAAAAGTATGATAGTAGTTAATGCTCATAAAATTAATAATGGAGAGATGCCAGTTTTAAACGCAAGAGATAAAGATTTTTTCTTTATAAAAGAAGAGGAACAAATGAAAACTTTAACCCTCCTTTTAGATCTTGTAAATTCAAGGTTACCTAAATTTAATAAGGATTGGGATAAGAAAAAACATATACAGGTTTTATCACCAATGAGAAAGGGAATTTTAGGTGTAGGAAATTTAAATAAAAATCTTCAAAGTATTATTAATCCTCCTAATAAAAATAAAAAAGAAAAAGAAGTTAAAGATTTTATTTTTAGAGTAGGAGACAAGGTTATGCAGATGAAAAACAACTATACTTTGAAGTGGGAACGAGTTTCAGGAGAGGGAGAAAAAGAAGGCTTAGGAGTTTTTAATGGTGATATTGGCTATATAGAAAACATTGATGATGAGGATAATACTTTAGCGGTGGTATTTGATGAAGAACGAAGAATAATTTATGAAAATCTTTTCTTAGATGAATTGGACTTAGCTTATGCAACTACAATTCATAAAAGTCAAGGAAGTGAGTTTAAAGTGGTGATTCTTCCAGCATTTATGGGACCACCCCTTTTAATGAATAGAAACTTGCTTTACACAGGAATAACAAGAGCTAAAGAAATGGTAGTTTTAGTGGGGTCTATAAAGGCTGTTAATTTCATGGTAAATAACAACAGAAGTTTTGAACGATATTCTTCACTAAAATGGAGAATTACAGAAATATTAAAGGATAATATTATTAGTATGGAGTAATGTAATTAGGCATCTTCGCCTTGGAATTTTCTTTCAAATGCCTTAATCAAAACTTATATTAGAGGTGGTTCTATTGTGAATAAAAGAAAAAGCAATTTAATTGAAAATGTTGAAGATAACATAAGTAAAGAGATATTAAATTGGAGCTTCGGAAATGAGCGCTTTTTAAATATAATAGCGCCTCCTTATAGTTCCATAAAGACTTTACTAACCACCCTACGTACATATCTGTCAAAAGGTAATAGAGTTCTATATGTTACAAATGAAAAAATTAATGAAATTCAAATTGAAGAAGAATTAAAGCGACTAGGGTTTAAAAATTATACCTATGTTAAAAATCCGGATAGCAATTATAAGGACTCTTTACTAGTTTTATGCAGTTTTGAAGGGATGTACATGATAAAAGGGGAATTTAAAGTCGTGATAATAGATGATTCTAGAGACTTTCCAGAGTATAAAAGTGAAGGCATAATAGATTTAATCAGCAATAATTATTTCTCTGAGGCTAAGTATATATCATTTTCTTTAGAGAGTATATTTGAAGGATTTAAGGAGATAATTATACCTGTAAGAGAAAATAAATTACCTATAGTTGAGCCAAGATTTTTAAATACAAGAATTGATTTATCTAAGGAAATACCTTTTGTAGCATATGAATACATAAAGTGGTCTCTTAAGGCTGGAAGAAATATTATTATATATGTTCCAGATAAACATAGCGTTAAGCAAGTATTCACATATCTTAGCAGCTTTAAGGATGAGGTTAACAAACATATTATGTACTTTTTAAAAGAAAGTTTAGATGAAAGAGCTATACAAAATTATTCTAGGAGCAAAGAGGCAATTCTAATAACAAATGATTTTAAAAAAGCATATTCAAGTGTAAGGGAAAGCGATATAATGGTCTTTTTTGCAGATAATAGCCAATATAACTATAAAAGTCTTGTTCACTTCTGTGGTAAGGTTGGAAGGGGAGAAAGTCTAAAAAGAGCTGAGGTAATATTTTTATCTAATTCTATTTCAGAGGATATGGAAACTGCTAAAAGTATAACTAGAAGTTTTAATAAAGAAGCATGGGAAATGAATTTATTTCAGTATTAAAATATATAGGAAATTGCATGTTACAAGTAGTTTATCCTGTAAGTGGAGATTGTATAATCTGCAAAGGCTATACAGTTGATGATAGATGGCTATGCAGTAGTTGTGAAAATAAAATCAAGTATTGTCAAGAAAGATTTGAAGTAACTAAAAATAATAAAAGATATTCATATTATTGTTTAGCTTATTATTCAAAAGGTATTTCAGAACTTGTACTAAGGTTAAAGTACAAAAGTGATTTTGCCTGTGCCAATGCACTAGGAGAAAAAATGGCAGAGTTAATTGTTAAAAATAATTTAGTAATTGATTTTATAACCTTTGTTCCAGCTACTAAACAATCCTTAATGAAAAGAGGATATAATCAAAGTCAATTATTAGCTAAGGTCATTGGTGAGGTATTAAAAGTTAAGGTTATTTCGACTTTGGACAAAATAAAGGAAACTAAGGATCAAATTGGATTAAATGAAGAAATGCGATGGCAAAATATATCAGGAAGTTATAAATTAAGAAGTGATATGAAAATAAAAAATAAAAAAATTTTATTAGTAGATGATGTGATGACGACTGGTGCCACTACCTTTTGTTGCGCAGAAGAGTTAATAAAAAGTGAAGTAAATTGTGTTATCATATTGACTGCTGCAAAAAGTAAGTTATAATATTAATATAGGTTAGGTTTGTGGTTGAAAGTCGATGCCAGTCGCAGGCGAAACGATCCACGTAAGTTAAACAAAGTTTTAGTGAGCATGGTGCGGCTTAGAGGTCAGTCCTGCCGTGAAAAGCGAGAGGGTAAGTAGTGAGAGGTTAATTCCGGGTAGCAAAAGCTCCAGCAGGCGAGTGTGGGGTCAAAGACCAGGTCAACTAACTTATAAAAGCACTTATAGTGCCTTTTGGCAGTCTTTAATAGACTGCTATTTTTTTTATGAATTTTAAATTAGCCAATAATTAACTACCTAAGAAAATATATAGGGGAGCAAATCAATACAATCAAGAAAAGCGTAAAATAGTGTCCTAAACAAAACTGTGAAGCTAATAGTAATATAGAAGTTGGAACAAAGTTATTTAGAATAAAAAATAAAGAAACTTAAATTATATTTTGTAGCACTCAATAAAAGAGTGCTTTTTTTATTTTCTGTATAAATTTATAAATATTGCAGGAAATAATAGTTTTATGTTGAATTTATTGGATAGGAGCTTGGTTACTAAACAATTGTAATTTATTATAAATCTATAGTGAAGGGATGTTATTATGAAAAAATTATTTAAGTGCGTATCAATAACTTTTTTCGGATTTTCAATTTTATATTTCATACACTATTTTAAACTGGATAAAATTGTTAATGGATTAATAACTGGAAGTTATTTCAAGGATGGGGATGGTATCGGAGTTTACTTTATTGGATTTGAAATAAACGACAGGGCTCAATGGGATGAACTATACATATACAGAGATATGTTCTTAAGCAGAGCTATTATTATAATGATATTAGCATTAGTGAGTTTTATTATCTATAAAAGACTAACCACGACTGTTGTGTTGAAGAATTAATAATAAACAATGTAAATATTAAAATTCAAAGATTGGAGGGAATTAAGTGGAAATTAATTTAGAAGATATAAAAAATAAAAATTCTAGAATTGGCAAGGTATCTTTTATATTTGGGTTAGCTACATTTTTGTTTTTAACTGGAGTACTTATACATGATATGCTTACGCCACTAGCTTATAATAATGACACTCAAAGCAGTATTGATATAAGAGTAGTAGTGAATTCACTAGCATTTATAAATATAATTGGAATAATACTTGGAATTATTGCATTGTTTAAAAAGGGATATAGAAGAAATTTAGGGATTTCAGGAATAATTTTAAATTTTTTAAGTTCTATTTTTCCAATAAGTATTATTATAATGGCAATCGCAAATTAAATTTATAATAAGGAATGAAGAGATTTACTAGGTTTTAAGTAAATTGTCCAATTCTATAAATATGATAAAATGGGTTCAAGGACCAGGTCAACTAACTCATAAAGCAATTATAGTGCTCTTTGGCAGTTTTTTAAAGACTGCTATTTTTTTTGCTTTATGGAATAAACTTTAAAAGTATAAATATAGATTATATACACAAACTAAAGTAAGAGGTGAATTAATTAAATATTTAGTATATTCAATTAATTAAGCTTGTCTTTTTTGTTACTTAGTGTTAAAATTAGTTTAACATAAAAGAACAATAAAAGAAAAATTGACAAAAAAGTGTAGAAAGAGGGCTGAAAATATGAAAATTATAATAAGCGGAAAAAATATGGAGATAACTAATGCTTTAAAAAATATTGTGGAAAAGAAGCTCCAGAAGCTTGATCGGTATTTCAACCCAGAGTTAGTAATGCACGCTACCTTAAGCGTAACTAAGAATAGGCAGATAATGGAGGTTACGGTTCCTTTCGGAGATGTATACTTAAGAGCAGAAGAGGCTACTGATGACATGTACGCTTCAATTGATGCAGTAGTTGATAAGATGGAAAGACAAATTAGAAAACAAAAGACTAAACTCGAGAGAAGAAACTATGGCGGAGACTCTGTAAGATTTCTTAATTTACCTAGTATGAACGATGAAGGCAGAGACGAGGAAGAAGAAGCTCAAATAGTTAAAACTAAAAGGTTTGCAATAAAGCCAATGTCAGCTGAGGAAGCAGTTCTTCAGATGGAACTTTTAGGTCATAACTTTTTCGTATTCCAAGAAGCAGAAAGTTCAGATGTTAATGTAGTATATAAGAGAAAAGATGGAAATTATGGATTAATCGAACCTGAATTTTAAGAATAAATAATAAGAGAAGTTTAAACTTCTCTTTTTTTTTGAATAAATAGGTAGAAAAGTTGAACAGCTTAGGAATCAGTGTTATACTTTATAAATATACTATTAATTAAACAAAGTGAGGATGGATAGAATGAGCTTGTTTGAAAAGGTTTTTGGCACCTATAGCGATAGAGAATTAAAGCGAATTATTCCTATAGTGGACGAAACAGAGAAGTTAGAAGAACAGTATAAGAGCTTAACAGATGAAGAACTAAAGGGAAAAACCATACAATTTAAAGAGAGATTAAACAATGGAGAAACTTTAGATAATATACTTCCTGAGGCTTTTGCAGTAGTAAGAGAAGCTGGAGCTAGAGTTCTGGGCCTAAGACATTTTAGAGAACAACTTATTGGAGGTATAGTACTTCATCAAGGAAGAATTTCAGAGATGAGAACTGGAGAAGGAAAAACTTTGGTTGCCACATTACCTGCTTATCTAAACGCCCTTACTGGTAACGGTGTTCATGTTGTAACTGTAAATGATTATTTAGCACATAGAGATAGAGATTGGATGGGCCAACTATATGAATTTTTAGGACTTACCGTTGGAGTTATCTTACATGATTTGACACCAGATAAAAGACAAGAAGCCTATAACTGTGATATTACATATGGTACAAATAGTGAATATGGCTTTGATTATTTAAGAGATAATATGGTAGTTTATAAAGAAGAGAGAGTTCAAAGAGGACTTAATTTTGCTATAGTAGATGAAGTTGACTCAATACTTATTGACGAAGCAAGAACTCCACTTATTATTTCAGGTCAAGGAGAAAAGTCCACTGAACTATATAAGATTGCAGATTATTTTGCAAAGACTTTAAAAACTGGAGACGATTTTACAGTAGATGAAAAATCTAACTCTGTTATCTTAACTGATACAGGAATATCTAAAGCTGAAAAATACTTTAATTTAAATAATTATGCTGATCCAGAGCATATGGAAGTTCAACATCATGTAGTTCAGGCTTTAAAGGGTAACTATATAATGAAAGTTGATAAAGATTATATGGTTAAAGATGGCGAAGTTATGATCGTTGATGAGTTTACAGGAAGAGCTATGGAAGGAAGACGATATAGTGATGGGCTCCATCAAGCTATTGAAGCTAAAGAAGGAGTTAAAGTTGAGAGGGAATCAAAAACTCTTGCAACTATTACTTATCAGAATTACTTCAGAATGTTTACAAAACTTTCAGGTATGACTGGTACTGCTTTAACTGAAGAAGATGAATTTAGAGAGATATATGGTCTTGACTGTGTAGTTATTCCTACCCATATGCCAATGGTTAGAAAAGATCAGTCAGATTTGGTTTATAAGTCCTTTAAAGGAAAATGTCTTGCAATAGTAGAAGAGATAATTGAAACTCATGCTACTGGTCAGCCAGTACTTGTTGGTACAGCTTCAATTGAAAAATCTGAAGTTATTTCTGAGCTACTTAAGAGAAGAGGAATTAAACATCAAGTTTTAAATGCTAAATTCCATGAGAGAGAAGCAGAAATTGTTTCTGGAGCTGGTGAAAAAGATATGGTTACTATAGCTACCAATATGGCTGGTCGTGGTACCGATATTAAACTTGGTGAGGGTGTCGTAGAATTAGGCGGACTTAAGATTATTGGATCAGAAAGACATGAATCAAGACGTATAGATAACCAACTTAGAGGACGTTCTGGTCGTCAAGGAGATCCAGGTGCATCTAGATTCTATGTTTCTTTAGAAGATGATTTAATGAGAATATTTGGTTCTGATAGACTTCAAACTATAGTTGGTAAATTAGGTTTAGCTGAGGAAGATGCAATAGAAAGCAAAATGGTTACTGGAGCAATAGAAAATGCTCAGAAAAAGGTAGAAGGTAACAATTTTGATATCAGAAAGACTTTAATTAAATATGATGATGTTATGAATCAACAAAGAGAAATAATATATAGACAAAGGTCGGAAGTTTTAGAAGGTGAAGACCTAAAATCTCAAGTAGATGAAATGATGCAAGATTTGATTTTTTCACTTGTAGATAGCCATATTTCTGGAGTTGAGGATAGCCTAGAGTCTGATTTAGCTAAATTAATAGCCTTTGTTGAAGATATATATCTACCAAAAGGTCGAGTAAATATAGATGAGGTTAAGCTTTTAAATAATGAAGAAATAAAAGAAAAATTATTCTCAATTGCTCAAGAATTATATTCCCAAAAGGAAATAGAGTTTGGTTCAGAGCAGATGAGAGAAATTGAGAGAGTTATACTTTTAAGAGTAGTTGATACAAAATGGATGGATCATATAGATGATATGGAACATCTAAAACAAGGTATTGGACTAAGAGCATATAGACAACAAGATCCAACTGTTGCTTACCAGATGGAAGGTAGCAATATGTTTGAGGAAATGATTTATAATATAAAAGTTGAAACTATTAGATTTTTATTCCATGTACAGATTGAAAAAGCGCCTGAGAGAGAAAGAGTTGTAGAAGAAATCTTTACAAATCAGGATGATTCTTTAGCTAAAGAACCTGTTAAGAAAGAAGTCAAGGTTGGAAGAAATGATTTATGTCCATGTGGCTCAGGAAAGAAATATAAAAATTGTCATGGTAATAACGTATAATAAATTGGGACAATGGGAATCCATTGTCCCTTCTCCATAAATAAATATTGAAAGAAGTGATTAAGATGTTTTTACAGTTAGAAGAAATAGTAAGTAATATAGAACCAATGAAAAAAACATTAAACGAAATGGGGGCTTCCCTTTGACATTGCAGGCACAAAGTTAAAAATTGAAGAACTAGAAAGTGTTATGCAAGAAACTAGCTTTTGGAATGATACCGATAGAGCACAGGAGGTTTCTGTACAATCAAAGTCCTTAAAGGATAGATTGGATAGGTTTCAAGGCTTATTAGGAAAATTAGAGGATATAGAGGTTTTAATAGAGCTTTGTAATGAACTTGAAGATGAAGATCTGATTAGCGAGATAAAAAGTGAGTATGCTTCTTTAAATGAGGAAGTTGAAAAGTATAGAATAGAAATTTTACTGTCAGGAGAATATGATAAGAATAATGCAATTCTCATGCTTCACTCTGGAGCGGGAGGAACTGACGCTCAAGATTGGACTCAGATGCTCCTTAGAATGTATACAAGATGGGCAGAAAAGAAGAGTTATAAGGTAGAGACCTTAGATATTCTTGATGGAGATGAAGCTGGGCTTAAAAGTGTGACTTTTAAGGTAAGTGGGGAGTTTGCCTATGGATATTTAAAAGCAGAAAAGGGAATTCATAGACTAGTAAGAATTTCGCCCTTTAATGCAAATGGGAAAAGGCAGACTTCCTTTGCCTCCCTTGAAGTCTTGCCAGAACTTACGGAAAGCCAAGACATCGAAATAAGGTCAGAGGATATAAGAGTAGATACCTATCGTTCCAGTGGAGCTGGTGGACAGCATGTCAATAAAACTGATTCAGCTGTAAGAATTACTCATTTAGCTACTGGTATTGTAGTAACCTGTCAGAATGAACGAAGTCAGCATTCAAATAAGGATACTGCTATGAAGACACTTAAATCTAAACTTATTGAATTAAAAGAAAGAGCCCATAAGGAAAAGGTAGAGGACTTATCAGGGGTGCTCTTAGACATCGGCTGGGGAAGTCAGATAAGGTCATATGTTTTTCAACCCTACACGATGGCTAAAGACCATAGGACAGGCGCAGAGAGTGGAAATATTGTTAGTGTAATGGACGGTGATATAGATTTGTTCATTAATGAATATTTAAAACAGATTAGTAATGGTACTTTAGAGGTTTAATTAGACTTTTGGGGATTTTCCTGATTTTTGGATTGTCCCCAGGTTTAGCTCTAAATGGTCATACTGGTATTGTAGCTATGCATCTGTGTTAAGATTTTTAGTTGATGAAAATAATCACTTTTAATTTTTTGCCCGTAGGGCTTGTTAGATTTTAATGTGATTTATTCATTTCTCAACAAAGCTATACAAAACTAAACTAAAAAAATAGTCGTCAGACTTAAGAATAATAAAATGGTTATTAAGCAAGCTTCAAAGCTCTTATACTTCTATAACTTTCTTTTATATTCACATATTGTAAAGCTTTCATGAAATTAGTTATTCCTAGTTCAGTTAGATCAAAATTATTTCTTCTTAAACAATTGTAAAGAGCTAGATAATTATTCAGATATTTACTAGCGACACCTTGAAATTTATCAAGCCAAATTTCTACAAATCTACGAGTTCTATAGGCTAAATCTATATTGTTTTTTTCAGTTCGGTTATAAAGACTAATTCTAAAATGCTGTTTTATTCCTTTTAAGTTTGCAAAGTGCTTATAAAAAGTCTTGGAATTTGAACAGAATACAGCCTTTGGGTTAATCATGCCTCCTAGTGATTGACATATTAAATTTACATATGAGTTTCTTGAAGCTGATGCCTCTAATAATAGATGATTATTATAATCTGCTGCAACTAATAGAATAACTTTTTTATCTTCACTTATACAATATTTAGTACCATTTTTATTAGGTTTTCTATCTGATACTTTTCTACTACCCTTTTCTGAATAAGCTAAAAAAGTATCATCTGCCTCTACATCTCCTACCAGAGAATTATTTTCATTACTTTTTAACGCTCTCATTATCTTGTGTCTCCAATAAAATAAAGTAACGTAGGATACGCCAATTACTGCAGCCGTAGCTCTTAAGGACATACCTTTTATTAAACATTCGATGAAAGCCGGCCATTTATTAAGTTTATGTGACATCGAGATAGGACTATTAGTTAATGAATTAAAATTTTTACTGCAAGTTTTGCATATAAACCGCTGTTTTTCTTTATATCGTCCATTTTTAATGATATTGCTACTGTTACAATGGGGACAACACATATTCTCATTAAAACCTTTGTTATTTAAGGTATCTAATATATTTTTTAGTAAAGCTGCATTCATGGTTACCTCCAAAATTAATAATTTAAGAACTTATATTCTGATTATTGACAGGATTTTAAATTCTAAACATGGACAACTTAACAAAATTCTTTATATAATCCTCTAAAAGTATTAACAGAGACATAAGTTATTCAGAAAATTATAAATACATCCATTAATTAAGAAACTGACTAGGAATTAGAACTAATAGAAAATATTCAAAAATAAAAACTTAGTTACAACTTAGAAACAACTTCAAGGTATAATAAGAATATATTGTATAAAATTGGAGTGAATTGTTTATGGAGGAAATCAAGAAAAGAAGAAAAATTATAATTATTGAAGATGAAGTGCCCATAGCTGAATTACTAGCCTATTCTTTAAAAAAAGAAGGTTTTCTGGCAAAGTTTGCACTTGATGGAAATACAGGAATGGAAATATTAAGAGAGTTTAAACCTGATTTAATTATTTTAGATTTAATGTTGCCTGATATAAGTGGCTTTGATATTTGTCGACAAGTGACTAGGGACTATAATATTCCAATTATCATGTTAACTGCAAAATCAGATATTACAGATAAGATATTAGGACTTGAGCTAGGTGCAGATGATTACATAACAAAACCCTTTGATATTAGAGAAGCTATAGTAAGGATTAAAACAATATTCAGACGCATAGAACGAATATCTGAATCCCTAGAAAATAAAGCTAGTGAAAGTATTATAATTACAAATGATATAAAAATATTTAATGAAGAACATAAGGTAGCAAAAAATAATGAATTTATAGAATTAACACCTAAAGAGTATGCCCTACTCTTTATTCTTGCTCAAAATAAAGGAAGGGTTTTTTCGAGGTCGGAGCTCTTAGATAAAGTATGGGGTTTTGACTACTTTGGAGATAGCAGAACTGTGGACATACATATACAAAGAATTAGAAAAAAGCTAGATACTAATAAGAATATATCTATTATTGAAACAGTATTTGGAACGGGCTACAAGCTTGTTAAATAAGAGGTGAACTGATTTTGAAAATTTCAATAAAATATAAAATAGCAGGTTATTTTTCTATATTGTTTTTAATGTCCTTAATAATTTTAATCTATTTTACAAATAGTATGATAAATAAAAATAATGAATACGTTATAAAAAAAGAAGTAATAGATATAAAAAAACATTCCGATATTTATCTAAAGCAATTATTCTTAACCAATACAAAGGTAACTGCTGAGGATTTTTTTAAAAATTACGGAAAACAAATCACTGAAGATTTAAGTTATAAGATTGGAAATAGAGTGGTATTATATTCAAAAATAGGGGATCTTATATTTGATTCATCAGAAAAACAAGGGTTTGTTAACGGAAGTAATACAGATTTATTAATGGCAAAAAATAATAAGATTGCTTACTCAATTAACTACAACAAGAATGTTGTTGATGTGAATTTTTCCTATGTTGCTAATTTAGATAACAAAGCTATGGGAATAATAAGATATAAAATTGATTACTCTGATTTATATAAATCTGGGAATGATCTCATAAATATGATTAAATTATTTTCTATAATATTGTTTATTGCAATAGCAAGCATATCTTTTATTATTTCTAAGGGAATAACCGTCCCTATAGAAAAGTTAAATAACTTAACTAAAAAAATATCTGAAGGCGATCTGAATATAAGTATGGATATAAAATCTAAAGATGAAATAGGAGAACTTTCAAAGAATTTTTCTGTAATGGCAGATAAAATTAAAACACAATTAAATAAAATACAAAAGGATAGCGATGAGATTAAGGTACTTGAAGGGCATAGGAAGATTTTTTTTGATAATGTAACTCATGAGTTAAAAACACCTTTGACTACCATATTAGGTTATGCAGAAGTGATCCAAGAAAATGGGTTTAAAAGTGATGAGAAATTTTTTGAAAAAGGGATTAATTACATAATTACTGAAAGTCAAAGACTTAGGCGAATGGTTATTGATTTGCTTCAATTCTCACAAATACAAAATGAAAATGTAAAGGCGGATTTCAAACCACTAAATATATCAGAGCTCCTTAATGGAACCTGCGAAGAACTTCAGATAAAGGCGAAAAGATACAATATTAAAATTAAATGCCATATACACAAGGATATTATTTTAATTGGTGATAAAGATAAATTAAAACAAGTTATTATAAATGTTATTGATAACTCTATAAAGTATGGTTTTGAAAACTCTGAACTTATGGTCACAACAGCAATAAAAGGTTCTAGTATTAATATTTCTGTTGAAGATAGGGGAGAAGGTATTGCAGAAGATAAACTTCAAGACATATTTAAACCCTTTTTCAGAGCTAATAAATTAAGCTCTAGGGAAAACGGTAGTAAGGGACTTGGACTTGCTATTTCTAAAGCTATTATAGACAAACATGGTGGTAATATTTCAATAACAAGTAAACCTAATGTAGGAACTTTAGTTATCATTGAATTGTTTACAACTTTGAAACAAGAATGTAAGAGTTAGATATAAGTTCTTTGTAAAATATGTACATGGCCATAAACAAAATAGTTTGGAGGGGTAACATGAAAGCACATTTTAGAACCATTATTATTATTCTAGTGGTAGGAATAGTAATGATAGCTACAATGCTAATTAGCAAACAGGGTCCTAAATCAAAAACAGTAGTATTAGCTCAGTCGGAACTTAAGTCAAAAGGAGTTGTTTTAGCTACATCAGCGGATACTGGAATAACCAGATATGATATAGATAATCCGCGTTATACTGGTTATATACTAGAAATAAAGGACCCTAAACGAATTAAGGTAGGCTATTCTAAAAACCTTGGTAAAGAGGGAGAGACCACTAGTAATATAGCTAAAGATAATAATGCTATTGCAGCTATTAATGGGGGCGGGTTTACTGATAAAGGGGCCGGTTTCCAAGAAGGAATAATAATGTTTAATTATACTTTGATAGGTAATATCAATGAAAATTCAAAAATTTCTGTAATGGGGATTACTAAAGAGGGAGTATTAATCGTTGGAGAACATAATCTAAAGGAACTTAAAAACTTGGGGGTTACTGAAGCTATTTCCTTTGGTCCATGTATTGTACTAAATGGAGTTGGACAAATATCTCTAGCTGGAGGTCAAGGTGTAAGTCCAAGAACTGCAATAGGCCAAAAGGCAGATGGGACTATAGTATTATTAGTTATTGATGGACGACAACTACTTAAGGTAGGTGCTACTTTAAAGGATGTTGAAAACATAATGCTTGAACGTAACGTAGTAAATGCTACTAGTCTTGATGGTGGGAGTTCTTCTACTATGTATTACAATGGGGCTTTAATAAATAAACCTTCTGCTACAGACGGAGAGCGATTGGTTTCTACTGTGGTGTATGTTACTCCTTAATTATATATAAAAGGGGCCTCTAAGCTACTTATCTTACGATAAATATCTTAGAGGTCCTATTTAAAATTCCAGTATGCTTAAATCCATATTCTCAAATCCAGGGACAACTTTATTTGCTTTGTTTAAGATCTCAGGGGAACCAATACCTACAGAAGGCATCCCTGCATTTATAGCAGCTTGAATTCCTGCAACCGCATCTTCAAATACAACACATTCTTGTGGTAAAACGTTTAACTCCTTAGCAGCATTTAAGAATACTTCTGGATCAGGTTTTGCGTTACTTACTTTTGTGCCGTCAATAATTGAATCGAAGTACTCAGTCAAATGTATGTTGTTTAAAATGGACATTGCATTTTTGCTTACAGAACCTAAAGCTATTTTAATATTTTCCTTCTTTAAAAGTGTCATGAAATCTTTAACACCAGGAAGTATCTCAGACTCATCCATCTTCGTTATGTATTGAACATACCAATCATTTTTCTTTTGTGCTAATTCAATTTTAGTCTCCTCATCATAAGTTTTTCCACCTATTTCAAGAAGGATTTCTAAAGAATCCATTCTACTTACACCCTTTAGTCTTTCGTTATCCTCAACTGTAAATTCGAAACCTAATTCATCTGCAAGTCTTCTCCAGGCTATAAAGTGATATTTAGCAGTATCTACTACAACCCCATCAAGATCAAATATACATACTTTAACAATACTCATTAACATTCCCCCTATTAAGTTATAAAAGTAATTATATCAAAAAATTACTTAGAATAGAAATTGTTTTTTGATTTATTGATCTTTAAAAAACTCGCAAGGTTCTGGTTTACCTTTTTCTCGGATTTCATAAATAAAAATCCTAAAAAAATTAACGAAAGTATAATAGAACTAATACAAGAATATCTCAGAATATTATTATTATGTATAAGGAAATAGTTGTCACCATAAGCGTATGTAATTAATTCACTAGCCACAACCTTAAAACATGTATCTATGGACTTGGTATTTATATAGTCAACCTTATCATTTGGGGTATGAATTTTTGTTATATCATAGTCACAGAAGGTAACAGCGTCAATATTTAAATCTCTAAAGGCCTCGTGGTCACTAGAATCCTCAAATAAATTAGAATATCTAATATTGTTTTTAGAACATAGCAGGGATAGTTCCTTTACTAAGGGGGTATCGATTGTATCTTTTTTTCCTCCCATTATGCTTAAGGGAAGATTGTTATTTGAACCAATCATATCAATGTTTAAGATCTTGCTTTCTTTAAGGTAATCAGAGTATTCTGTGGCGAAATGTGTGGAACCTTTACAGCCAAGTTCTTCAGCATTAAAAAAAATGAATAGAATATTCCTTTCAGGTTTACCTATGGACTTTAGATATTTTATTAACTCCATAACGAAAGCTGTACCTGAGGCATTATCTAGTGCTCCACCATAAGTATTACCCTGAAGATCAGTACCTACATGGTCAAAATGTGATGATATAACAATTGGTGGAGCTAAAGGGTCAACTCCCTGTATAAAGCCAGCTACATTATTTAGTTTTTTATTTTCTACATCGAAGGGTACAAAGCAATTCACATTATAGCCCTCTGTAATATATTCCTTTAAATCTGCTAAGGTTTTATCTGTTATCATAATATACATATCATGAACAGAATCGTTTATAAAAGAGCTTCTAAAGGCAAAGGTGTTATTATGAGGTACATAAAATAGGTAGTACTTAGAATTTTTCCCTGCTTGAAGATTTGAGTCTTTTAGGGCTATTTCATCAGTTTTATTAAAGGTAATGGAATTAGTCTTAAAATTCAACATATCTTCTTTATAGTCAATACCATACTCAAATTCCTTTATAACATTGCCAAGTGAATCGGTGACGGTTAAAAACGGGTTACCTTCAATTCTATTAGGAACATCAGTAGTGAAGCCATCATAAAAATTTCCTTTAAAGGGTTTAAGCTTTTCTTGTTCTAAAAATCCTTTTAAGGTTAAAGCTACTTGGTCATTTTCTAAAGTGCCTGCAAGCCTACCTTGATATTTACTTGAAGAGAAACTTTTTATGTTCTTAACTACCTTGGAGGAATCAAAATTATGTATAGAAAATTTAAGTTGCAGTGAAAGAATAAATAATATTATGGAAATAATAAGTGGTAGTATAATAATATTTTTTTTCATAAATATCTCCTTAAGTTATGTTCATACTTTACAATTATAAATATGTTTGAAAATTTATGGATATAACAATCTAATAAACAACTTGTAAAATATAGATAAAGTACCTTATAATTAATTGATTAGAATTTTAGAAATTGAGAGGATGTTTCAGATGGATACTATTGAAGAGAGGTTAGCTAGAGAACTAAAAATTAATATAAATCAGGTTAAAAGTGTTATTGAAATGATAGATGGAGGTAATACTGTACCCTTCATTGCAAGATATCGAAAAGAAGTAACTGGAGGCCTAGATGACATAGTTCTAAGAAACTTAGCAGAAAGACTAATATATGTAAGAAACTTAGATGAAAGAAAACAAGATGTTATAAGGTTAATAGAGGAACAAGGAAAACTTACAGTAGAATTAAAGGAAAGTATATTAAAAAGCGAAACCTTAACAGAAGTTGAGGATTTATATAGACCTTACAAAGCTAAAAAGAGAACCAGAGCAACCATGGCTACGGAAAAGGGCTTAAAGCCTCTTGCAGAAGTTATTTTTTCAGGAAAGTTTAAAGGGGATATTAAAACCTATGCGGCAGAATTTATAAATGAGGAAAAAGCAGTAACAACTATTGAAGAAGCTTTGCAGGGTGCTCAGGATATAATTAGTGAAATGATATCTGATGAAGCTGAGTATAGAAAGTGGATGAGAAGTCTTTTGCAAAGAGAAGGAATTATTGAGACAAAAGGTAGCAGCTCAGAGCCTACTCCTTTTGAAATGTATTATGAGTATAAAGAGGCAGTTAGAAGTATTCCTTCTCACAGAATCTTAGCTATAAATAGAGGAGAAAAAGAAAAGGTACTATCTGTTAAGATTTTAGTGGATATGGAGAAGTTTATTACATATTTAAAGGTAAAATGCTTAAAAGGAAATGCTGAAACAGATAAATATATAGAAGAAAGCGTTAAAGATACTCTAAAAAGATTAATTTACCCTTCCATTGAAAGAGAAATCAGATCACAGCTTTCAGATATTGGAGAGGCTGGCGCTATAGATGTGTTTAAAGCTAATTTAAAGGCTCTCCTTATGCAATCACCTATAAAAGGAATGAATGTACTGGGATATGATCCAGGCTTCAGGACCGGCTGTAAAATTGCGGTATTAGATGATACAGGTAAATTATTAGAATTTGCAACTGTATATGCTACTACATCGGCTCATGAGGTTGAAAATTCAGTAAAAACTCTTAAGAATTTAGTTGTTAAACACAAGGTAGGAGTTATTTCCCTTGGAAATGGTACTGCCTCTCGGGAATCAGAGGAAGTAATAGCAAGAGTGATAAAGGAAGTTAAAGAAGAAAATGGGATAGAACTTTATTATGTTATAGTTTCAGAAGCTGGTGCCTCTGTCTATTCTGCTTCTGAACTTGCATCTAAAGAATACCCTGATATTAATGTTTCTATAAGAGGCGCAATATCAATAGGTAGAAGATTACAGGACCCATTAGCAGAATTGGTTAAAATTGATCCAAAGTCCATTGGAGTTGGGCAATATCAGCATGATGTTACTCCTAAAAACTTAGATGAATCCTTAAAGGGTATTGTAGAAGACTGCGTTAATGCTGTCGGAGTGGATTTGAACATGGCCACCCCTTCTCTACTTTCATATATTTCAGGCATTAACAGCACCTTAGCTCAAAACATTGTAATATACAGAGACGAGAATGGTAGGTTTAAGAGTAGAAAAGAGTTGTTAAAGGTTAAAAGGCTTGGTGGAAAGGCTTTTGAGCAATGTGCAGGCTTTTTAAGAGTTATGGAGAGTAAAGAACCCTTAGATAATACCTCCGTTCATCCAGAATCCTATGATGCTGCAAAAGGCCTTTTAGAAATACTAGGATATACCGTTGAGGATTTAAAAAAGAATAGATTAATAGATATTGATAGCAGAGTTTTGACTGTAGGTTTAGCTACCTTAGCAGAAAAATTAAATATTGGAGTTCCTACATTAATGGATATTGTTAAGGAGATAAAGAAACCTGGAAGAGACCCTAGAGAAGAACTTCCAAAGCCAATCTTAAAAACAGGAGTAATAGATATTAAGCAATTAAAGCCTGATATGCAACTTACTGGAACTGTAAGGAATGTTTCTGATTTTGGAGCTTTTGTGGATATTGGAGTTCATCAAGATGGATTAGTACATATAAGCCAATTAAGTGACAGGTTTATAAAACATCCATTAGATGTAGTCAGTGTTGGAGATATTGTTGAAGTGAAAGTTCTTGAAGTGGATGAAAAACGAAAAAGAATATCTCTTACTATGAAAGGTATAAATTAATACCATAAATTGCTATAAAGAAATGTGTAATAAAACCACTTATTTAGTTAAAACTAAATAAGTGGTTTTTATTTTTATTAATGTTGAAGGTGGGATAGCTTGAAAAATAAAAAAATGATATACTTTTATACTTTTATTATAGGAATATTATTGATGGTTTTCAATAATACTATTTTTGCGGTGGAAAAGGATACTCCTGAAGATGTTTTAGATGTATCTGAGGAAAAGCAATGCTTAGGTTGGGGTGAAAAGGAAGTGTATTTAACCTTTGATGATGCCCCAGGTGACAAGATTACTGAAAAAATTTTGAAAGAATTAAAAAATTGTGGTATAAAAGGTACATTTTTCATTGTAGGAAATAGAATAAAAGGAAGAGAAAAGGTTCTTAAACAAATTGTAAATGAAGGACATAGCATTGGACTACATAGCTACACACATAAATTTAAAAAAATATATTCAAGGCCAAAGGCATTTATTGATGAAATGGTAAGTACCTCCGATGAAATCTACAATGTTGTAGGCATAAGAACATATTTACTTAGATTCCCTGGGGGAAGTAAACCTTTTATGAATAAAGACTTATTACAACAACTTCATTCATATAAATTTAAAATTTATGATTGGAATGTTCCTGTTTCCGATGGTATCGATGCAAGATGTTCTCCAGAAAGGTTTTATAAAGAGGCAATTAAAACTAGAAAGTTTAAATCCCCCTTAATCATTCTCATGCACTGTAGCGGAGAAAATCAAAACACTGTGGAAGCCTTACCCCAAATAATAGACTATTATAAAAAGCTAGGATACAACTTTAAAACCTTAACGGTAGATTCCCCAGAATATTATTTTAGAGTAAAAAATTAGATTTGTATGAGAGAAGGCTGTTATAATGTTAGAGTGTGAACAATGCAATTATTTGATAAATATAAGTTCACAGGGTAAAAAAGGGAAATACACCTGCGAGTTAACTGAATTTATATTTGACAGCAAAGATCAAATTTGTAGCATGAGCAATCATCCCTGTGATAATTACCGATATGATGAAGGTCAATTATTAAATTGTTAAGCTAGGTATTACAGCGAGATAAAATTAAAGCCACTACAAGTTTTCGTAGTGGCTTGTTTGTTTATAAATTAGGTATTATTTAGGTTTGTTACTCTTATTTTGGTTTGATTTATCTACGAGTTTTTCCTTTACTTGATTAGTGGTAGGGATGGTATTTATATCAGCATTATTATCAATGTTAATATGATTGTTAATAGAATTTCTGTCATGAATTTTTTTCATGTCCATTAAAATTACCTCCATTCAAAATATAAAATAAACTCCCTAATATTATACCTAGAGAATCTAAATTTATACAAATGGATATTTTAACATTAATTTTACTGTCGTCTCCACATAATTAAACAATCTTCCTTATTATCTTGATAAAAAGCTTTCCTTCTACCTGCGGTGATAAAGTTATATTTGCTATACAATCTTTGGGCATTTATATTAGAAACCCTAACTTCAAGGGTCATAGCTAAGGTTCCTTCCTTTTGCCCTACACCAATGAGACTTTCAAGAATTAAGCTCCCTACCTTTAGGTTACGGTACTCTGGAAGGACAGCTATATTTGTTATATGAGCTTCATCAAGTATTAACCACATACCACCAAAACCTAGGACTTTTTTATCTTTTATAGCAACTACATATCTTGCAGTAGGATTTAAAAGCTCATCCTTTAAAGCCTCAATGCTCCAAGGGCTAGAGAAGCTAAGGCATTCAATTTCATATACTTGTAAAATGTGATCTTTAGTTAAAGGAACACACTCTATTTTATTCATTGGCCAATAAGCCTACCTTCTTTTCGTATTCTCTTTCAGCTTGAGATTTTCTAAGGTATAGTGGAGCAAAGCTATTTATATCATCCTGCTGACCTAAAGCTAAAAAGGTAAGACCTAATTCTCCTAAGGCAGAGGCTCTTACCAAGTTAAGGTGAACTGGAGCAAATTGTACATTAGGTAAGGCTTCTATTAAAGTATTTTTATAAATATGAACTGCATCACCAATAAAAGTATAAGGACTTTCATGTTCTTTTAATAGGGTAATAAGTTCTTCTAATGAAATAACAAGGTAATCCGTTATTCTTTCAAGAGTAGCTCCTTGAAATTTATAAAGGGCAGTGTAGACATTTCCTCGTAATGCATCTAAAATGGGACAGATTATACCGGTGGTAAAAGCCATATTATAAGCTAGGGCATCTAAAGAAGATACGCCTAAAAAGGGTTTTCCAGTCCCTGCACTAAGACCTTTTACCGTAGCAATACCAATTCGTAGTCCTGTGAAGGAACCTGGTCCTTTAGAAATTACAAAACCATCAATATCACCTATATTTAAAGCAAGGTTTTTTAGTAAATGTTCAACCATAGTCATTAAGATTACTGAATGTTGTTTTTTATAATTAAAATTTATCTCACCTAGAAGCCTGTTTTCTTCTAAAATGGCACAAGATGCTGATTCTGTTGCAGAATCTATACTGAGAATCTTCATATATTAATCTCCTTTACGTAATTATATCTTTCACCTTCATAGGATAGTTCTATTTCTCTATAATTATCACCTTTTTCAGGTACTTTAACTATATTAATTGTTAAATTTTCTTCAGGAATTAATTCCTCGATGAAATTTGACCATTCAATTATGCTTACTGCAGAACTAAATATGTACTCATCAAACCCAATGGCATGAATTTCATCAGGATCGTCAACTCTATAAACATCGAAATGATAAAGTTTAAGCCGACCTTGGTATTCATTTACTATTGTAAAGGTAGGACTAGTAATGTAATCTTTAATTTCAAGGCCCTTAGCCAAACCCTTTACAAAGTGTGTCTTTCCCGTGCCTAGGTCTCCAATTAAGCAGATTATATCACCACTATTTACTAAGGCACCTAATTTTTCACCAATGTTTATAGTTTCCTCGACGCTTTCAGCTATTATCTTCATATATTTCACCTCTTATTAACATAGTTTATATTAAAAACAAGAAAAAGAAAAGAAGCGTAACTATAATTAATTTGCAATATTGTTATAAATTATATAAAATGAAGAAGTAAATGTACGATAAGTCATAAAAGAGGTGAACTCAATGAGAAAAAAATTATATTTTATATTAAGCCTTAGTATCATTATTGTTATTTTAGTAACAGGATGTGGGAATAAAGAAATTATTAAACCAGAAGTCCCTAAAATTACAAAGGATTTAAATTTGAAGATAATGACAACCAATTATTTATTATATGGAATAGTAAAGGACATTGTTAAAGATAAAAATGATGTTGATTTTATGTTTAAAGATGAACAACAACAATGGGATTATAATTTTACTGAAGATAGTGTTAATAATATAAGCAAGAAGGACATATTCTTTTATACAGGCGGAGATTTTGAACCATGGTCAGGAGACTTTGTAAGTTCTTTAAGTAAAAACAAGGTAGTAATTTTAAATGTTTCAAGGGGATTAAAAATTATTTCAAGAGATGAGCCACTTCAGTATAATTATAAAAATAAAGTCACAGAAGTTAAAGATAACCCTTATTATTGGCTAGATATTGATAAATATAAAACTGCAATTTTTAATATTGTCAGGACTATTGAGGACAAGGACTCTATTAACAAAAAATATTATGAAGATAATTATCATGCTCAGCTAAACAACGTAGATTTATATGATAAAAAGCTTAAAGAAATCTATAAAGGGTTAAAGAATTATACCTTCGTGGTTCAAGGTGATAAACTTGATTATTTCACAAAGTATATGGGTTTTAAGGTTGTAAAGTTACCCACAGATTTTAGTTTTAGCGATACTGAAAATGATATTAATGTGAAAATAGAAGAAAAATTAATGAAAACAGATAAGATTATATTTTTATACTCTAATAATACTGAGGTTAATGAGAACCAAAGTTTGATAAGTAAGTATAATATGAAAAGTTCTAAGATAAATGTATATCAATATAAAACTAGCTATTTGGATATTTTAAGAGAAAATTGTGATAGCTTAGAAAAGTGGGTAATACTTGATTCAAATGGTTAATAAATCTATACTTTAAATGAATTTTCAGATATAATTAAAGTATAACTTTAAGAAAGGTGTGATCAACGATGTATGTGAACAATCTTATGGTTTCTAAGGATGAACTTGTTACTGCGACTAGAGAAGATAGCGTTCAATTTGCCCTAGACTTGATTGAAAAGAATGACTTTTTATCTATTCCTGTAGTGGAAAAAAGCAAATTTTATGGGGTTATTACAAAAGAACTAATCTTTCGGTATTTTTATAAATTAAGTAATGAAAAAAACCAAATAATTTCTCTTTCAGATTTTAAAGTAAGAGAGATAATGACTACCGGTTTACCTGTGATACATTTGAATGATTTAGTAGAAACTGCAGCTAATTTATTATATTTAAATAAATCAGTTTTTGTAGCTGTACTTGATGAAGGTGGAGAGTTTAAGGGAATAATAACTCATACCAATATCTTCAAGGAATTTACTTCTTTATTTGGTCTTGAAAAGGGTAAGAGAATTGCAGTCACAGCCTACGATACTCCTGGTCAGATTTTAAAACTTACAAAAATAATTTCTGAGAATAAAGGAGATATTATTAGTTGCGTAGTTGAAGATCCAAGAAGCAAATTAGCAGTTAAAGAAATTGTAATCAGAGTAGAAACAAATAATTTTGAACATATAGTTCATAAAATTGAGAACGCAGGGTTTAAGGTTAATTCATAGGTTTATGTAAGTCATGTATTAATTTGCATGACTTTTTTTATTAATTTAATTTTCCTTTTTTATTAATTTAATTTTCCTGTTGCATGAGAAAAGATATTATGATATAATTCTTCTTGTGTCGAAGGGGTATAGCTCAGTTGGTAGAGTAGCGGTCTCCAAAACCGTTGGCCTAGGTTCAAGTCCTAGTACCCCTGCCATATTCTTAAAATAAAAACCGGACAAAAACCGGACAAAAAATAAAATAACGGAATAAAATAAAAATACAGCACAGTTGCTGTATTTTTTTAATTTATAATAATCGACTTGCTCAATGAACATTAATTATAATTAAAGCTTTTTTAAATATGCTTTCTTAGTGTGGTAAAGATATTATAATGTTTTTGGCAAATGTTAAGTTGTGGTAAATTGCTTCAAGGAAAGCTAAACAAAAGGATTATATAAAAGCATGGATGTTAATCCATAAAGAAGAGCTTTGGGATAGATGGAATAAAGCAGTAGCAGGCGAATATATTGAAAGAATAGAACCTAAGCAGATATAGGAGGGGTATTGATGCAAAGTCCGAATATAAAGATGGCAGAAATTTTAGAGAATTATAAATTATTAGTTACATTTATAAATGGAGAAACAAAGGTATTTGATATGAAATCATACTTGAAATATCCTGTATTTAGATCTCTTAATGAGGATATTGAATTTAAAAAATTCTCAATTGTTGATGGTACTATTGAATGGGAATGTGGTGTTGAATTAAGCAGTGATACCTTTTACCTGAATAGTATTACCATAACAAAAGATGCGCTTAAAGAGATGTGATTTTAGATGAGGCAGATGCTTCATCTTTATTTTTACCTTAAAAAATTGGGAACACATTTAACAAAATGTCCCCTAGTACCCCAGCAGTATTTTCACTGTACAAGGTATTATCTAATGTTATAATGGAATTTAATGGCGTATAAATTTATTTAGGGGGATTAATATGAAGGATATGGAAATGAGAATTAGTATGAAATGTAGTGTCTGTGGAAATGATCAGTTCTCAAATGTTGACAAGAGCATTGAAGATTTGCTGAATGCTCATGAAGAAACAGAAGTAAAGTGTTCTGATTGTGGTCTAGTTATAACTAAGGAGCAACTAATAGAAGAGAACAGCCACATAATCGATGCTAACGCTGAGGACTTTAAAGATGAAATTGTGAAGCAACTACAGAAAGACATTAAAAAAATGTTCAAATAGGAGGAGCTATGGATTCAGCAGAACTATTGTTACACTTTAAAGGGTTCCTGATTGACCTTGTTAAATACGGTTTTCCTACATTAGCTCTTGGATTATCTATACTCTCATACAAGGATTCAAGAAAAGCCAATAAGGTTCAAGATAGGCTCAACGACGTAGAGGAAAAGCTCAAGAGGTATGAGTTAGAAGAAAAAGAAAAGGAACGTGAAGAAGCAACTATGGCATGTGTCGAAGTTCGTGTTATTAAGATTTCCAAAGGCAACTACAGAATGAAAGTATGGAATTCTGGTAGAGCTACTGCCTACAATGTTGACTTCAAGATTCCAGAGGACTACAAAGGCATGGTACGGAGAGACAAAGTACCATATGAGTTTCTTGAATCAGGTAAGAATTTTGAGGAACATGTTCTGGTATATGATGGTGCTCCTAATAAATTTAAAGTAACTTCAACTTGGACAGATAAGCAAGGGATTCATTATTCAAAAGATCAAATAGCAACAGTCTAAGTCTCTCATATTAAATGTGGAAGTGTGAGTAAAAATCTCAGTATAGTAAAGTACGGTGAACCGTACCATAAATAACGTAGATTTTTTATGGATAGGAGGCTGATATGCCTGGCCGCCACCAGTTAAATCCTCGACTAATTAATTAGTGGAGGGTTTCTCATGCTATGCTGGTAAGTTTAGCGTAATGAAGAGTTAATCGTGTAATGCAGATATATATTTAACAAACAATAATGAGGGGGAATAAGTATGGAATTTATAAAGAAGTCACAGCTAGAAAAAGAATATATAGCCTTTGGAAGGTTTTATATTCTAAAATATGACAATGGCGAGAAAAAAGATTGCAGAAGTATTTTAGAAATATTCGAAAGAAATAGTTGTGATAATTTAAAAGATACAAATAAAATTGATGCAGTTTTTATAATGATGAACCCAGGTAGTGGAAAGCCAATGAAAGTTTATAAGCAACAGTGTAAAAGTATAAATCAAGTTAAAACTGGAGAGTTAGATAAAATTCAATTAGTTGAGACTGATCCTGATGATACTCAATATCAGGTAATGAGAGTAATGAGAATAATGGAATGGAAATATGTAAGAGTTATTAATTTGTCTGATTATAGAAATCCTCAAAGTGAAAGTTTTTACCCAATGATAAAAGAATCTATGCCATACGATAGTGAATTTATTCATAGTATCTTCTCTAAAGAAAGAAATCAAGAAATAAATAATATCTTTAAAGCAGAAGATAAGTTTAAATTAATAGCTGCTTGGGGTGTAAATACAAAACTAAATAAACTTATAAAGTTAACATTAGAAAATAACAATTTAATTGGAAGGGTTGGAAATAATAAAGCAACTTACAAGAGAAAGAAACAATTTTATTATTATCATCCACTACCTAAAAATCTATTAAAACAGCCTTTATGGTTGAAGGAGATAATTGAAAGACTATAACATATGGGACTTACTATAGAAGTAAGTCATCAACTTGAGCACTAGTTAATTCTAGTGCTTTTTTTATTTGGCCAGGTTAGACATAAATAGTGATAAAGTACACACATCTCATAGAGTGTTTAGTTACAAAGGCAGAAAACTAATTTTTATATAACTCAATCCAGTATACTTGAAATTTATGCTATAATTGGTGTATAAACAAGCTATAATTAAGGACACAAATGTATTTTATTATGCAGCTAAATAGCGTTATATATTCAAGTAAATCGAAAATTGGAATAGGAAATTCCTATATATTTAATTAATTCTAAAAAATAAATTTAAAACCTATTGACCTTTACGCCACGGAAAGCTGTAGACTTTCTTCGAGAGGGGATGTGTATTTATGTTAGTGAAGATAGGCGAAGTTGCTTCAAGGTATGATATATCCAATAGAACACTCAGGTATTGGGAAGAAACTGGGATACTTACTAGCGTACGTTTGGAAAACGACTATCGTTATTACGATGATGCTAATATTCTCAAAATCAGGCAAATTATTATGCTGCGTAAGCTCAGACTGCCTATACAGGATATTCAGCGTATATTTGTAACCAGTGAGTTATCATGTGTTGTTATTGCATTACATAGGCATTTGGAAGATACCAAGCATGAAGCTGAGGAATTAAAAGCCTTAAGTGTTGTATTAGAACACTTTATTGAGGTTGTTAAGTCCAGTAGTAATCTTTCTGAGGTATTTGAATGTCTAGACATAACCGACAACTCTGCCATATTGAAACTGAAAAATGCACTCAAAATAACGCTCTCAGAAAGGGATATTACTATGTCAGAGAATTCTAGTTATAGCAAAATTGGAAGTGTGAGAATTGTCAGTTTACCTAAAATGATTTTTGCATGTTACAGGGCAGAAAGTGCAACTCCAGAAAATGATTGTTGGGCAGTAGTAAACAGTCTTATATTAGAAAACTCTCTTCATGAGAAATATGGATTCAGACACTTTGGTTTCAACAACCCAGATCCTCAGGAAGGCAATCCAATATATGGTTATGAGATGTGGGTGGTTGTACCAGAGAATTTTGTAGTACCAGAGCCATTCTACAAGAAGGAATTTTTAGGTGGTATTTTTGCCTCAGTAACTACCGAAATGGCCATAATTGGTGAACGTTGGGGACAACTTTCAGATTGGATTAAGAATAATCAAAAATATGAGTTGGACTGGAATTTCGATGCAGATCGAATATGTCTTGAAGAATGTATAGATTATGTCAGTTTTAAGTCAGATGAAACTGACGAGAACGATAAACAGTTGGATCTATTAACTCCAATAAAGCTGAGGAGAAAATAAGTATTTTAGATATAACAACTAATGAAATCGAAAAATTAATACGAGGAGAAAAGGAATTGAAGAAAATTCTTACTTGATTAAAGACGTAATATTCATATTGTAAACTTAAGTGGAGAAGATTTAATGGCTTGTCATGAATGATAAGCCGTTTTTATATGCATTTATCCTCAATGTTGTCTAGCATAGTCTTTTATTTAAAAATATATATTTGCTAATTGGACATTTATTATAATTAAATCTTTTTTAAATATGCTTTCTTAACTAATTCTTTATACTGATCAAACATATCAGTTTGTTTTTTTATAAGAAATTCAGTAATGTATGGGCAATCATTCCAAAGCACTGGATACTTCTTTTTCAAAAAATCATAGAGTACTTGTTTTTCTTTATCAGTTGGAAATGTATATGCTCTTGGAATAGGGATTTGTTCACGTAAAGATAGTTCGTCGGCAGTGCAACCGCTATAATTAAGAAAATTTTCCAATGCATTAGAATCATTCCTATTAACTATATTGGCAAATGAGTCTATTTGACATCTATTAAATTCGATGCGAACTAATTTTTCGGGTTTGCGATTTAATACATCGTAAATAAGCATAACCTCTAATATTGTTGTATTAGATAATTTGATAATTGTTTTGGATTCATCATAATAAGATTTTGGAACTTTATGAATTTCATTATTATTGGATATGTGAAAAACCATATAACTAACCATTAAAATAGCACCACCTTGGATGGATTTGATTGTGTTTATCTATAATAATCTATTTGAAAATATCCTTAACCTGCTGATCTAATTCTTTAGTTTCTTCTAATCCTAAATGCTGATATATTTTTTTTAGTACCCAGATGTCATGGCCCAGTCTGTCCGCTGCATATTGATCAGGTACATTATTTTTATAAAGCAAACTTGCGTGGTAATGACGATAATGTAGAGCTCTACATTAAAGGCATTATGTGGAGTCAATTATAATGGGGTGTGTTTTCGATTTTACATTGAGAAGTGTATGATTTAGATTGAATCACTCACCATAATCCAACATACTTATCCTATCTTAAAAAGAAAGGATGAGTTTATTTATGTTTGATTTAGAACTTTTAAGAAATGCCGTTGATGTAGTTACAAAAATTATGGCAGAAAGTGAGTACGCCATATCCACTATTAAAAATCAGCGAGGAACCCTTAACTCTCTTCTTAAATTCATTGAGAAAAACCAATACCCCAAGTTTGATGAAGAGGTTGGACTGGCCTTTATCAAAGAATCCACTGGAACTGAGATGGAAGGATTTTGGGGAAGTTCTGACCGCAAAACTAGCAGAGTTATGAAACCAATTCAAAATTTACTGTTTTACCTTGAAAATGGCGATCTTACTTTTTTTATGCGTTCACATGTAAAGCCATTTATTTGTCCATCGGCATTTGAACCAGAATATCAGCTTTTCCAGAAAGAATACAGGGAACGAAATTATGCAGATGCATCCATAGTATGTAACAATAACATCGTGCACAGGCTACTTATCCATATGCAGGAAAAAGGAATTAATTCTTCAAATGAGATAACCACTCCCCGTGTAACCGAATTTCTGAATCTTTATGTACAATCCAAACCTCGATATGTTGCTACAGTCCTTTATGTATTGCGTAATTATTTCACTTTTTTAAAAGAGGTAGGAATTATTCAAATTGACCTGGCGGCAGCTCTTCCACATGTGCGTATTCTTCGCAATGCTTTTATTCCGCATTCATGGAAAACAGAAGATGTGAAAAAACTGCTTGAGGCTATTGATAGAGGCTCCCCGAAAGGGAAAAGGGATTATGCGCTCCTTCTTATGATTGTACGGCTCGGACTCAGAGTCAGTGATATCCGACGAATGAAACTATCAAATTTAAACTGGAGCCGAAAAACAATTAGCATTACCATGCAGAAGACAGGACAGCCTTTGGAGCTCCCTCTTCTAGATGATATTGGCTGGTCAGTTATTGACTATCTTAAGAATGGTCGGCCTAAAACGGTTAGTGATAGGCTTTTCGTCCGTCACCGTGCACCGTTTGATGCATTTGGAGAAAATGAAAGTTTCTATAAGGAGTTACATCGATACATGCAAGCAGCAGAAATTAAGGCACCTATCGGTGTTCATTGTGGGATGCATTCTCTGAGAAGCACTTTAGCAAGAAAAATGCTTGAATCTAAGGTGCCACTTCCTGTCATCTCTCAAGCATTAGGGCATAAAAACATCAATACCACCAGTATCTACCTGAAAATTGATATAGAGGGATTAAGGAAATGTACACTAGATCCAGAGGAGGTGCTTCAATAATGAAAGATATCTATAAATGGAACAGTGACCTCTCAGAGATGCTGGTGATTTTTCTGGCAGAAAAGAGAATGACAGGATATACGTATAATGCGCAGGAAAAATATTTAAGGAGGTTTGATGAGTATTATTTGAGAAATGGTTACTCAGGAGTACATATTACAAAGTCTATGACAGATGCTTTTATATATACGGTGCCTGAGGAGCCTTCAACCCATTATATAAAAGAACGTCTTATGAGAGATGTCACAATGTTTCTGATCAGAAATGGATATCGGGAAGTTTATGTGCCCGAAGTAAAGTCGGCACCTAAAAGCGCCAATATCCATACTCCTTATATTTTTATGGAGGACGAAATGAAACGGATATTTAATACAATTGATTCATGGGAGGATTCATTTTATACAGACAGGCATATTATTGATCCCATATTTTTTCGTATACTTTATGGAACAGGTATGAGGGTTTCAGAAGTCTTGAATTTATTGGTAAAAGACTTTGATAGCAGTAATGGTATACTGACTGTATATCATGCTAAAAACAATAAAGACCGTCTAATTCCCATTGCTCCGAGCCTTACCAAGCGGATTGCAGAACTTTCAGATAAAATCCACAGATATTCAAAAGATAGCGATTTCCTGTTTCCATCTCGAACCCGACACAGAATTGACCAAAGTACGATATACCGAAGGTTCAGGCAATACCTCCATCGTGCTGGTATATCTCATACGGATTCTGGACCGAGGGTACACGACCTTAGACATAATTATGCTGTAAAGTGCTTAAAAAGGTGGGTTTTAGCAGGAGAAGAATTGACGAATATTTTACCCTATCTCGCAGCCTATATGGGACATTCTGATTTTAGAGGAACACAGTATTATCTGCGCCTTACGGCTGACCTGTATCCCAACATCATCAGCCGTGAGGAAGCAGAATTTGGCTATGTGATTCCGGAAGGAGGCATGACGGATGAAAGAAACTGATTTTCCGAAATATCTGTCATACTTTCTTTCAAAATATCTTCCAGGGCAGAAAAATGCAAGTACCCATACCATAGCATCTTACCGTGATACATTCAAGCTGTTTCTCATATTCTGCGAAAGAGAAATGTCGATAAAACCGGAAAGACTTCAGATGTCAAATATGACAAAAGACCTAATCATCAGTTATCTAAACTGGATTGAAGAAAGACGTGAATGCACTATATCTACACGTAACCAGAGGCTGGCTGTACTACATTCATTTTTTCGATATGTACAAAAAGATTCACCAGAAAACCTTTATGAACTTCAAAAAATTCTTTCGATTCCAATTAAAAAGCATCCCAAGGCAATGGTACCTTATCTTACTGGACTAGAGATGCAGATATTATTATCTCAACCAGATTCATCGAACTATGATGGATTTAAAGATATGGTACTACTATCCGTGCTGTATGATACGGGTGCAAGAGTACAGGAACTTACAGATATCAAGGTTAAAGATGTTCGTTTATCATCGCCTGCTGTAATAACACTTCATGGAAAAGGAAGAAAAACACGGCAAGTTCCGATTATGGGTAAAACTTCAGAATTACTTGAAAAATATCTAGAAATCAAAAAATATCATCTTGGCATAGCTAGAACAGATAATTATCTTTTTGTAAATCAGAAGAAACAGAAACTTTCAAGATGGGGCATTTCATATATTCTAAATAAATATATAACCCTCTCCAGAAAGAATTCATTATTCAAAGTTGATTTTTCTGTGACACCACATGTGGTTCGCCATGCGAAAGCAATGCATCTTCTGCAATCAGGTGTAAACCTCATTTACATACGGGATTTCCTTGGGCATGTTGACTGCTCAACAACTGAGGTATATGCAAGGGCTGACAGTGAAATGAAAAGAAAAGCAATCGAAAATGCATACGTTGACTTGGTTCCCGATATTGTTCCAAAATGGCAAGAAGACGGCGACCTGATGAATTGGTTAAATTCACTCTGTGATTAATTAAAGTATTATGGGGAGTGATTCAACAAAATGTGATTGAAAAACAAGGTTTTATTCGATACACTCCCCATAATACCCCACTCTACATAATGACGA
>JACMJL010000234.1 GCA_014380625.1 Clostridiaceae bacterium
AAATTCATTGATAAAACACTAATGTTAACCTTAAGTGAAAAGAATTTTCTTAATACCGCGTATCATGTATGGGGTTATTTTAAAGATGTGGCCACCATAAAGGAAAGAGAACGATTCGATATGTACATAAATAATAAAGACTTTAATGAGAAATTCAAACTATTTATATATAAATTAGCTTTAAAGTATAATACGGTTTATCTATTAGAATCTTATTATTTTCTGTACTAAGATGCATCTCTCCAATATACAAAATAGACTAACATTAAGTATTATTTCGGCTATTGGTTCTAAACTAAAATAATTCGACCTTAAGATTTTCTTAGAGACCTTAGTATAGTTTGGAGTAAGAAACTTTGAGCGAAACTTAGTAACTCTTATGCTGGCGACTTAAAAAATCCGTAATTGGGCGCCAAGGACGGCGCCCAGCACTCTTACCCACATGACGTGGGATTAAGAGTGGTAGGATTTTTTAAACGAGCCAGTATTAGAGTTACTTATTATAGCGAAGGTAGCTGTAGCTAAACTATACTAAGGTCACCGAGAAGTTCTTAACCTTACATTTACTCTATCTCTAACTCATCAATGTTAATCTTATTTAAAATATCCTTTAGTTGTTTTAATTCCTCTTTACTTAAGGTTATCCCTTTTCCCATTTGCTCGTGTTTTTCATCCCACTCCCGGATGTCTACCTTTGCCTTTTTATTGTTCCAAGTCATTACATTAATTTCTCTTTTCCAGCCCTTTGAGCTTTCTGATATAGTTCCTAAACTATTTTTAATATCAAATTTAAAATCTGCCATTTATATCTCTCCTCTATCTAACTAATGAATAAAAGTTTACTACATTACCCTTCAGCTGTATACATTATGATTGGTTAAATAAAGTATTTCAGATTAAATTATTTTGTAAACTTAAATCCTGGTGATATAATAAGAATAAAATGAACTAGATTTTTAGTGGGGAGTTATACATATGAAAAAGTCCTTAAACAACTCAAGAAAAACTATAGGAATACTAATAAATGAAATAGATGGATGGTACGGACCTCCTATCCTTAAAGGGATTAAAAAAGTTGCTCTTGAACGAGATATTAATCTGTTAATATTCCCTGGAAGAGCTATTAATTCAACAGTTAGAGATGAACAACAGCATAATGCTGTTTATAATATTATTAACAAACAAAAGCTTGATGGCCTAATTATAGCCTGTGCTTGTTTATTTAATTATATTGGTTCAAAAGAATCTGAAAGTTTCTTAGATTCTTTTAAAGACGTACCACTTGTAAGTATTGCTCTAGAAGTTCCTAATACGCTTAGTTTGGTTTTTGATAATAAGTTAAGTATGTATTCAATTGTAAAACATCTGATTGAAGCTCATAATTATACTCGCATTGCCTTTATATCAGGACTTCCTTCAAACTCAGAGGCTAGAGACAGATATGAGGGATATGTAGCTGCATTAAAAGAGCACAACATTCCTTTAGATAAAAATTATATTGTAGAAGGTGACTTTACTGAAGACTCAGGTAGCAAAGCAGTTGAATTACTTTTTCAACAAATAAAAATCAAACCTCAAGCTATTGTAGCTTCAAACGACCAAATGGCAGTGGGTGCGTCCCATAAACTTAAGGAAATGGGTGTCAAGATAGGTAGAGATATTGCCTTAACTGGATTTGATAACTCTGATGAAGTGAAGTTTTTTACCCCACCCTTAACTACAGTTAGCCAACCCACCTTTAAAATGGGCTCCTTAGCAGCGGAGTATATTTGTGATTTACTTGATGGTAAATCAATAGATCCTTGCATTAATATTAAAGGCGAGCTTGTAGTGAGACAATCTTGTGGATGCCTAAATATACAATTTAAGAAGACTACCTTAAAAAATGCTAAGCTTTTAAGCACTAATATTGATTTTGATTTAGCTGTTCAAAGCTTTTCTACTAACTTAGATAATAACAAGGAGAAAATTATTTTATCAGTATTAGAGCCTCTTACTATATCCCTTTCAGAAATTATTGAAACCAAGAAAATTATTGCTGACTTTTTAGATGATCTTTATGAGGACATCAAAGCTAAAAATATTAAAGGAAGGTTTCTAGAAAGTCTTAATTACATATTAAGTGAAGATATTGCTTTAAAAAATCAGGCTGTGAATTGGAATAACTTTATTTTATCTTTCCGAGACATTATTCTTCAATATGCTACAAATTATGAAATACTTTCTTTAGCCGAAGATATCTTTTACGCTGCTTGCATATTAACTAATAGTATTTTGACAAGATTTGAATCCTACGACATCTACAATTTCAGAAAGCTCTTTAGAGAAACCCTGCAAACCAGCGAAGACTTTAATACCACTTTATGCCGTGAAGATCTCATTGAAATGTTAAAAAAATATATGCTGAAAGTAGATATAAAACAATGTTATCTGTGTTTATATGATAATCCAACAATCTATCTGCCTGATAATTTACTTCCATTGCCTGACAAAGTAAATCTGTTTCTATGTCACACTGAGAAAGATGAACCCTATGTAGAGTGTTTTGACACCTATGAAATGCTTCCTGATAAATACCTGCATTTAGAAGAAAGAAGTGATCTTCTGTTCACTCCCTTATTTATTGGAAGCCTACATTTTGGATATATTGTTTTTTCTGTGAATAACCTTGAGGAAAATATTTTTGAAACTCTACGTGAGCAAATTAGCCATTCACTAAATAGTCAATTACTCCTTAATGAAAGAAAAAAAGCAGAAGAGCAACTTCAGATTGCTGTTAACAAATTAGAAAAATACAACCACGAATTACACAATCTTTCTATTATTGATGAATTAACAGGTTTATATAACAGAAGAGGGTTCTATATACAAAGTGATAAGTATTACCACTGGGCTTCATCAAATAGTGAAAGTTTTATACTGTTTTACGGAGATTTGGATGGTTTAAAAAAAATTAATGATACCTTTGGTCATAAATATGGTGATGAAGCATTAAAAGCCGCGGGGAAAATGCTTCAAAAAGCTTTTAGAAATTCAGATATACTTTCCCGTTTAGGGGGAGATGAATTTACTGCTTTGGCAACTAATATTTCTGCTTCTTATTCCTTGCAATTAATTCTTGAAAGAATTAATTCAAGTTTTACTGAATTTAATGAAAGTGCTACTTTGCCCTTTACAGTATCTATAAGTATCGGTTATTCCATCTATGAACCTAATTCACAGCTTTCCTTTGATGAATTAATACAAAGGGCTGATGCTAACTTATATAAAGAAAAGAAAAAACGCAGAGATATCCTAAATTAACTTTGATATGAAACTCCAATATAAGTAGACGGTTTTTTCCTGTGGGATAAAGCCGCCTACCTTCTTTTTATAATATTTGTTCCAAAATATTTATAGCATCTTTAATTGCTTTAGGACATTTATTTGTAAATAGTCCTTTTTCCCTTGCAATTTTCCTTCCATTTTCTTTACTTAAATCAAAATCAAGCAAATCTTTGCAGATGATTGAACTATGAATAGCCTTAAAGCTATCACAAAATTCTTTAACCACTTCATAGGTTTTTTCTTTTGACTCCGTATCCTCTGATTTACTTTGACCATATTTAAGTCCTAAGGCCATTACCGCCCCTGTCACTGCCCCGCACACTTCTCCCTGGCACATACCACCACCAAAACCACAAGATATTTTCAATGCAACTTCTTCCCCTAAACCTAA
This sequence comes from Clostridiaceae bacterium, assembly GCA_014380625.1. GTDB lineage: Bacteria > Bacillota > Clostridia > Clostridiales > Clostridiaceae > JACMJL01. Next base: position 3,719 of record JACMJL010000234.1, read on the forward strand.
TTCTTCACAAAATACTGAAAACACAGCCTGAGAGCAATTAAAACCCTGATTAAAAATCAAAGCTGCCTTTTCTGATTTATTTGTAACTAATTCTGGGTTCTTACTTCTACGCTCCATCAAAACCACATCATGCCACTTTCCAGTATTCATTTTAGCAATTTTTTCTCGTATACCAAGTACTCTAAATCCACAACTTTCATGTAATGCTATACTTGAAATATTTTCACTTATAATTCCAGACTGTAAAGTCCAAAATCCATTCTCTTCTGATTGCTTAATTAGATTTTCTAAAAGAATCTTACCTAGCCCTTGGCCTCTGTATTTCTCTCCTATATAAACACTAACTTCCGCTACTCCTTCATAAACGCATCTACTTGAGGTTGGACTCAAGGCTCCCCAGCCTAGCACAACATCACCCAAACGAGCTACTAACCTGCAGGAACTTACATGTCCCTTATCCCAATCTTCCCAACTAGGCACCTCAGTTTGAAATGTAGCTTTACCCGTGTTAATACCTTCTAAATATATACAGGAGACCTCCTCCCAATCTAACTCTGTCATCTTATCAATTCTATAATTCATATCTTATGCTCCCCCCTTATTTTATACCCTTTACCAACGCTCCAGCGAAGGCGCTATCAACCATTTCTATATCTAGTTTACTATATACCTCCTGTAGATTTTTGTTTTTAAGGATACCTTCAATAGTATCCTTTGTATAAATGTTAATAGGATTAATTTCAATATCTTTAAAGCCAACCTTTAACAAGGTATTTTTATATTCCTCAATTGGTAGGGCTCCAGCAATACATCCAACCCACATTTGGGCATCTTTCCTAATTTTTTCTGGTATGTCTTTTAAAATCACAATATCTGCTATTGCCAATCGTCCCCCTGGTTTTAAAACTCTATAGGCTTCACTCAGCGCCTTTTCTTTATCCTCACAAAGATTGATTACACAATTTGATAATATAACATCAATCTCATCCTTAGCTAAAGGAATTTCTTCGATATAACCCCTGAGAAATTCAACATTTTCTACTCCCATTTTTTGTTTGTTAGCGTTTGCTAAACTTAGCATTTCATCTGTCATATCAAGACCATATACCTTTCCCGTTGAACCTACATATTTTGAAGCAATAAGAACATCAATGCCTCCACCACTGCCTAAATCTAAAACAGTTTCACCGGGCTTTAGCTCTCCAAATACCAAAGGGTTAGCACAGCCTAAAGATACATTAATAGCCTCTTTAGGTAACTCAACTAAGTACTCTAAGTCATAAATCTCAGAATTACCACTACTACAACAAGAAGCTGATGAACAGCCACAGCTACTTTCTGACTCCTGCTTAACTTTACTAGCAATACCACCGTAGTATTTCTTAACTTCCTTTTTTAAATCACTCATAATTTTATTCTCCTTTCACATCGCAACATTTATTTACCTTAACTATATCTGCCAGTATTTGTAGACTCTCTAGAACTTGCTCCTTCTTATCACTAGGAACTAAGGAGATTACAGCCTCGTAATAATCTTCCATACTCTTTTCAATGGTTCTAAAAATTTCATCCCCCTTTTCAGTTAACTTTATTCTTATAGATCTTCTGTTTTCGGTATAAACTTCCCTCAATACAATGTTTTGATTTACAAGATTGTCAATAGTTCTGCTCATTGTACTTTTATCTAGGTTAAGTAATTCAGCCAAACTATTTAGTGATATTTCCTTTACTCTCCCGACCTCAACTATTGCATGGCATTGTGATAGTGTAACTCCACAGCAGCAAGCCTCAGTTTTTTCAAGTAACCCCAAATTCCTAATAAGTATTCTTACTATTTCCCTTAAATCATTTCCATTAACTTTAATCATTTGCTTCACCTCACTTGTATTGTACATCACAACTGTTGCATTTTGCAACATTATTAATTCCCTTTCTTTCGACAATAATTTAAAATAAAAAAAGTAACAATCTCAAAATAAAATTATTTATTTTGAGATTATCACTTTTATATTTAGGAGTTCATTAACTATATCTGAGATTTATTAATTAATACTGCTTTTATCACATGTATTATAGGTTCAATTGACATTACCAAAGACATAATCAATATCTTTAGTTATTCTACCGTCAATATATCCATTGCTTCTTCATGTTTCTATAATAATTCTGTTGCAGACTTGTATTCCATACCAAGTCCTTCTGCCACTGCTTTATAAGTTACAAAACCTTTATAGGTGTTTAAACCAGCTAAGAGTGCCTCATCTTCAAGCATAGCTTTTTCAGTACCTTTATTAGCTATATCTAATAAATATGGAAGCGTGGATCCTGTAAGTGCATAAGTGGAAGTCTTAGGAACCGCTCCAGGCATATTCGCTACTGAATAATGGATAACTCCGTATTTTTCAAAACAAGGATTATCATGAGTTGTAATTCTATCAATTGTCTCTACTGATCCACCTTGATCTATTGCAACGTCAACAATAACAGCTCCCTTTTTCATGGACTTTACTACTTCTGTAGTTATAAGCTTTGGTGCTCTAGCACCTGCTACTAAAACTGCTCCGATTAATAAATCAGCTTTCTTAGCCATTTCTGCTACATTATATTCATTGCACACAAGTGTAGAAACCTTACCCATGAAAATATCATCTAAGTAAGCAAGTCTAACCTTGTTGATATCAAGAATTGTAACTCTTGCTCCAAGACCAACAGCCATTTTTGCTGCATTTAAACCAACTACTCCACCTCCAACAATAACAACTTCAGCTGGAAGAACACCAGTAACTCCACCAAGCAATACACCTAGCCCACCATAATACTTTTGTAAAAGTGTTGCTCCAACTTGAATTGACATCCTACCTGCAACCTCACTCATTGGAGTTAAAAGAGGAAGGTTCCCACTCTTAGGTTGAACAGTTTCGTACGCAATACCCGTTATTTTCTTTTTAATTAAGGCATTTGTAAGTGAAGGATTTGGTGCTAAATGAAGGTAAGTGAAGAGCGTTTGATTTTCTTTGAATAAATCATATTCAGATTCAAGTGGCTCTTTTACCTTTACAATAGTATCAGCTTGCTCAAAAATCTCTGCACTTTTATCAAGAATTACAGCACCAGCAAGTTTATATTCTTCATCTTCAATACCACTTCCAATACCTGCGGACTTTTCAATTAAAACCTTATGACCCTTTGCAACTAAAGCGTGTACACCTGCAGGGGTTATAGCAACCCTATTTTCATTATTTTTAATTTCCTTTGGAACTCCAATTATCATGTTAAATCCCCCCAATATATAATTTAGTCAATATTTTCATTTGGCATAACCGAATAATTATTTTTAATAGTAGAAAGTGAAACAGTGGTTTTAGTCTTTTGAACCCCAGCTATACTTTTAATTCTGTTTAAGATCTTCTCCAAACTCTCAGTACTTTCTGTGATTATCTTTAAAGCGTAATCATAATCGCCAGCAAGATAATGACACTCAACTATTTCGTTATCCTCTTGGATTATTTTAACGAAGGTATCTGTATATTTAGGTGATTCAAGGGAAATAAACATTATTACCATCAGGTGTTTGTTCAATTTTTTCGAACTTAATATTGCCGTGTATTTCTCTATGATACCTGAAGAATCTAGCTTTTTTAATCTTTCACTTACCGCAGGGATTGAAAGATTAATTCTATTGCTAATTTCAGATGCCGTTATTCTAGAATTTTGCTGTAAAATTTTAAGAATGTTAATATCGATATTATCCATATGCTTACCTCTTAAATTAATTTATTAAGTTAATTATATCATATCTGTTAAATAATTAATCACATACGCTATAAATACGTAATTATTAACCATAAATAATCATTATGGTTTAAAAATTAAGTTATTAATTATGCTAATTATTTATAACTTAAAATATTTAAGGTCATCCTTAATATAGTATTTTTGCATTAGGTGATTTGATAATATAAAAATTTATACCAGGGAGCCTTAGTCTTTCTAGATAAAGCGATTAATCCACCTAATCAAAGTAGATACTAGAAAACTCAATATCCGTACTTTCAGTTAAGTGATTATCCTTTATAACATGAGATGAAAAATCTGTTGTATCTTCTTTAATCTTTGCAATAGGTAACAGTAGGACAAATGAACTTCCCTTACCAATTATACTATTTACTTTTATTTTTCCATCTAAAGCATCAATTAGCTGCTTTACTAAATATAAACCAATGCCTGTACCCTCATTTTCTCTAGTCAAAGAATTATCCGACTGACCAAAGAGTTCAAATATAACACCTAGTTTATCAATAGAAATACCTACACCGCTATCTTTTACTTCAATTCTTACATTACTGCCTTCTATGTCAATTTTAACTTGTATGTTTTTGCCCCTTGGGGTAAATTTTATTGCATTTGATAGGAGGTTTAAAAGTATTCTTTCATATTTTTCATCATCTATTCCTATTATTAGTTCCGTTATTGAGGAGGAAAACTTTATTTTAACCCCTTTTGTTATAGCATAAACTGAAACAGTATCAATTATAGCCGTAGTAACCTCCACGATATCTAAATTTTTTTTATGTATTTTAATATTGCCTGAGTCTGATTTTAAAATATCTAGTAAATTGTTTACAAGTCGCAATTGTAGGAAGGAACCCTGTTTTATCTTTTTTATATATTTTAAACAGCTAGGTGATAATTCATCTTTACAGGTGACTTTAAACATCTGCACTGCTGACAATATCACTGTTAATGGCATTTTAAACTCATGGCAAATAAAGAAAAAAAATTCTTTCTGCTTCTCAAATAATATCAGTTGTGTTTTTTGATTTTCCCTTTCTGTAACATCAGAAAAACTTTCAATTATATATTTAATTTCATCCTTTTCATAAATAGGAATGTAAGTTACTTCAAGAATTATTTCCTTATGTAAAACGGTTTCATATTTAAAAAGACTAACACTTAATATATCCCCTGTTTTAATAACCTTCTTAAAAAAAGGAAGCCTGGAATTAATTAAACTATTAGTACTTATTTCATAAAAAGTTTTACCCAAATGAAATTCTTTAAACCCATATTGATTATTTAAATAATTTTCATATTCATTATTTGCTATAAGTAACACTAAATTGGGGACATTATAAACTGCAAATCCCCTACCTTTATTTAAATGAAGTTGTTCATAGTATTTAAATTTATCTCGCAGGTTTTCATCTTGTTTTTGTATAAAAGTGTACATATTTTCATCATGAATATTAGATTCCATATAATTCAACGCCTTTATATCAAAATTTTAAAAAAACTCTGGTTACCTAAAATCAGTTACCTAGATTTTATTGTTTTTGTTATTATTAACAACCTTTAAAAGTTGTAAATCCATAAAAACATCTGCGTATATTGTATTTTTATAGACATTGTTGTCTAATTATATGTTAATATAATTAACATGTCAATGAAGGTGAAAAAAATCATAACTTTCAGTTTTTATATGGTCTATTTTAATGGAAGTTTATTTTTTTCCACGTTAAGTTCGTAACAAAGAATATAATCTGTTGTAACGTTAAATAATCTAGCCAATTTTATTATAGTCATAGTTGGAGGCGTCGCATCCCCTGATTCATATAAAGATATTGTGGACCTTTGTATTTCTAAGTATCTTGAAACCTCCTCTTGGCTTAAACCATGTTGTTTTCTTAATTCTTTTATTCTTTCACCAATTGTAGGCTTTTCACTTTTAAAAAACTCTATTGACTTAATAATACCCTCAATAAATATTATTAATTTTTCAAAATCACCGGTCTTTTCATAATAGTTTTGTATTTTCAATGTTTCTAGAGACTGCCTTCCTGGTACTTTTTCAGAAAAACCAGTTAGAAGTAGTATATATAAATCATTATTGTACTTTCTTATTTCATCTATTATATTACTTGCGTTAAGTTCATCTATATAATAGTCTAAAATTAGTAAATCAAATTTTTCTTCTTGTAATCGACTCAAGCCGTCCCTGGAGCTAGTAAATCCTTCGATGTAATACTTATCTTCTAGAAAACCTTTTATAGAATCAACTATTCCAGAATCGTCATCTATAATTATTACCCTTATACCGCTGTTAATCATAAGCCCCTACTCCTTCTATTAATGCATCTTTAAAAACCTAATGGTAGCTTTACAAAAAAGGTTGTTTCTTTATCATTAGATTCAAAATATACTTCACCATTAAATCTTCCTTTTATTATGGATTTAGATATATATAAGCCAAGTCCAGTTCCATTTTTACCTTTTGTAGTCACCATTTTATTGAATATCTTACTTTGAATTTCCACCGGAATTCCTGTCCCAAAATTCTTCACATAAAATATAAGCTTCTCTTCTTCTTTAAATCCACCTAAAGTTATTATGCTTCCCTCAGCACTTGCTTCTATTGCGTTAGTTATAAGATTGTTTAAAACCTGTACAAGAGAATTAACATCCCCTTTAATTCTCTCTGTATAATCAATATTTAACTCTTTTGATAATTTCAGCTTACTTTTACTAAATTCAAAAGTCATTAACAAAGTAATTTTATCTATAATTTCTTTTATAGAGAAATCACTTTCAATTATTTCGCTATATTCTGTTACCTGTCCCTTAACAGTGGTTATTACGTCAGACATATATATTAAATATTCTGTTATTCTTTGTTGCCAATCATTAATTTCATCTGTTAATTTTTTTACTTCTGTAGTATCACTACAGTTCTTCTGCATATATTCATATATTTTCCCCGTATCTCTCTTAATTATTTGTATGCCACCAGCCGAACTCATCAAAGGAGTTTTTAGATTATGTGCTATACCCCCAATTAATTGACTCAGAGATAAAAGTCTTTCTTTTTCGATGAGTTGAAATTGATTTTGTTTGATAAGTTCTACATTCCTTTTGTAAACAGTAATATCTTTAAACAAAAGTACTGTACCAAAATATTCTGTGTTTAATATTATGGGAGTAGCCTTTACTTCAAAAAATATTTCCTCTACCTTTGCATTTATTGATATTTCCATAACCTTAGTGTTGCCCTCTATTGAAGCATTTATTAAGCTTATTAAATCCCCTCGGTATTGGGATAGTTTACCTAAATCCAATACCTGCTGAAAGTTTTTGTATTTTTTATTCTCAATTAGAAAATTCTTTGAAAATACTTCGTTAAATTCCATAACATTAAAACTTTCATCTAATGCAATATAAGAATCCGATACAAGTTCATGCATGTCTTCAAAAGCAAACTTATATCGCTCAAACTTTAACTTAACTCCTAGAATCCCAAATTTATAAGCAAAGTATAAAAAACCTATAAACTCAACCGGAATTAATATAGCAAAATATCTCCAATTATTTTCTAATCCAAGGTCCCTCAATATAAAATTGGATAAAATTACATAGCCAAAACAAGGTACATTTATAATTAATGTTATTAACTTATATTTTTTCATCATGTAGGACTTTTCCTTTATATAGGAATACACTAGAAAGCAAATTGCTGCCAGTATATAAGGTACCGTCCACAATGTCAATTGTCTAAAATATAGTATTAGCTCCTCTGGTGTTTTTAAAGAATTACACTTTATTGGCAGAAGTATAAAGCTTAAAATTGAGGGTATAAAAAAAATAGTATATATTATTTTCTTTAATGGTTTTGGAACTATATTTGCATAAGATACTCCATAAATCAACATACAACAAGGTGTCACATAATGTACAATTGCTGCTAGAATAGCATTGAAGGAATACATTAAGCTTATAGTACTTTGGCTTAAAGCATTTCTAGCAATAAAATACTTCATAAAGTTTTCTTCATAAACTACAGAAAAAGATCCTAATCCAGTGAGGAAAGCTATGGACGCCATCCATCTGGTTGATTCAGTTTTATAATCCTTTATAATAATTATAAATGCTAATATCCATAATAATATCCATACTAGTAGCATACTATTTCACTCTTTTATCTATAAATTTTAAAGTGTCATTTTTAACCTTATTCTTCCATAGTACTATCCCTGAATGACCACACTCATAATTATACCTTTCTGGCCTCCCCCAATTTTCCCATAATACATCAGTATCTTTGTTTAATACATATTTGTCATATCTACCTGAAATAAGAAGTATTTTATCTAGATCTATTACTGGCTTTCTTAAGCTTGGAATTATAACCTGCCAGCTTTTACTTAATAAGCTATTATTAAAATTGCTTTTCAAGAAGTCTTTTTTCATATACTTCCCTGCCTCAGTTTCAAATACTGTAAAAGATAAATCATTACCATAAAACAAAGATATAAGTGCATCAATATTCTCTTCAACCTCACATAATAAGTTACTAATTATCCCACCTAAACTCAATCCAATAACTATAATTTTGCCCTTTTTTATTTCCCTAATATACCTTATTAAAGCTCTAATATCACTAATAGATTGTTGTACAGATTTAAGAGTTCTACCTACATCTGCACTAACAAAGTATTCTCCACTATAAATAGATGTATCTGGAGATCTTTCCATATGAAAGGGTAATACGTAATTATAAATATTATATTTTCTCTCTTTAAAACTATCTAAAAACACTTTTTCTAGCCTATTTAAATTATCTGCTCTCCAGCCATGCACAAGAATAACATTTATATCCTTGTCTGTGCATAAGTTAGAATGAAATACAGCCTCTGTATTGCAAAGTTCATTCTCAACTTGACTTAAGAACGTTAACTTACCATTCTTGTAATCTTTCTCTTCACTTTTTTCTTGAAAATATATTTGGGGCAAAGATGGCTTCTCATAAAACTTCAAGTAATCACTATTAAGTACAGAAACTTCCGCCTCCATATAATTAAACTGATCATTTTTACTATATTCTTTATGTAAACCATATAACCCGTAGCTATCCGCTATATTTGCAATTATTTTTTTCAAAACTTCATCACACCTTTAATTTTTATAAGAATTTCTTCCCTAAGTCACGTCATAAATAGTATTATACCAATAAAGGACTAAAAAAACTATGATATCAGCTATGACTAAAATGTAGATAAAATAGAAAGTAAGTATGAAACAAAAGGATGATTCTACTGAATATACTGTAGAATACAGCAAATACAATCGAATCTTTAGTGGATTTGAGTTTATTAATTCAGATATATCTGAAATTAAAAATAAAGGGGATAGTGAAAAAATACTTTTTATAAACCAAACTTTAAGGGATACAATTTACAACTCATTAATAAAAAAAATTCCTGGTTTTGAAGAACTAGATAGTAAATATATGAATTTACAAAAGGGAGTTATTAGAACTGACTTTAGCATAAAACCTGCATCAACAGAACTTATAATTTATAGTGCTATTAAAAATCAGATTTATGATGAAGATGAAATAATAGTTCACAAATAGAGAAATCCTCAATTTGATACCAATATGAAGTGATAGATTTTTTTTAAATAACAAGCCAAAGATTCTGGGAATATTGGCTTGTTACTTTTTTGAATATACCTTATTCATGTGTTTTATTTAAATGCAACGTATTGACCTTGATATTCTGCTAATAATTTCTCTTGATTATAACAAGATACTTTAAGATTTAATCTGCTTTTTTTATGCTTTAAATACATTTCAAAAAATTTG